>JBBPYD010000093.1:0-14192 GCA_038200305.1 Bryobacterales bacterium
CCATTTCTGCGATATGGAGACAGGGGAGCGCGCTTGGGATTGCGAGGTGTCGTCCATTGACACCGCCTGGCTGTTGTGCGGGGTTCTGCATTGCCGGGCACAGTTCGACAGCCGCCGCGTCCGGAAGCTGTCAGCTGAAATTCTGGACCGCGTAAACTGGCGCTGGATGTGGAATGGAGGTCCGACGTTATCGCACGGCTGGACCCCGGAGAAGGGATTTTTGCCCTACCGATGGGATAGCTATTCCGAACTGCTGGCGATGTATCTTTTGGCAATCGGCTCAACTACGTTTCCCATTCCAGCGTCGAGCTGGGATGCGTGGGAGCGCCCTAGCAAGCCCGCCGACGCCAACCCGTTCATTGAATCGACCGCGCCGTTGTTTGTCCACCAATACTCCCACGCCTGGTTTGACTTTCGCGGCAAGCAGGACGGATACGCCGATTATTTCGAGAACTCCCAGCGAGCCACTGAGGCGCACCGGCAGTTTTGCATTGGATTGGCACGGAAGTTCCCCTGGTTTTCGGACGATATGTGGGGTGTAACCGCGTCAGAAGGCCGCGAGGGATACATGGCCTGGGGTGGCCCAGGGGAGGCCGGTCAGGTAGACGGCACGCTCGTTCCTTGCGCGGCCGGAGGATCGTTGGTCTTCCTGCCGGACGAATGTAGCCGGGTATTGGAAACGATGCTCGGCCGGTATGGCAAGAAGGTTTGGAACCAATACGGTTTTGTAGACGCGTTTCATCCGCAGGAACAGTGGTACAGCCCGGACGTCATTGGCATCGATCTGGGAATCATGCTGCTGATGGCGGAGAATTTGCGTACGGAATCGGTGTGGAAAGCTGTGATGTCCACACCGGAAGCCATTAACGGGATGAGCGCCGCCGGGTTCTACAGCAGTTTGAAAGACGCTTGACTTAGTCGCTCATCATGAATATTAAGGGCCGGACGTCGTCTTCCGGCGTCCATTCCCAATAGCGAAGCAGAATTTTGTACACCAACGTCCCGGTCTCCCCTTCCCCGAACAACAGAAAGCGGAGAGCTTGATTCATTGGATTCTTACGCGTGAGTCCGAGGAAAATACTGCAAGGATCGATCAGTTCACTAATGTAGGCGATGGTGTTTGCGATCGCAATGGCCTGTGACACTTCAATGACGTAATTCTCATTTTCCTCCGTGACTCTTATATGCAGAGGCGCGAAGAATTCGCTCCGGTTATCCAGCAAACCAACGTGAACGAAAGCCGCACGATCCTTGGTTTGGTAGTAACGGCGAATCTCTTTCAGCTTCCGGGCCCTCGCTGCGGGGACGGAAGAAACCATGGGGACCAGGTCCACCTTTTTGCCAGTGATTTCTTTCCAGAGCCGTTCCGAATCTTTTCCGTGAAAGCTGATCGCCGAAACGCGGAGTTCCGTAGCGCGAAAGTAACGGCTAACGGCGCTGACGAGCATGGTTGCAAAGATGAAAATGCTGGCGATGATGATGCCGTCGGGACGCTCGATGACGTTATCGACCGTGGTGTAAGCGAAGATCGCCGCCACCAGCCAACAGTATGCGCTCAAGGCACGGCGGTGCTCCTTCCAGAGAGAAAGCGCCGCGGCGATGGCGGCCGATAGCATCAGCACCAAAACGCCGGTGGCGTAAGCTCCGCCCTGGGCTTCCACATTTGCCCGGAACGCAAGGGTCACCAGAATATTCACCGCGAAGAGAAATATCACAAGCGGCCTGGGGAACGCTACCCAATTCGGAGCCATACCCAACCGGGGCAAATAGCGTGGAATCAGGTGCAGCAGCCCGGCCATGGCCGACGCGCCGGCAAACCACAGAATGAAGACGGTGGAAATATCATAGATGCTGCCGAACACGTTCCCCATCAATTCATGCGCCAGGTAAGCGATGGCGCGGCCGCTGGCCTTGCCTCCGATTCGATAGGCCGCCTCCGGAATCAGGAGGGTGGTGACGAAGCTGGAAACCAGCAGCATCACGCTCATAATGAGCGCAGCCGCGGCGAGCAACTTCCGAGTATTCGCGATGCGGCCCTGCGGTGGTCCTTCCCTTTCGTCTTCCGGTCCGCCACGAATCAGCGGCATCACGGAAACACCGGTTTCAAATCCGCTAAGTCCAAGAGCGAGTCTGGGGAAGATCAAACCGGATGCGATGGCGATGGCCGTCCAATCGCCCCGCATTTCCAGCGTCGTTTTCCAGTTCTGGATTAGTTCGGGGCGGTGAAACACCTCAAAGAGACACCGCGCGAGAACGACAACATTCAGCAGCAGATAAGGAACCGCAACGGCTGTGGCAAATTCGATAGCCTCGCTGAAGCCTTTCAGAAATACCAGCGCTAGCAGAAACAAAAGCGTGATGGTGATAGCCATTGAGGCATCGCCGACGAACGGATGCAGAAAGGGATTTTCGATGGCGTGCTTGGCGGCGTCCGCTGCGGACAACGTCATGGTGATGACGAAGTCGGTTGCGGCAAAGCCGAGCAAGACGAGGACGAATATGCGCCCAGACCAGCCTTGCAGCAGGTTCTCCAGCATGGCAATGGATCCCTGCCCTACATAGGAACGGCCGGCTACCTGCGCATAAATGGGAAGCGCGCAACAAAGCGTAACCAGGATGAGAATGGCTGTGGCGAAGGGAGAGATGGCGCCGGCGGCCAGCAATGCAATGCCGGGCTGATAACCGAGAGTGGAAAAGTAATCGACGCCGGTAAGCCAAAGCACGGTGTACCACGGATGCGTGGGGACATCCGGGTGCTCGGAGAAATCCAACCGGCCACCGGTGAAGAGCCAGCGGTTAAACCCTTTCCGCTGGTGCTTGCTCTCCGTGTTCAGGAGAGGAAGGTAGGCGCTGTGATCGGTTTGCCGTTCGGTGGAGGGTTCCGGCATTCAGACCTCTACGCGACGTCAAACATCCGCAGAGTTTCTTCTAGAGACGTAAGCGGATCGTGTACCGGTGAATACTCGTGCGAGATGAATCCGGTGTAATTGAGATCGGCGATCGCCTTGACGATGCCGTAATAATTCATCTCCTGTGTGTTGTCCATTTCGTGCCGCCCTGGATTTCCGGCGGTGTGAAAATGGCCGATGTATTGAATGTTGGCGCGGACCGACCGGATGATGTCGCCTTCCATGATCTGCACGTGATACATGTCATAAAGCAGCTTCACCCGCGGAGAGTTTACCCGCTTGCAAACTTCCACGCCGTATCCGGTGTGATCGAACTGGTAATCCGGATGGTTCACCTTGCTGTTCAGGTACTCCATGCAGATGGTGACGCCCTTGTCCTCGGCCTGCGCCTTGACCTTATTCAGAAACTTCACGCAGTTTTCAAGACCTTGCTCATTGGGTTGGCCCTTGCGATTTCCGGAAAACGTGATCAGGTTCGGAGCACCCGCTTTGGCACAAGTGTCGATCATCTCCCGCATCAGCTTCTCAATGCGTTCGTGGTTTTCCACACGGTTTAGCGCATCGGGAATAGTTCCGCCACCGCCGGGAACCATGGAAGGAACCAGCCCGTATTTCTGCATGGTAGGCCAGTCGGCGGGTCCTTTCAGATCGAACCCCTGCACGCCGAGGCGAGCGGCATGGCGGCACTGGTCGTCAAAGCTCATCCCTTTACCGAAGACGCCCCCGGTGACCCCTTGTTTCAGCTTTCCTTTGCGCACCACCGGCTTTGCATCCTGTGCGTAGGCGGCCGTCAAAGCGCCTGCACCAACCAGCGCCGGAACAAATGATCGTCTTGTCATGTCGTATATAGTATCAATGGGCTTCGCATTGTGGGTTGATGGCGATTGTGTGTGGGCGCAAGGAACTCACGAATACAAGCCGATGGGCGCGGCAGTGATCGCCGCTACAGACCTGTTCCGCCAAAAGGATTTCGTTTCCGGGCGCCGGTGTCCATCGCGTCTCCACCGGTCATTCGTTGGCCTGTTCGCTTCATTGGGCGATGCGAATCACTATCTGAGGAATTCGCGGAAACAGAAACGCGCTCGCCTTACAGCGCCATACCTGTAGCGGACGGAAGCGGCGAAGCATTAGAAGAAAGCCCTACGTCGTTCAGCGCGGCACGCGTCATATCGATCGACGTTTGCCAGATGCCATGGATACCGAAGCTGCGTGCGACCTCAACGAACATTTCACGGTCGTCCAAATACACCACCTGTTCCGGAGGAACCTGTGCGAGGTCGAGCGCCATGCGGTAGAAGCTGGCGTCCGGCTTCCGCACGTGAATAAAGCACGAAAAGACGAAGAAGTCGGCTAATTTGTCCAGGCCGAATAGCGGAATCCGATGCAAGACGAGCTCGCGGCCTTCGTTGCTGGTGATGATGACTTTCAGGCTGTAGCGCTGCTTCAAATCCGCTATCAGACGGAGCATCTCGGGATCCGGTTTCGATTGCGCAAACATAAATGACCGGAATTCCTCGCGCGAGAACGACCGTGCGCGGTAGCAGATCACTCGATCGAGATAGGCATCGAGAGTCAGCTTTCCTTCTTCGTAGGAATTGAAGGTCATCTTGTGGCGCTGATCCATCTCGGCGTAGTCCAGGCCGAATTGCCGCGCGGCCAACCCGCGGGAGTTGTGGTCCCATCCGTTGGTGCCAAGAACGCCACCGACATCGAGGAAGAGAGTGGTTATTTTTTCCATGCCGGCCACGGATTACATCTCGCCTAAGAGATGCCCCATCTTTTCTTTCTTGGTTCGTAGATAAACTTCGCTGGTGGCCACCGGCTCCACAAGGCACGGTACACGCTCCACAACCTGGACGCCGGCCTTCTCCAGCGCTTGAATCTTCTCCGGATTGTTGGAAAGAAGACGAACCTTGGTGACGCCCATGTGCTTCAAAATCGCTCCGGGCATTCCGTACATCCGCATATCCGCTTTGAAACCGAGCTGTTCGTTCGCTTCCACAGTATCCGCCCCCCCATCCTGCAGTTCGTAGGCTCGCAATTTGTTCATCAGCCCGATTCCCCTGCCTTCCTGATGCTCATAGATGATAATTCCGCGGCGTTCTTCGCCAACCATGAACAAGGCAAGCTCAAGCTGGGCGCGGCAGTCGCAACGCAGACTATGGAACACGTCGCCGGTAAGGCACTGCGAGTGAATCCTGACCAGTGGGGGTGAGCTATGCACGTCGCCCATGGTTAGCACGACGGCTTCCTCAATCCCGGCCGCGAAGTGGCCTTCGTAGCCATGAATTCGAAAATGCCCGAACCGCGTCGGGAAGTCTGCTTCGGCGATTTTAAGGAGTTCAAAAGCTGGGCTGGGCGCGATCACAAGACTCTTCATTATAATGGCGTCAGACCCGCATGCTAGAAGAACGATTGGTTATCCTGCTGGTCAAGCTCGCGGTAGCGGCTTCACTGGCTAGTATTTTAGTGCGCTCGAACAAGTTCAAGCGCATGCTGCTGCGTGAAGAGCGCACCTTCAACCAGCGAGTCCAATTGGCGCTGGGATTTGCAAGCATCTTTGGAACCGGCGTCGCCATGCGGGTGCTTACGGGCATTTACAAGTCCGTGGATTTGGGCTTGGAAGGCAGTCTGCTGTCGGGAATTCTCGGCGGGTATGTCACCGGGCTGGTGTCGGGTATCCTCATTTCGATTCCGGCGATGTTACACGGTGAATTCCTCACCATGCCGCTGTATGCTGGAGTGGGTGTTCTGGGCGGGGTGCTGCGCGACCTAGCTCCAGACCCGGAAGAGATCTGGCGTTTTTCGCCCTTTCTGGACTTGAGCTTGTACCGGATATTCCGCCGCGGAGTGGACCCGCGGCGCCAGGCCTTTCACCTGTTCTTTCTGCTGACCATCGTATTTGCGGAGTTTCTACGGTGGTCGGCGTTGCGCGTGTTCGAACCGCGCTATCTTTTCGCGGCTTATCTGCAGACCGACCGGCAGCCGCTGAGCACTCTCGCCATCTTCACGACTACTGTTTTCGCGGTCATCCTGCCGCTGAAAATCTGGAACAACACGCGGAACGAAGATAAGCTGGAATCCCAACAGAGGCTGCTGCAGGAGGCCAGGATGGCGGCGTTGACCAGCCAGATTAACCCGCATTTTCTGTTCAACACGTTGAATTCCGTTTCCTCCCTGGTGCGGACGGACCCGGAGAACGCGCGCCGGGTAATCTATAAACTGTCAAATATCTTGCGCCGCCTGCTACGAAAGCACGAGAATTTGAGTCCACTAAGAGACGAGTTGCAGTTCATTGACGACTACATGGCGATCGAACTGGTTCGCTTTGGCGATAACCTTCGTTTTATCAAAGAGGTAGAAGCCAATACCCTGGACCGGCTGGTTCCGAGTATGCTTCTCCAGCCGTTAGTAGAGAACTGTATTAAACATGGTTTGAGCGGCAAGGTGAATGGCGGTATGATTCGAGTGCGTAGCCGTCTGTTGGAAGGCCGTCTGCATCTGACGGTGGAAGACGACGGCGTTGGCATACCAGAGGCGAAACTAGCTACACTGTTCGAGCGGGGTATTGGCATCAGCAACGTTAATGAGCGGTTGAAAGTATTATTCGGTAACGATTATCGGATGTGGATCGACAGCCGGCCCGGCCAGGGCACGCAGACTGAAATTGAAATTCCGGAATCGCACGTAGTACTTGCGGCAGTATCCTAACTTGAAGCTCGAAAATATGGACTCACCTCTCAGTAAGATGACTCTGCCGTTTACTGCTGCCGCAAGGGATGGCATGCCAAAGACGATCGCGGACAAGACCAGGCGCGTGTACGACCGCCTGTCGGGTGTGTACCCGGCTTCCACCTTTCTCTTTCATTCGAAAGCCCATCGCAGGGCAATGGAAGTGTGTGAAATCCGCGACGGGATGAAGGTGTTGGAAGTGGCGACGGGCTCCGGTGAGATGTTCCGGAGGCTGGTGAAGGTGAATCCAAACGGGTCGACCATTGGCCTGGACCTTTCGCCGAACATGGCGGCGCGCACGCAGCAGAGAGTCCGGACCGAGTTTCCGAAGGCCAGGACGCAGTGCAAGGCGGTGGATGCGCGGCATATGCCGTACCGCGACGAAACTTTCGATGCGCTGGTGTGCTGCTATCTGCTGGAACTGCTCTCATCCGACGACATCGTGATCACGCTGCTGGAATTCCACCGCATTTTGCGCCGGCGCGGAATTTTGACGCTGGTGCTGATCGGCGAGAACACCGAGATTTTCAATCAACTGTACAAAGTGGCCGGCAAGGTTGCGCCCGCATTCTGGGGGCGGCAAGTTGAGCAACGCGTTCCAGAGTTGATAGAATCTCTTGAGTTCCGGATCGTGACGGATCGCATGGTCAAACAGACTGGTTATCCGTCGCGGGTATTAACGGCTCACAAATAAGTTCGCTGGGAGGTCCTCATGCAGCGCAGGCAGTTTTTGAGCACGGTAGCCGCGGCGGCGCCGATGTTTGTTCCACGGTCCGCATGGGGCGCCAACGATCGGATCGCGTACGGAGTGATCGGAACAGGAGGCCGGGGCCGGTCGGTCAATGCGGCTTTCCTGAAACTGGGCGGCCAATGCGTCGCGTTGTGCGATGTGTACGAGCCAAATCTGGAAGCGGCGAAGCGCCAGGCTCCCCATGCGAAGACCTTCGTGGATTATCACGACCTGCTGGCGGAGAAAATGGATGCCGTACTGGTTGCGAGCCCCGATCACCACCACTGTCCGATGATGCTGGCCGCCCTGGCGGCGGGGAAGGACATCTATTCGGAGAAGCCGCTGTCGCGTTCGCTGGAAGAGAGCGTCAAGATGGTCCACGCGGTTCGCAAGACGAAACAGATAGTACAGATTGGAATGCAGCGCCGCAGCGCCGAAGCCATCATGAAGGCGAAAACGCTGGTGGACGATGGCGTCCTGGGCAGAATCACGTTGGTAAAGCCGCAGTGGCACTGGAATATCGCACATGAGCTGAACAATTCGGCTTTGCCGGGCAAGCTTGACTGGAACCGGTTCCTCGGCAGCGCGAAAAAGCGCGAGTTGGAGCCGATGCGGTTCCGGAACTGGCGTTATTTCTGGGATTACGCTGGCGGCAATATGACCGACCAGGGGACGCATTTGATGGATGTTGTCCAGTGGTTCACCAAAACGGGACCACCGGTGTCGGCTATCTGCCATGGATATGTGGCGAAGATGATTGGAGCGGAGCATCCGGACGTCTTCAGCGCGGTGTTTGCCTATCCAGACCACATGGCGACGTGGACGCTGGACTATGCGAACTCGTACCAGAACGGATGGTCGATCACGTTCATGGGTGACAAAGGCACGCTAATACTCGATGAGACCGGATATAAGGTATTCGCGGAACCGTGGAAGCGCGACGCCGCGCCGGTATACGAAGAGATGGCGCCCGTTCCGATTGAATCGCACGTGCAGAATTTCTTCGATTGCATCAAGAGCCGGAAAGAGCCGAATTGCCCGGTGGAAGTTGCGGCGCAAGCTGTGGCGGGACCGCATCTGGCAAATCTAGCAATGGTTCAGAAGAAGGAGATGAAGCTGGCGGGCGGGTATTTGGGTTGAGTTTCGATTGACACCAGTGTAGGGTAATGGCTACAGCGGGCGCACCAAACAAATTGCTTATCGGGAATGGACAGGAATAGCCCACCCAGTTGCCCACGCATGTCGCGTGCTTAGAGAGGAAGGTGTGTATAGTGCGATCATGGCACATAGAATCTCTGAACCCACAGGTTGCCGTGGAAGCCCAGCGAGAGTACAATTTTGCCTATGCGCCGCCGAGATTACTTAAAACTTCTTTCTACCGCCGCTCTGGCGTCCACCGGCCCAAGTGCCGCTGCTACGGTCTCTAAAGGCCGGTTCCGACCTGCCGTCTGCGCCTATTCCTTCCGAAATCAGCTCAAAGAAAACACCATGAGTTACGCGGACCTCATCCGGATGACCGCGGACCTTGGAGCCGACGGCGTGGACCTTACGACTTATTGGCTCGCCGACACCAATGACGAGACACTCTTCGCTCTCAAAAAACTTGCCTACCGGTCAGGCATCGCTCTCTACACGATTGGAATCCGAGCCCACATGGCGCAGCCTACGGCTGAACTGCAGGCCGCCGAACTGGGGACCGTTCGCAAGTGGCTTGACGTAGCGCAAAGGCTGGGATCATCTCATATTCGAATCTTCGGCGGGGCCGTTCCAAAGGAAGCGACAGAGGACCAGGCTGTTGCCTGGGCAGTTGAAACGCTGAAGAGATGCGCCGATGAAGCCTCGAAGAAAGGGATTACACTGGGCGTGGAAGACGATGGAGGCATTACGACGAGTGCCGATCGCACCGTGGAGATCGTCAAAAAGGCAGGCTCCCCGTGGGTCGGCATTAATCTCGATATCGGTAATTTCCGCGACGACGCGTACCGTCAGATCGAGATGTGCGCGCCTTATGCGACAAACGTGCATTTCAAATCCCACGTTCATGTGGACCATCAGAGCCAGCCGGCGGATTGGAACCGGATTCTCGGCATTCTCGGCAAGTCTGGGTATCGCGGTTATCTCGCTCTGGAATATGAATCCGCGGATGACCCTCTCATAGAGGTGCCTAAGCTGGTTTCAAAGATGCGCGCGGCGATCCGCTTGGCGAACGAATCGTAACGGGAGCTAAACTTCGCTCTGGTTATCTGTCCGGCCGAGGCTTTAACCAACGCTCAAGAAAGCTCTGCCACGCAGGATCGATGTGGAGTCCATTCGCGTTGTGGCCATCTCCGGTTGGCACGTACCGCAGTCTTTCTTCCGCGCCGAGCAGCCGGTAGACTTCTCGAGCCCGGTTGATGTACCCCCAGCTTTCAAGGTCGTCAGAACCATTCGTACTCGCCTCCTCAAGGCTTCCGCCGATCAGTAAGAATGGACGCGGCGCGGTGAGGGCCAGCAGTTCGTGGTGATCATGCTCGAAGCCGGGCCGGCGCGGATTTGTATCAAAAAGGCTTAACACGGTGTGCTGCGGTGTGGGGATATCGGGAAACGGACGCAGCCAATCCAGATACCACGGCGCATACCAGTTGGACGACCCATTCACCGCAATCTGAGGATCGAACGCAACAGTTGCCCTGATTTCGGGGGCGAACGCGGCGACATAAATCGCTGACTTTCCGCTTAGAGAAAAACCCATGAAGCCGATCCGTTTAGGATCTACTTCCGGCAAACTGGCCAGGTATTGCGCCTCCTGCCTTGCGTCGTAGACCATTTTTCCCATGGGGAGCCAGTGTCCGAACCGTTCGTATAATTTTTCGGGGGCGCCGGATTTGTAAGTCGATCCATCCCGGTAATTCCGGATAAAAGCCCAGCTCGTCAGTACTACATATCCGTGATCTGCGAGCCACTTTCCCCACCATTGCTCGGGAGCTTGATAATCCGGTGTTGTGGACGTCCAGCAGATGACGGCGGGGAAAGGTCCTTTGCCTTTTCCTTTCGGAACAAGAAGAACGTGCTGTTGCAGAAAATCCCGCTCGAGCGGAATATCGATCTCGGTTCTTGTGTAGCCTTCCTCTTCCGTGGTCTTCCGGACGATAGGCTTGATTGGATCGGCGAACCACTTCCGGTCCTTGGGAGCGGGCTCCACCTTTCCTAATATCTTTAACCAGTGGGCGAGTATTTGTGGACGCACCCGAGCGTACCAGTCGGCGGAATCTTTCACACCGGCTGTGAGACTCGGAATCGGTTCTTTTTCGACGCCGTTTTCCCGCACAGGGCTTCGGGAGGATATCCGGTGTTGAAGCAGCCGCTCCCCAGGTGGTTCGGCTGCGTTGGCCAGCGCGCAGAGACCAAGGGCCACTATGCCAATATGATATTTCAAAAGGCAATCCGTAACCCGAGTTGGGTGATGCGCGGGTCACGCGCGCTCACAACCTGGCCGAACGTGCTGGCCCCGAAGGACGCCCCCACACTGGCCCATTGCGTGTGATTGAAGATATTGAAAAATTCCGCCCGGAACTGCATCGTCACACGTTCCCGCAAGGCAGTGCTCTTGCTGAAAGAGATGTCCGAATTGAAGATTCCCGGACCGCGCACCAGGGACCTGCCCGCATTGCCAAAGGTTCCAAGCGCCGGCAGCGAGAAGACGCTCGTGTCGAACCATCTCAGTTTCGAACCAATCTGAGTGACCGGGCCATTCACGTTGGGGCGTTGGCCGCCACTTCCCACGCCGGCGCGGTCGACGGTGATCACAGGCGTAATCGGGTTCCCCGACTGCACAGATGTAATCCCGGAGATCTGCCAGCCATCAAGCACCTTCCGCCGCCACGCGGTCAAACCATGGGCAAAAGGTACTTCCCATATGTAACTTGCCGTGAAGACGTGCGTACGGTCGAAACTGGCGATGCCGCGCTCCACGCTCGATGCTTCGTAAGCATTGATGGGCGTGGACACGTTGTCGATCAGCTTACTCCATGTGTACGATCCTTGGATGGAAAAGCCAGCCGACAAACGCTTCACGATAGAGGCTTGCAGCGAATGGTAAATCGAGTTGCCTGTAGTCTCGTACGTATTGATCGACGCAAAACCCGGGTAAGGGCGTACCGCGTTCGGATTGAGCTGACCGCCGGCAACGACCGCACTGGCGACGGGCTGGTTGATATCGCGCGTGAGGATCAAATGAGTGCCTTTGGACCCCACATAGCTCGCATCCAGCACCAGGCCCGCAGGCAATTGTCTCTGAATGCCCAGCGACCACTTCTGCATGTAGGGAACCTGCCATGGCGAATGGAAATTGGTGAGCGCGATCGGGAAAACCCGTAAAGAACCCTGGCCGGGGTTTGTAAAGCTGGTGTTGAAGATCGAGACGCTTTGATTGAACGGGTAATTGTTGCGCGCTCCCGATGCGTACTGCGCCCAGCGGTCGAAAAACCGGCCATAGCCGCCGCGCAGGACGGTCAGATTGTCCTTCGTGAGAGCGTAAGAAAAACCGGCGCGAGGGGACCAGTTGTTGTGTTGCGCATCGGTGATCTCGTATCCATACGGCGCATTGTTGGACGCCGCGATGATGCCGTTCGCGAAGTTTTGTGTTCCTGTCACGATCTGCCCATTCGACATGATTTGCGGCGCGCGGGAGCGATCGAACCGGGTGGGGTCAAAATAGGAGATGGTCCCGGCGTTGTCCTGTTCGGGCTGGAAAAATTCATAGCGCAACCCATACGTCAGGCTCAATCTCGAATTGACCCGCCACTGATCCTGGGCAAAACCGGCCAGATTGAAATAACGCAGACTGCCACTCACGTGCGCGGAATTCTCCGTGTACTGGAAGGCGTGCCCCGTGAGCAGATCCGCCAGTGCATCGCCGGTGGCTGACCCATCGAACGTAAAGGAACCGTTGTTGTTGGGGTTCGAATTGTTCTGAGTCTTGTTCTCGCGCGCAAGATAACCGCCGAACTTGAACGAATGCCGTCCTACAACGTAGCTCAAATTGTCGAAAACTTCATACGTGTAGCCCGAGATATTTTGCGGCCAGTTAATCAGCAGGCTGGCGTAGCCTTGGCTAAGATTAATCGATGGTATTAGGCTTGCGGAATCCGTCGCGGTATTGAAAACGCGCGCCACATTCAGGGACGGCGCACGCGAGCGGGCGGCGGAGGGCAGTGTCGAGATTGCCAGAGCCGAATGGAACCAGTTTGTGGTGAATTCATTGAGTACATTCGGACTTGCGGACCAGCTTGCGGAAGTTTGGGCTGAGTAGAGGATGTGTGATTGTTCCGAGGCTGCGACGTTCGGCATGGGATTAGACACAAACAGGCCGAATGGGCTGGACAGGCGCGTGCTGTCAATGTTGTACCGGCCGAACAGGGAGAGCGCAGGCGAGACGATGTAGTCCAATCGGCCCAAGCCTGAACGATACTTGGTTCCATCCGGCGCCGAACTCGAGAAATTGAGTGCGCCTTGTTGGAAGCCTGGTGTTGGCCTCGCATAGTAGGTGTTCAGCAGCGCCCGCGCACTCGGATCAGTCAGCGAGGCGGGAATCTGATTTCCCGGAAAAGGAGTCTTGGTTGTAGGGTCCGATATGGTGCGCCCGCCACTGAAGTTACCGGCGAGTTGATCCGCTGTGGGCACGATGGCCGTGCGCGTTCCCGTGGTTTGGATGATGCGACGGTACTCGTTAGAGAGAAACAGGAACAGCTTATCCTTACGGAGCGGCCCGCCAACGGTTCCACCGAAATTGTTATACCGGTTCTTGGGCTTCACAGACGCGAAGAAATTGCGAGCGTCCATAATATCGTTGCGAAAGAATTCAAAGAGGCTGCCGTGTATCGCGTTGGTGCCTGACTTGGTGATGACATTGATCTGCGCTCCGGAGTTTCGCCCATACTCAACCGAGTATGCATTCCGTTCGATCCGCACTTCGGCAATGGCATCCAGGTTCACCATCGTCAAATTGTTCCCGTTGTAGGTATCGATGTTACGGCCGCCATCGACCAGCCAGTTGTTCGAACTCTGCTGCGCTCCGTTGAATGAAAACGGCACCGAAGTATTCGAGCCGAATCCGGGCTGCTGTGCCTGGCTCGACGCCACCCCGGGCTGGAGTGTCATAAGCTGTGTGAAGCTTCGGGTGTTGAGCGCCAACTCGCGCACCTGCGATCCAAACACGGTGCTTCCCACGTTAGCCGTGTTGGTATCGACTTCAGCCACCTTCTCATCAACCACAACGGCGTCGCTGACTGAGCCGAGCGTAAGGGCTCCATCGACGCGGAGCGACTGCCCTGCGCTGACCGCAATCTGGGCGCGTACCTCCTTGCGGAAGCCCGCGTGCTCGATTTCCAGGCGGTAGGTCCCGGGGGCAACATCCAGGAAACGGTAGTTCCCTTCTCCGTCGCTCGAAGTCTCCAGTACGGCGCCGGTCTCCGATCGCGTCAACACAATCTTCGCGTCCGGAATACCGGCTCCGCTTGGATCTTTGACAGTCCCGAGAAATGTACCGGAGTTCAGAGCCTGGCTAAAGAGGCCCTGTACCGCCAGAACAAGAAACAATGTAGCGGATAATTTTGATATCATGCGGAGTTTCATACGACTAAACCTATTCAATTAGAATCGCAATCGTCAGTATGCGTCCCCGTGGGTGTTGAGTCAAGGTTAAGTCTTGTATAACGCAGGATGAGCCTGGAGCCAAGGTGTGTTTCTAACGCAGAGAGAGCCTGAAGGAGATCGAAGGCGGCATGCTGGGAGTTGAACGTCAGCATGAAGAGCGGAGAACGGCTGAGTATGGAACAGATCAG
>JBBPYD010000094.1:0-2107 GCA_038200305.1 Bryobacterales bacterium
GACACGCTTCAGCTTGTCGCAAAAATACAGGATTGCGGACAAGCTAAAGCGTGCCGCTACGCCGATCAGCCGTGCGATGCACTCTTGTACCAGACCGCGCCGGGCCTTGCCTGTACTCAAGCTGCGCACGTAGCGACACGCTTCAGCTTGTCTGCAAAAATTCAGGATTGCGGGCAAGCTAAAGCGTGCCGCTACGCCGATCAGCTGTGCGATGCACTCTTGTGCCAGAACCGCCCCGGGCGGGGGCGTGCTCGGTGAGATAGGAAATCGTCATGGGAGCCGATCTAGAATAGGAAAGAGTTCCCTCACTATGAATAAAGCTGTTCGCATCGCCGGAATGGGTTTGCTGCTGTCGCTTGGTTTGTTCGCGGCCAAGCCGATTACGATCCCGTTCAAGGAATACAAGTTGAAAAATGGGCTCCGCGTTATCCTCTCCGAGGATCACGCCGCGCCAACATACTCCATCTCGGTGACCTACAACGTCGGTTCCCGCGACGAAAGACAGGGCCGCACCGGCTTCGCGCATCTCTTCGAGCACATGATGTTTCAGGGCTCCGAGAACGTGGGAAAGGGCGAGCAATTCATTCTGATCCAAAACAACGGTGGCAACATGAATGGCACCACCAACTCGGACCGGACGAATTATTTCGAAACGCTGCCTTCGAATCAGATCGATCTCGGGCTGTATCTGGAAGCCGACCGCATGCGTTCGCTCGCGATCACCCCGGGCAATCTCGATAACCAGCGGAATGCCGTTCAGGAGGAACGCAGGCTTCGCGTAGATAACACGCCGTACGGCAAGACATTCGAGACCTTCGATGAGACGGCCTACGACAACTTCGCTTACAAGCACTCGACCATCGGGTCCATGGCGGATCTAAATGCGGCAACCCTGGACGATGTGCAGAAGTTCTTCAAGACCTACTACGCTCCGGATAACGCCGTCATTGCGATTGTGGGCGATTTCAAGAGCGCGGACGTAATGGCAAAGATGGAGAAGTACTTCGGCAACATTCCCGCGCAACCCGCGCCCCCTTCGCCGGACATGGCCGAACCGGAGCAGAAAGCGGAACGCCGGAAGACCATCGAGGACCAATTTGCGCAAGTGCCGAGGATTGATTTTGGTTGGAAAGTGCCGCCGGGCAATACGCCGGATTTCTGGGCGCTCGACGTTCTTGCCGACATTTTGGGTGGAGGCCAGTCTTCGCGGGTGTTTCAGAAGCTGGTGAAGGACAAAGAGCTTGCAGTTCAGGCCGTCGCATTTCTTCAGGAGAAGCGCGGGCCGTCGATAGCTCGCGTGATTGCGCTGGCGCGTCCGGGCAAGGATCTAGGCGAGCTCGAAAAGGTGGTCGGCGAGGAAATCGAGCGGCTCAAGTCCGAACCGGTGGCGGATTGGGAACTGGAAAAGATCCATATGCAGAACCGTCACCAGCAGGCGCAGCAATTGCAAAGCTCGTTGAGCCGCGCCATTGCGCTCTCCCAGTACGCGGTTTTCTATAACGATCCAGGTCTCATTAACACGTACCAGGAGAAGCTCCAGAAAGTAACCAAAGAGGATATCCAGCGCGTCGCGAAGAAGTACCTGGTGGATACCAACACCGCGTTCGCGGAAGTGGTAGAAGAGCGGGATGGCGCCGGCGCGCTGATTGCCCGGTATGAGTACGGGGATGAGCTGCTGCGGATGGACCGGGGCGCGGTGTCGCGGTACTACGTGTTTGATGGGCATGGCAGCACCCGCCAGCTGACGGATGCAACCGGCACGGTGACCGACACCTACAGCTATGACAGCTTCGGAAATCTGGTTGCCAGCACCGGGAATACCCCCAACTCGTTCATGTATAACGCCCAGCAGTTTGACAGCAATGCGAACCTGTACTACCTGCGCGCACGGTATTATAACCAGGCTACCGGGCGGTTCCTAAGCCAGGACCCGGAGGAGGGAAATGGGGAGGATCCCATTACGCTTCACCGGTATCTGTACGCCGGCGACGACCCGGTCAACTTCAGTGACCCAAGTGGCGAATGGACCCAGACAGAGTTGATGACTGTGATGACGATCGCTGCGTACACGTGGCCGGCGTGGTTCCCACTAGTCCACCTTGCCGCC
>JBBPYD010000095.1:0-4671 GCA_038200305.1 Bryobacterales bacterium
CCGGTCAAAATGCGGCTCAGCTTCACCAGGTGAAAGCGCCCCTGGTGGAAGCGGATCTCACAAAAGCGGAAATTCGCGAGCTTTCCCGCCGAGCTGGATTGGAGACCTGGGATCGTCCGGCATCTGCCTGCTTGAGCTCACGGGTTCCTTACGGAACGCCGGTGACAACGCAAACCGTCAAGACTGTCGAGAAGGGCGAAGAGGCCATCAAAGCGCTGGGATTCCGCCAGTTCCGCGTCCGGTTTCACGGCGAAGTAGTGAGAATCGAAATTGCGAAAGACGAACTGGAGAGAGCCCTGACGCTGGAAATGGCTCAGGCTTTTGCGGCCATCTTCAAACCGCTTGGATTTCTCTACGTGACGCTCGATCTGGAAGGCTATCGGCAGGGATCAATGAACGAAGCGTTGAAGCTGAAGCATTAGCCGATCTTCTCCGGGTCCCATTGGCATACCTGCTTTTCGAAGTAGCTCTTGTTGGTTAACAGAGCCGGGCCCGCGGCTCTCATTCCGAACACCCCATCTTCAATGAACGGCTTGCGGCTACGCACGGCAGCATAGAAATTCTGGTGATGGTGCAGCGTGGAATCGTACCCTGCGGGCGTGGTGTAACGGGTCTCTCCCTGCATCGAGATGGAATCCGCCGTCAGTGGTTTGCGCGGATACTTGGCTCGATACTCATCCACCATCTTCTTCTGGACGGCCTTCGGGAAAGTATCAATCGTCATGCCGGGCTCGGATTCGCGCGGCTCCTTGCTGAGCTTCACGTCTGTGAACCCCGTCGTCATCACGCCTTCACTTCCAACGAAGCGGAAGCCGAAATTCTCATTCGGCACGCTGCTGGCGAAATTGACTCGCAGGGCGAGGGTGAACTCCGGATGCTGCTCCGTCTTAGGATAATCCATGGTCGCGAGCATCACGTCCGGCACATCCCGTCCATCATTCCAGAACCGTAGGCCGCCGGTTGCGTATACTCTGGTGGGTCCAATGGAACCGGTGACCAGATGCAGCCCGGACAGCAGGTGAACGAACAAATCTCCGGCAACGCCGGTGCCATAGTCGCGATAGTTGCGCCAGCGAAACAGGCGAATGGCTTCGAACGGCCGCTTGGGCGCGGCGCCCAGGAAGCGGTCCCAGTCGACCGTGGACGGGGAAGCATCCGGCGGAATGGAGTACTGCCATGCGCCGATGGCGGTGTTCCGATCAAGGTATGCTTCCACCATGTTCAGCTCTCCGATTGCGCCGCTCTTCAGCAGATCCCGCGCCTTTTGATACACCAGCGAGCTGACGTATTGGCTGCCAATTTGCAAAATTCGTCCGCTGGATTGCTGCGCGTCGATAACCGCCTTGCCTTCGGAAATGTCATGCACCATCGGCTTCTCGCAGTAGACGTCCTTGCCGGCCGCGAGTGCTTCTTTCGTGATCTGCGCGTGCCAGTGGTCCGGCGTCGCGATGATCACAGCGTCGATATCCTTGCGCGCGAGAATCTGGCGGTGGTCCCTGGTGGTGAACAGGCGATCGCCGAAAATCTCCTTCGAACGCGTGAGGTGTCCATCGTAGATGTCAGCAACGGCCACTAATTCCACGCCGGGAACCCGCAGGGCAAGGCGCGCATCGGCCATGCCTCTTCCACCCGCGCCGATCAGCGCAATTTGAATCCGTTCGTTCGCTGAGGTCTGCATTTAGCTTTTAAGGGTCATGGTTTGCGGATCCCAATTACAGGCCCGCTGTTCGAAGTAGCTGATATTGGAGAGCAGCGCGGGACCGGCCGCACGAAGGCCGAAAGTTGGATCTTCAATCACAGGATTCCGGGTGCGAACCGCGTTGATGAAATTGCGGTGATGGTCCAGGTGATCGCTGTAGCCGTGGGGCGGCAGGTAGCTCTCCTCGGCCTGGGGACGGATGGAATCCGCACTCGCGCGCAACACCGGATATTGCTCGTGATACTTCTTGAGGAATTCCTGCTGCACGGCTTTCGGGAAGGTATCGATGGTGTAGCCGGGCTCCGATTCGCGAGGTGTTTTGGCTACTGTCACGCCATTGCCGACCGTCATGATGCCTTCGCTGCCGACGAAGCGGAATCCTGAACTCTCCCCCGCGCCGCTGACGAAATTCACGCGAAGCGCCAGGTTGAATGCCGGGTGCTGGTCAGTGGCTTGATACTCATAAAGCCCAAGCAACACGTCGGGTACATCGCGCCCATCCTTCCAAAAGCGGAGCCCGCCAGTGGCGAAGACGCGGCTCGGTCCGATGGCTCCCGTGATAAAGTGCATTCCGGAGAAAAGGTGAACGAAGAGGTCGCCGGCGACGCCCGTCCCGTAGTCGCGATAGTTGCGCCAGCGGAACAAACGGATAGGATCGAATTCATGCTTCGGGGCCGGGCCGATGAATCGGTCCCAGTCGATATTTTCCCGGGTTGCGTCTGGAGGAATGGAATATTGCCAAGCGCCGATTGCCGAGTTACGATCCCACCATGCTTCCACCATGTTGAGTTTCCCAATCGCGCCCTGGCGGAACAGATCCTTGGCTTTCTGATAAACGATGGAGCTGACGCGTTGGCTGCCGACCTGCATGATACGGCCCGTCCGCTTTTGCGCCTCGATCACCCGCTTACCGTCTTCCACCTTCTGCACCATTGGCTTTTCGCAGTAGACGTCTTTACCGGTGTTCATGGCATCCACGCAAATCTGCGAGTGCCAATGATCCGGGGTGCCCACGATGATCGCGTCCACATCCGGGCGGGCCAACACTTCCCGGTAATCGCGGGTGGTGAAAAGGTGGTTTCCCCATTTCTCTTTCGCGCGGATGAGGCGGCCGTCGTAGATGTCGCTGACTGCTACGAGTTCCACGCCGGGCTGCGCCAGCGACGAATCGGCATCGCCCGAACCCTGGCCACCCGCGCCGATCAGGGCGGCACGAATCTTGTCGTTGGCGGCAATCTTCTTTTCGGATTGAGCGGTGAGCGCCTGCGCGGCCATCCCAGCCGCCGCCGCCGTCTGAATAAAATGGCGTCTTGAGGTAGACATACGGAGACTCCTTACTTCAGAGTATGTTATTTCGAGGCGGAATCTTTTGAGGAGGATTCTTTGGTAGTGGTTGAAGCGGCAGGAGCCGGAGTGCTATCCGTCTTCGAATCTTTCGATTCTGATTTGCTTTCTTTACCGTCCGTTTTCGCGGCGCTGTCGCCGGGCTTGGGAGCGGGATTTGTATCCGATCCCTTTGCATAATCGGTGGCATACCATCCGCTGCCCTTCAGATGGAATGCCGGAGCCGAAACCAGTTTCTCCAATTCCCCGCCACAGCCTTCATGCACAGTCAGAGGTGCATCGGAAAATCGCTGGATCAACTCGAAAACATGCCCACACTTCTGGCACTTGTACTCGTACATTGGCATAGTATTTGAAGGGCTACTAATTCTTAGGTTTAACCTCGGTCGGCACATCGTTCTTCTCGCGTGTATCGCTGGAAGGCGCTGGGGCGGCATTAGCTGGAGAAGCACTCGATTGGGTTTTACCTTTGGTAAAGACTTCGATGGCGCGCTTCATTAACGGGTCGCCTTCTTTCTTCGGAGCAGCTTCCGGAGCATTCTCTTCGTCGGAGTCGACCGTAACGTCATTGTCAGTTACCAGAATGCCCGGTGTGACACCGGTATCCTGAATTGCCTTCCCGGACGGCGAGTAATATTTAGCTACCGACAGGATCACCGCGCCGCCATCGTCCATGGAAATTGCGCGGCGCACAGCGGCATCTCCGTAGGTCCGCTCCCCAACCACTTCGGCGCGCTTGCTATCCAGCAGCGCAGCGGCAGCCACCTCGGCCGCACTGGCGGTTCCCCGATTCGTGATTAACACGAGCGGCTGTTTGTAAATGGCCTTGGCTGGATCGGCAGTGAAGTCCTGTCTCGGAACCTTTTGGCCTTGCAGGTAAGTGAGCGTGCCTTTATCGATAAACAGATTTGCGAGCGTGGCGCCATCTTCCGGCTTCCCGACCGACGAGTTCCGCAGGTCGAGGAGGAACTTCTTCGCCCCCTGCTTCTGCAATTGGGCGAGCGCGGCGGCGACGTCATTTACCTTTCCGCTATCCAGCGACTGAATCTGGACCATTCCGATATCGCCGGGCAATAGTTTGGAGGAAATGGCAGGGTATTTGACCGCGGTTCGCATTAACGTGACTTTCTGCGGTTCCGGCTTTCGCAGGCGCAACACTGAAATCTCAATGGACGTATTGGGATCGCCGGTCAACAGCAGCTCCGCATAGGCAAGCGGCATGTCGCGGGTGGCGACGCCACCAATGCTCTCGATCAGATCGCCCGTGTTGAGGCCGGCCTTGGCCGCTGATGTGCCGGGGATAGAGTCCACCACGCCCACATAGCCGAATTTCTTGGAGAGGATCAGGCCGACGTTCGCCCGCTTCGCATCCTGGTTCTTCGCGTACTGCTTGTACTGCTCGGCATTCAGATAGCTGGCGTAAGGATCTATGGATTCCAGCAGGCCGTTCATCGCGCCCAGGGTCACGTTTTTGATGTCTGGTTCCTCTACATACTCGCTCTTGATGCGGGAAAGGACTTCCGTGTAAACCGCGAGATGACGGTAAGCGTCTTCCGGCGATGCGCTGCGGCCCATCACGGCACCGAGCAATAAGAGGACGACCAATATGGTGGATGATGTAACGACGA
>JBBPYD010000096.1:0-21432 GCA_038200305.1 Bryobacterales bacterium
CGGGGAAGGGGGCCCAAACGCCGCCCCCTTCCCTCTCGACCCATCCCTGGGTTCGATCAACAAACGGATTAGGAGGAAGACCGATTCTGAAGCTTCTGCGTTCACCGCATCAGGCTCATCCACCATTGGAATCACCGCTTCGTTTGAGGCTCACTCCGTGGTGGAATCAGTTTTTACTTTCAGGCTCATTTCTGGATTGGAAAATGCTTCACTTGCCCGGTAGATCGGGGACGTGAAGGCGGTAGCGATAGCCCATTGCGTGAACCAACCTTCTCACGAGCATTCGGGTTTTGCATCTTCTGGCCGAATCAGCATCATACGCTCGCTCCGTTCGACGGAAGCCCGCCGGCGCAGGCGGTCTATTGATGATGGCTAAAATACGAACTGGCGGGATCATTGG
This sequence comes from Bryobacterales bacterium, assembly GCA_038200305.1. Taxonomy (GTDB): domain Bacteria; phylum Acidobacteriota; class Terriglobia; order Bryobacterales; family Bryobacteraceae; genus JANXXV01. The sequence goes on from JBBPYD010000096.1 coordinate 401, forward strand.
CGTTCTGCCTGGCGTGCGTTTGCCATGGTGGTTCGCGTACTGGCCCCCCATCTTTCCTGCAACGCCATCTCCGCTGTGGGTTAGTCTAGGTGTTGCGATCTCAGTGGGTAAACGCGCAACTAACCTGGACCATCCCCAGCTTCGTTATGAACAAGAAAATATGATCCGGAAACGCTATGAATGGAAGTTGAAGGGACGCGAAATTCAGTTTGGAGATCGCACGCTGTTAATGGGCATCCTAAATCTGACGCCGGATTCCTTTTCAGACGGTGGAAAGTATGCAGACCCCGACCGCGCCTACGCGCGCGCGTTAGAAATGGAGGACGAAGGAGCCGACATCATCGATATCGGCGCGGAATCCACCCAACCTGGATCGGCACGAATCTCAGAGGCGGAAGAGTTGCGCCGTCTGATCCCAGTGTTGAAGCGCCTGCGCGATCGGTTGAGCATTCCCATTTCCGTGGATACGTACAAAGCGGCTATTGCCGGGAAGGCATTTGAATTGGGAGTGGAGATCATCAACGATCCTTCCAGCCTGACCTTCGATCCCGGCCTGGCAAAAGTGGTTTCAAACAACGACGGCGGCTTGGTGTTGAACCATATGCGCGGCACGCCGGAGACCTGGACGAAACTTCCGCCGTTAAAGGACGCGATGGGGACCATCGCTAGTGACTTGCAGGCCACGGTGCACCGGGCGCAGCACGCCGGCGTCGGGAAGAATCGAATCGTGATCGATCCGGGCTTAGGCTTCGGAAAGCGTAAGGAACAGAATTCCGAGATTCTCGCCAGACTGCCGCAGATCGCCGAACTTGGATATCCAATTCTGGTGGGGCCTTCGCGGAAACTATTCCTTGCCCGTTCCACTCCTGAGGAAACAGTGTTGGCCAACGCAGCCGCCGTGACCGCGGCAATTCTCGGTGGCGCCCACATGGTTCGCGTGCATGAGGTTAAAGAAATGAAGATCGCCGCGCAGACGGCCGATGCGGTAGTGGCCGGAATGCCTGAAAGCTAAATTATCGCTGGCATTTAGGGCAGTAATGCGTTCCGCGTTGTCCGACGACGATGCGCACAATGGGAGTGCCGCACCGCAAGCAAGGCTTTCCCTCTCTGCCATAGACGCGATGTTGCAGTTGAAACCCGCCCTTGCGGCCATCGGCATCCACATAGTCGGATACAGAGGACCCGCGAGCCTCAATGGCTTCTCGCAAGACCTTCTGAATCTCTGTAAGCAACCGGTCTGTCCGTGGCCTGGCGATCTTGCCGGCCAGGCGGCGTGGATTTACGTCCGCGCGCCACAAGGATTCGTCAACATAAATATTCCCGAGCCCCCGAACGGTCTTCTGATTCAGCAGCAAAGATTTTACGGGCGTGCGGCGGCCGCGCATGCACGCGAAGAATTCGGCCGGCGTGATGTCGAATGGCTCCGGTCCAAGCTCTTCGATCCGGTGAGGAATGGACGCGCTCCATTCGATGCTGCCGAACTGTCGAATGTCGTCATAGAAAAGCGTGACATCATCCATTGCAAAAATGGCACGCGTGTAGGGAGTGCGGCCGGAATCGAACAGCAATTGGCCAGTCATCCCTAAGTGGATGGCCAGAACAGTGCGGTCCAGATGGATGAGGATGAACTTTCCCCGGCGTTCGACCCTTTGTATGGATTGCCCTGCCAGGGTGTCCGGACTTGGATCGGCGCAATGGCGCAGAACGAGGGGCGCCATGAATTCGGCCGAAACAATGTGCCGCCCCAACAAGCGGGGCGCGAGTGCCCTGACAATGGTTTCCACTTCCGGCAGTTCAGGCATTATGGAAGCCGTGATGGATCGTTATAGGAGGGCTGGCTATTCTTCCGATTTTAAAAAGCTCCAAATGTCATAATGGCATAGACTCACATGCATCGCATTGCCGCATTCATCGCGTTCACCATCGTGCTTACTGGTTGCGGGACAAAGCCTAAACCAAAGCCGCTGGTTGGCGTGATTCCCAAAGGTGCAAACCACATCTTTTGGCAGACGGTTCATGCTGGAGCGATCAAAGCCGCGGGGGAATTCAATCTGGACATTGAATGGAATGCACCCGTGCTGGAGATCGACGCCAGCCGCCAGATTGGCATTGTGGAATCGATGATCAACCGGAATGTGGCAGGTATCGTTCTGGCTCCGGTGGATCGCAAGGCACTGGTTTCAGCGGTGGAGCGCGCATCGAAAGCGGGCATACCGGTAGCCATTTTCGATTCGGACATCGACACCAGGCAGCGCATCACGTACGTCGCGACCGACAATCGGGAGGGCGGGCGTATAGCAGCACGGCAGCTTGCCGGATTGATGGAGAACAAAGGGAAGGTCGCAGTGATCGGATTTATGCCCGACAGTGCGTCCACCATGGAACGCGAGCAGGGGTTTGCGGAAGAACTCCGCGATAAGTTTCCGGAAATGAAACTCATCCAGACGGTATACGCGAGGGCCAGCCAGGCCACGGCAATGGCTTCGACGGAAAACATTCTCACAGCGCATCCGGATTTGGGAGGACTGTTCGCGGACAACGAATCGAGCTCCCTGGGGGCCGTTCAAGCATTGAAAGCGCGAGGCCAGACCAAGGTCCGGATGGTGGCCTTCGATGCCTCCGATCAACTGGTGGCGGATTTGCGCCACCGGCATCTGGACGCGCTGATCGTGCAAGACCCGTTCAAAATGGGGTACGAATCGACCAAGGCGATCGGGATGAAATTGAGCGGCCAAACCCCGCTCGCGGCGATTGATTCCGGCGCGATGCTAGTGACCCGCAACGACCTTGCGAAGCCCGATGTGGTTGCGCTGCTCTCTCCCGATATCCAGCGGTATTTAAACGGAAAGCGATGACCGGAACGTCGCCCGCTATGGTATAAAAGAAGAGCGAAGCCACCCTAGCTCAGTTGGTAGAGCATCTCATTCGTAATGAGAGGGTCGCCGGTTCGACTCCGGCGGGTGGCTCCAATCCTTATTAACTTAGCGGCAATCCAAGCAACTGTCATGTAGTGCTGAGCCACATCAGGCATCGTAAGCAATCACGGCATTGTGATCTAATAACGAACACATGATAAACAGAAGGACATTTCTAGGAAGCGCGATCGCAGCGGCGGCCGCGGTTCCCGGCATAGCCCAGCAATCGCCCTGGGGCTCGCCGGTGCTCGACATTCACGTTCATTTCCGGCAGGGCCCGGTCACCAATTTCGACCACATTGAGGGAAGCGGCGTCACCAAGGCAGTTCTGCTAACACCTGTTTCCTCCGAGGAGCAAGCGAAAGCGGCGGTGGAGCAGCACCCGAATCGTTTCGTTCGATTCGCACAGATGGACGTCAGAAAACCGGATGCCGCCGATGTGATTAAGAAATCCGTGAAAGACGGCGCCATAGGAATCGGCGAGATCAAATTTCACCTCCCGCTGGATGGGCCGGAAATGCGGCGGCTTTACGCCGTGGCGGGTGAAATGAACGTGCCCGTTCTGGTGCATTTTCAGGAAGTGGATCACTTCAACGGAGAGGGTGTATTCAGTTCCGGATTCAGCCGCTTGCCCGCCATTCTGAAGGAGTACCCCAATACGACGTTCATTGGGCATGCCGACGCCTTCTGGGCCAATATCAGCGCCGACGTCCCTCAAAACATCGCCTATCCCACCGGCAAGGTGAAGCCCGGCGGCCTGACGGACCGGATGCTGGCTGACTATCCCAACCTTTACGGAGATCTTTCAGCCAACTCAGGCAGGAACGGACTCGGGCGCGATCCGGATTTCACCGCCGGGTTTGTCGCCCGTCATCGGAACAAGTTGCTGTTCGGCAGCGATTGCAGTTGCCGCGATGGCCATGGCGCCGGGCAGGTGTCGCAGGAGCCGCTGATCAAGGGCAAGTGCGTCGCCAGGGAGACCCTCACTACGCTGAAGCAATCCGCATCCCCTGAAGTGTTCCGCAAAATCACCTGGGAGAACGGAATTAAACTTCTGAAAATTAGCGTTTGACCGGAATACTCCACAAGGTGCCGCCGGCTGTCACGAATAACGTCTTCAGGCCGGGGCCGCCGAAGGCGCAATTGGTCACTTCATCTTTTGGAATTGGTACAAACTCAAGCAACTCACCCGAAGTTGAAAGGATGTAGATTCCACCTTTGAATTCGTCCGCGGTCTCATAGGGAGGATGGGCCTTGTTCAGCCCTGCGGCCACATAGAACCTGCCTTGTTGGTCCATCTTGAACCCGTCGGGACCACGGGCCGTACCCCAGTCAAAGATCAGCTTTCTGCTTTGCGGTTCAATGGTTCCTTCGGGCTTCAAGTTGAAACGCAAAAGCTTGCGCGCACCGCCCACCTTGTTGTTATTGTTATCGGCCACGTACAGATAACGCTGATCCGCCGAGACCAGAATTCCGTTAGGCCGCTCCACTTCACCGGCGATGATCCGGGTCACCTTGCCGGGCGCATCCACGCGATATACGCCCTCAACCAGATCGCCCTTTTCATCGCGAATCTCCATGGTGTCTCTTCGGCCGTAACGCGGGTCTGTGAAGTACACTCTGCCCTTTGAGTCGATCGAAAGGTCATTCGGTGAATTAAACTTTTTGCCTTCGTAATTATCCGCAAGAACCGTAATCGAGCCATCGCGCTCGGTTCGCGTGACACGCCGCGCGCCTGCTTCGCAAATCAGCAGACGGCCTTGCGCATCGATCAACGATCCGTTTGGGCCGCCCGCCGATTCCCGATAGATCTCCACCTTCCCTTGCATATCGCGCCGCGAAATCCGATTCCCTCCGACGAAGTATAGATAACCAGCCGGGTCCCAAGAGGGGCCTTCGTTGGCGCCTACATCGCCTTCCAGTTCCGGACTCCCCGCGGTAATTCGTTCCGCAGCAGTTCCATTCTGAAGCGCAAGACCTAAAACCATTCCTGCAAATGCCAGTTCCCGGAAAGCTCTCATTTCATCTCCAATGCGATCGATGTGACAATGACTCCAAGTTCCCGTGTATCGGCCGCGCTGGGCGGCAAAGATTTATCGAGCGAGAAATCCACATTTACCATGTCCTTTTGCAGAGCGGATGCGGGCACGTCGCGCCGGTACTCGTGCTCCCCCGGCGTCGTAAATCTTTCAGGCGCGATGCTGGCGTCGCCAACTTTCGCCGCTAAACTTACGCCATTCAGTTTGCTGAACGCGATATCGGGGATGATGAATTTCAGCACCAACCGGGCGCCATTCTGGCTGGCGGACGGCTGGGCAGGCAGCGCGGCTGTGAATCTTGCGGCCGTCCAGCGCCAGGCATTCCGCTCCAGATCATGGAAGCCTCGAATCAATTGATCCGATGTGGAGGCATCCGCGATCCGTATCACACTGGCCATATGCCGCGCGTCTTGCGCTGTCCATTCCCAGTCCGTATCGTCGAGCAGTTTACTTCTGTTGTAGCCCGCCGCCTTGATGAGCACGGTAAGATCGTCCACCGTGGTTTGAAAGCTGGCTAGTTGTGATGGCGCCATCTCCACGATCAGTTTCGGATGGAAACGCTTCAAGGTTTCAAATGCTCCGCGCAGCACGGAAAGCTCCGCTCCTTCCACGTCTACCTTGATGGCGTCCACTCGCGTTAGATTCAGCTCACGAACCACATCATCGATCATCCGGCCGCGCACGGAGTAGGGCCGCGGAGCTTCCCCAGCGGAAATATCGGCATTCTGGCGGGCAAGCGAGGACGCGCCGGTGTTAACAATTGAAGCCGCGTAAAGCGTAAGCGTTTGTTCGTGGTCGGTGCATGCCACCGGCTCTACAACCACATTCTGAGCATTGTTTGCGGCCACATTGTCACGGAGTAACCACAGAGTTTCCGGGTTCGGTTCAAATGACAAAACGTGCCCTGTCGATCCAACTTTCCGGGCGGCTTTCATAGAAAAATAACCGATGTGCGCTCCTACATCCAGGAAAACGCTTCCTTCGGAAAGAGCAGGCGAAAGCGAATCCCAGATCTCAGGTTGCCATTCTCCGGTCCGCAATATCGTCGCGGATACCAAATCCCGCGGATCTAATAGAAAACTGACGCCCGGTTTCACCTTCATGCGAACCGGCCCCAAAATCCCCAGCCTGCACATGGCGGGCGCTAGTTTTTGTATTTCCCGCTTGCCGCGCTCAAAAGGCCAGTGCTCAATCCAGGCGGTCTCCAGCTTAAAGTAAGCCCGGGCCGTTGCTGGCCGATTCATATGCGCAAAGATCAAACCTATACCGGCGATGGCAAGTATGACGATTCCGGCAGCGGTGAATTTTCGAGCGCATGAGTTTGTATCCTGCAAAAACCATTCCCCTCCGCACTACGATACATCAGTTGTGGCGCAGTTCCCGCACTGCCGCTTCCAGCACCCGCGCCGCTTCGGCGGCTTCGGCGTTCTCATCCAGTTTGATGGGAGCACCTACGTAAACCGATAACTCACCGGATCGAAACCAACCGGAACCCCTGCGCTTCACCTCTCCCAAACCCTCCAGAAAAACCGGGACGGCGTCGGTTCCCAATTCTTTCCAAAGCAGTCCGGAGCCGCCCTGAAATGGTTGTATTGCGCCATCCGACGACCGTTTTCCTTCGGGAAACACAAGCACGTGATAACCACGATCCATTGCCTTGCCCGCGTGCGCGAAGCTTTCGCGAAACCCGCTCTTCTGCGGCAGCGGGAACACGTTGAACAGCGCCGTCACCAGATAATAAGCGAACGGAGCCAGCATGTTCAAGGCTGGATTTCCCTGTCCCCTTGCATGACGCCAGTCCAGCAACATCTCTCCTGCCATCGCCACCGCCACCCGGTGCCGCGCCCGCCAGGGGAGTGCGTACAGCAGTAACGGCACATCGTACGCCGTGACATGATTGCAAACGAACAACACCGGTTTCACGGGATCTGCTCGCAATGCTGACAGCACTCGAGGCTTTGCCAACAGGGCCACCAGCGGCCGCATCACCGCTTCAATAAAAGCGATGCGTATCCACCGCACCGGCCACGTCCATGGCCATACCGGATACCCATGCTCTTGCGATCTCTCCGCCTCCGCCCTGTGGGGCTGCGCGAGCAATTGCCGCAGTTCTCCCAGGGTAGTCACCTTCTGATACGCGGCGTCGTCCAAGTCAACGCCGAATTGGTCTTCGAGAGTCGATTGCAATTCCACACGTCCCAAACTATCCAGTTGCAAGTCTTCAGAGAGCGAGGCGGTGTCCTCCATTTTGGCGGCGTCCTGTCCCGTGATGCGGCCGAGCACGTCTGCGACTGTACCGGGTACCTGCCGATTCGAACTCAACAGCCGGGCGACCTCCCGCCGCATCACCTTTCCAGTACTGGTGCGTGGGAAATCCGGCTCCGGCCACACGGCCCATCTCCGTATCTGTTGAAATTCTGCCAGCTCCCGATTCGCGGCTCGCACGGCTGTTTGCGCGTCGCCGGCCGCCTTCATCACCAGTACCGCCAACGGTTCCGGCCCCGCCGGTCCTTCGGCCTCCACCACCGTGCATGCCTTCACCTCCGGCTGCCGTTCGAGCGCACCTTCCAGATCCTCTGGAAAGATATTGAGGCCCGCAGCGGTAACGATGACGTCCTTCTTGCGGCCGCGGAATGTCATATTGCCGGCCTCGTCCACTGACGCCAAATCTCCAGTGGCCAGCCACTCCGAACCGCGCTGCGACTGTACGCCTCCCTGCCATGTGGCCTGGGCCACCGTGTCACCCCGCACAAGGATCTCGCCGTCATCTCCCAGCCGGACTTCCCTGCCCGGCAGAACTTTTCCGATGCTGCCACGCGACGCATGGAAAGGATGATTCAGGCTAACCAGTGCCGCGGTTTCCGTCATGCCATATCCCTGGATCACGGCGAATCCAAGAGTGTTCCAGAACCGCTCCACCTCTTGAGGCAGCGTCGCTCCACCGCACACGAAGGCCCAGAACTTGAACCCGAATGCCCTGTGTACGTCGCGAAATGTCCACCAACGCCGCCAGACGGAACGCCGCTCCAATCTTTCCAACCTTCCCTGCAAATTGGGTATCCTGTCCAGTAGATGCGACCTCAAAAGCTCCAAGACGCGGGGCACCGCGGCCACCACGGAAATGCGCTCGCTCTTGATATTCGTTACCAGGTTCTCCGCCAGCAACCGGGATTCGAAGTGGACCTCCGCCGCCAGCAGTCCCGGAATCCAGATCCCCATGAATTGGCCGAATACATGGCTGAGAGGAAGCGTATGCAGGAAACGGATCGGGTGGAAGATGCGCTCGTACTTCAGATATTTCTGCACCTCCTGCTCAATGGGGCGTAGACTCGCAAGAACGTTCCGGTGCGTATGAACAATGCCCTTTGGCTCCGCCGTTGTGCCGGACGTGAACACAATTTGCAGGGCGTCATTCTCAGAAAGTCCATCCACCGGGCCGAAATCAGGTGTGGAGGCGAGATCTTGATGGAATCGTTCGAATGGAATCCAAGGCAGGCCCGGACCAAGCAACCGGTCGCCAACGATCAGCTTTGGAGCAACCTCGTTCCTCACACGTGCCGCAAAGTCCGCTGAACCCGCGGCGTCCAGCGGTACCGCCAACACACCGCGCAGCACGCATCCGAAAAAGGCAGCGATCCATTCCGCGCCGTTCGCACCCCAAATCAACACGCGATCTCCTTTCTTGATGCCGCGCCGTTCCAACTCCGCCGCGAACCGGCCGGAGAGATCGGCAACCTCCCGGTAGGAATAGGAATGCCTCCGAAGTCCGCGCCGTTTGACGAGGGCAGTCTGATCTCCGTAACGGCGAAAGTCTTCTACGAATGAAGCAAGGTGATCTCTCACACAAGCCTAGCTTTAGCACAATGAACCGGCATCCATGTAGGGACGTCTAGTTAAGGGGGGAATCAATCCATGCAGATTCATATGCGAAGGGCGCTGGGACAGTTTACACTCGCTTCTCTTCTGCTGGCGAGCGCCGTTGTGCCAATGGCCGGTCAAGACCGGGATCGAGATAGAGACAGAGACCGGGACAGGTACTCTGACAGGAATCCGGAAAGCGCACGAAATCTGGTTCAGCGCGTTCAAGACGACTTGCAACGAGTGGGCAGAATGCACCAGCGGAGCGATAAGGAACGCGAGCGTCTGGACAATGCCCGAAAGCATCTCGAATTTATCCAAGGGAAAGTACGATAGAGACCGGCTGGACGAAGCCATTGACGACGTGAAAAACGTGGTAGAAAACAACACTCTGGAGTCGCGCGACCGGGATGCACTCACCGCCGACTTGAGAGATCTGCGGCTGCTGCGAGAAACCCGAAGCAAATAGTCTTGCTCGGGTACAATTGCGGCGATGACACAACGTTTCAATGCCGTGATCGTAGGCGGCGGGCACAATGGCCTTGTAACGGCGGCGTATCTGGCGAAAGCTGGCCGGAAGGTCCTGGTTCTGGAACGCCGTGAGATGGTGGGCGGCTGCTGCGTCACCGAAGAAATTTGGCCCGGCTTTCGCGTCTCCACCGCGTCTTACCTTGTGAGCCTGCTGCAAGATAAAATTGTCCGGGATCTTGACCTGCACAAATTTGGATACGAAGTCTATGGAAAAGACCCGGCATTCTTCTCTCCCTTCCCGGATGGCCGCTACTTATTCATGTCGCAGAATCGCGAGAAAACCCTGGCTGAAATTGCAAAGTTCTCAAAGCGCGACGCCGAAGCGTTCCCTAAATATGAAGACCATCTGGAGAGGCTCTCGCAAGTTATCGAATCCCTGCTGCTCCAGATCCCACCGGATATTCCGATGCAGGAATATCTGGAATCGGCTGCGCGAAGTTGCGGGCTGACCCAGAAAGAGCTCGCGGACTTTCGTAAAATCCTCACCCAAAGTGTCACCGCCTTCCTGGATGAATGGTTCGAGTCGGAGGAAGTGAAGGTTACGCTGGCAACGGACGGAGTGATCGGGGCCAATGGTGGACCTCGCTCGGATGGTACTGCCTACATCCTGCTGCACCACTGCATGGGCGGCGTGGGCGGGCATCGTGGACTGTGGGGATTTGTGCGCGGTGGGATGAGCGGCATTTCGGAAGCAATTGCCGCTTCGGCCCGTAGCCATGGTGCGGCGATCCGGACCAGTTCACCAGTGCGGCAGATCCTGATCCACGACGGGAAAGCACGCGGGGTGGTGCTCGAAAGCGGTGAAGAGATCGACGCGTCCATCGTCGTGAGCGGCCTCGATCCGCATCAGACCTTCTGCCATCTTGCGGACGAGCGGGAGGTCGATGCAGGTTATCTCGACAAGATCCGGAAGTTCCGCATCGAAGGCACTTCACTCAAGATCAATCTGGCGCTCAGCGGCCTGCCTGAATTCAAAACACTGCCCGGCGCTCCGGGTCCGCAGCATCGCGCCACCATCCACATCTGCCCGAACATCGATTATGTAGAACGGGCCTGGAACGACGCCAAGAGCGGAATCCCATCCCGCGAACCGCTGCTGGAATTGACCATCCCGACCATGTACGATCCTTCGCTGGCGCCGCCTGGCAAACACATCATGGGCATTTTCGTCCAATACGCGCCCTACACCCTGCGTGAAAGCAACTGGGACGATTTGCGTGAGCCGTTCGCAAAGCGCGTGCTCGATATGTTGGGTGAACACATCACTAATCTGCCCTCCATTCTGATCGATAAGCAAGTGCTTACGCCGCTCGATCTGGAGCGGCGTTTCAAGATCACGCATGGCAATATTTTCCACGGAGAAATGAGTCTGGATCAGCTATTTGTTTCGCGCCTGAAGTACCGCACGCCAGTAGAAGGTCTCTATCTCTGCGGTTCGGCGACACACCCAGGCGGCGGCGTGATGGGTGCTCCGGGGCACAACGCCGCCATGCAGATCCTACTCGATCTCAAGGCTGCGCCAGAGATACCAGCTAGCCACTGAGCAGTAAGGGTGCCATGCTTTGGCGCGCTTCTCGACGTCGGCGGGAGTCGGAACCTTTCGCATCCGGTAGGCTTTTTTAACGGCGTTGCGGATGCCCAGGTCGCCCGTTGGCAATACGTTTGGGCGATTCAGTGAGAACATGAGGAACATCTGGACGGTCCAAACGCCCACGCCCTTCACCTGGGTCAGGACTTCAATGATCTCCTGGTCAGCCATGTACTGCAGGGCAGCGAAGTCGATCTCGGCGCGGCTGGTGCGTTCCGCCAAATCACGGATATACCTGGCCTTCTGCGTGGAAAGCCCAACGGCCCGCATCTCTTCGTGCGTCAGTTTCAAAATCGCCTCAGGCGTAATGGGACTTGACGATGCGGCCACCAGCCGGCCATAGATGGTGCCCGCCGCCCTGCCATTCAGTTGCTGGTATACGATGGAGCGGGCTAGAGATTCAAAGGTCGCTTCCGCCTTCCGCATCTGGCAAGCGCCAACACGCTCGATGATACCGGCGATAATTGGATCGGACTTCTTAAGGTGATTAAGTGCTTTTCGCATGGAACACAATGAATCGCGGACGCATCTCTCAGTTTATGCGAATACTCCCGCTCGCCGCCGCAGGCCTGCTGTTGGCGCCGGTTGCCGTTTTAATAGCCCAGGACCCGGACAAGGTTCTGAAGGTGGATGTCGATGTCGTCAACCTCTTCTTTACCGTACGTGAAAAGAAGGGCCAGCTTATCGGCAATCTGAACAAAGACGATTTCGCCGTCTTCGAGGATGGCAAGCAGCAGACCATCAAATACTTCACCCGCGAGAGCGATCTTCCGCTGACCATTGGGCTGCTGGTGGATGTGAGCGGCAGTCAGGCCAACCTGATCGAGGTCGAGAAGCATGCAGCCTCTCAGTTCTTCTCACAGGTGCTGCGCCCGAAAGACATGGCCTTCCTCATCAGCTTCGGTACGGATTCGGAACTGCTGCAGGATTACACAAACTCGACCAAATTGCTGAAGGCCGGCCTGGAAGGCCTGCGGGTGAGCTCGGACGTCAGCGGATTGACTACTGGTCCGGTGCCGACAGCGTCGCATCCGCGTGGAACAGTGCTTTACGACACCGTTTATGTGGCCGCGCACGACGAGCTTGCGAATCAGGTAGGCCGCAAGGCGCTGGTGCTGATAACGGATGGGATTGATCAAGGCAGCCGCTACAAGAATGAACAAGGGATTGAGGCGGCACAGCGGGCCGACGCCATCATCTACAGTATTTACTACGTGGACTACCGGGCGTACGGCGGCGGGATCTTCGGCGGCATGAGCGATTCCGCGCTGCGGAAAATGTCCGACGAGACTGGCGGCCGGGTGCTAAAAGTGGACAACAAAAACAGCTTGCAAAATATCTTCGATCAGATTCAGCAGGAACTGCGAACGCAGTATTCCATTGGCTACACGCCAACCAATCCGAGCAGCAACGGCGGCTACCGTCACGTCGAGATTCGAGTACCGCAACGGGAGAAAGAGGTGAAGGTTCAGGTGCGCAAAGGCTATTACGCCTCTAACGCTTCACGCTAAGCATTTCTTCCCTGGCAGCGAGGTAGCTCTTCACGGCTTCACGGATCGGCGGCATCGGGGTGACGCCGTGTTTTTCCATCTTGGCATTGGACAGCGCGGAAAACTTGGGGCGCCGTGCGGCGGTGCGATACTCTCTCTCATTTGTGGCGCGCAGTTCCGGCTTCAGGCCAGCCGCTTCAAAGATGAGCTTTGCGTACTCAAACCAGGAGATTGGCGTGCCACCACCGATATGGAAGACGCCGGTTAAATTCTTACCGGCCAGATCCGCCGTGCGGGCCGCAAGGGCAGGCGCATAGGTCGGCGATGCCACGTGATCTTCCACCACCCGAATGGGCTGGCCTGAGCTCGCGAGCCGCAGCATGAGCTCGACGAAGTTTCCTCGATTCGTTTTGACGCCGGCCGGCCCGAATACGCCGGACGTTCGAATCACCAAGGGATAATCCAGATACGCTTGCGCGTAGAGTTCGCCCGCCAGCTTCGACACAGCGTAAGCACCCAGCGGATGCGTCGGATCGTCTTCGGTGTACGGCCGGCCGGCCGTGCCGTCGAATACGTAGTCGGTGGAGAAGTGTACCAGGCGCGCGTCGATCTGGCGACACGCAAGCGCAAGGTTCCGGACTGCCAGGGCATTGCCTGTGAATGCGGCTTGCGGCTCGTTCTCAGCGACGTCGACCTGATTATACGCGGCTGCGTTGAGCACAATAGCCGGATCGAGATCGGCAAGCGTGCGCTCCACGCGCGAGCCGTCTGTGATGTCGACGGCGGAACGATCAAACCCAGTCACTTCGTACCCGCGAAGCGTGAACTCCTTGACCAGCTCCACGCCAAGCTGGCCGCCCCGTCCGAACACAACTACTTTCTTTGCCATTCATTGGCAAGGATATCATTTACCGCTTAGCCGTCTGCAAAAAAGACAGCCGGCTCCGAGTTGTGCTCGGGCCGGCTGTCTTTGGGTCAGTTGTGTTTTGCTTATGCGGTCAGGCGGAGCTGGTCGGCCAGCTTGGGTAGCAGCGCCTCTAGCACTTGGCCGATGCGGTCGGCGAAGATGAATTCCGTCTCCTTCCGCACTTCTTCCGGTAGCTCGCGAAGGTCCTTCTGGTTTGCTTTTGGAAGGACGATACGTTTGATGCCGGCGCGCCTTGCGGCCAGCACCTTCTCTTTGATTCCACCGATGGGTAGGACCAGTCCGGTGAGGGTCATTTCACCCGTCATGGCTGTATCCGACCGGGCCGGTACTCCAGTGTAAACCGACGTTAACGCTACCGCCATGGTGACGCCGGCCGAAGGTCCGTCTTTCGGAATGGCTCCGGCTGGAACGTGTACGTGCACGCCGCTGTGTTTGAACACAGCTGGGTCAATGCCGAGATCGGCTGCGTGCGACCAGATATAACTCTGGGCCGCCTTCACCGACTCCTGCATCACTTCGCCGAGTTGACCGGTCAGGGTCAAACCTTTGCCGTCCGGCAGCAGGGTCGCCTCAATGTAGAGCACGTCTCCACCGGTTTCGGTCCAGGCCAGGCCGGTTGCGACGCCGGGCGGCACGTTGCGCCGGGCCTCTTCCGGAGTGAATGGCTCCGGCCCCAGCAGATCCGCGAGATCATCGGGACCGATGACCACGGATTGCGTGTTGCCTTCCGCGAACCGGAGAGCGATCTTGCGGGTTAGCTTCCCGATGGCACGCTCCAATCTACGGAGTCCAGCTTCACGGGTATACCCGGAGATGACCTTCTGCAGTGTCCCGCTCGCAAGCACCAACTGCTCCTCGGTGAGGCCCGCCTCCTTGAGCTGGCGCGGGATCAGGTAACGAACGGCGATCTCGATCTTCTCCTCTTCGCTATAGCCGCGAAGATGGATAATTTCCATGCGGTCCAGCAATGGCCGCGCGATCGTGTCGAGCGTATTCGCCGTGGTGATGAACAGGGTCCGCGAAAGATCGAACGGCAGATCAAGGTAGTTATCGCGGAACGTTTTGTTCTGCGCCGGATCGAGAATCTCAAGCAGCGCGGCTGCCGGATCGCCACGATAATCGTGACCGACCTTGTCGATTTCGTCCAGCATCAGAACCGGATTATTGGCCTTTGCCCGGCGAATCGCCTGGATCATGCGGCCCGGCATCGCGCCGATATAGGTCCGGCGGTGCCCGCGAAGCTCCGCCTCATCGTGCAAGCCGCCAAGGCTGACACGCTCAAAGCTGCGCCCTAGGGCGCGGGCGATGGACTGACCCAGCGATGTTTTACCAACTCCAGGAGGTCCGACGAAGCACAGGATAGGAGCCTTCGCTTTCGGGTTCATCTTGAGAACACCGAGGTGCTCCAAAATGCGCTCCTTCACTTCCTTCAGCCCGTAGTGATCCTCATCCAGGATCTTGCGCGCATGGGCAATGTCAAGCTGATCCGCCGTGCTGACATTCCATGGGATCTCGAGAATGAGATCGATGTAGGTATGGACAACCTGATGTTCCGGAGAGGCGGCGGGCAGCTTCTCCAGCCGGGCGAGCTCGCGTTCGGTTTCCTTGCGAACGTCTTCCGGCAGATCGGCTTTTTCGACTCTCTCGCGGAGAAGGTCGATTTCAGCCTGATCGGAGTTTTTGTCTCCCAGCTCCTGCTGAATGGCTCGCATTTGCTGCCGGAGCATGTAGTCGCGCTGCTCCTTCGACATTTCATTGCGCGCGTTGTTGGTGATCTTGCTGCGAAGCTCCAGCACCTGCAGTTCATGACTCAAGTAAGAGTGCATGAGACGGAGGGCGTCCACTCTGGTGTGCGCTTCCAGCAATGCCTGCTCCTTGTTCACATCCAGACTCAGAATGGATGCTAACAGGAATACGAGGCGCAGAGGATCGTCATTGCTGGCGAGCAGTGTACGAATCTCCGGAGGCGCTTGCACCTGCGCGAGTTCGATGGCTCTGTTTGAGAGTTCGATCAGCGCCAAATGCAGGGCTTCCACCTCCGCGCCGCCGTCTTGCGGAAGCGGCGATGGGAGGACGCGTGCTTGCAGATGGCCGTCGTGTTCTTCCACCTTGAGCACCGTGACACGCTCAACGCCCATGACAAGAACTTCCATCATGGTCTCGTTCGTTTTCGACATGCGCCTGATAACAGCGCGGGTGCCGACCCGGTAAAGGTCGTCTTGTTGAGGCGAGTCTACGCTGGGGTCCTTCTGCGCGACTAAAACAATCTCTTTATCTTCGGTTGCCAACGCAGCCTGGACCGCTGCCAGAGAAGTTGGGCGGCCAACCGAGAGCGGCATGAGGAGATTGGGAAACAACAGCGCGTTCTTCAACGGCAGTATTGGTAGTACTCTCACCTCTTGTTGGTCGCTCATAATAATCTCCTTTTATCTTCTAATTGGATGCAGCCGGTTACGTTTGGATGCCGTTAAACTGCAAGGGGCCGAGCTGAACTCGACCCCGGCAGGTTAGCATTGGGCGCCGTTCGTCAGCTTGGCTCTACTGCTACGAATTGGGTTTGGCCACCCCGGTTCACAAGGAAAACAACTGTATCTTTACCGGCCTGCCCAATCGCCTGTTGAAAATCCTTGACGTTCGTTACGGGATGGCGATTGACGTGTTGAATCACATCGCCGCTGCGGAGTCCAGCCTCTGCGGCAGGGGTACCCGGTTCTACATCGGTTACTACTACCCCGGTTATGTTGTTGAGATGGAGCTGGCTCGCGACGTCGGGAGTCAGATTATCCACTGAGAGTCCCTTCAGAGAGGTCGGCGTCCCCTGCGAATTAGGAGAACTGCCGTTGTCCTGGTTCTTAGCGTTTTGATCGGGACGCTTTGTCGGAGTGATGGCTACATCACGTGTATTTCCATCGCGAACCACCTTCAGATGAAGCGTTGTTCCTGGAGCGGTTCTTGAGATCCGGAGAATGAAAGCGTTCGAGTCGGCCACAGGAACATTGTCCACCGCCGTCACAACGTCGCCAGCTTGCAGACCGGCTTGAGCGGCCGGAGAGTTCGGCTCCACTTCCCGAATGACTGTGCCTGTGTCGGGTACTTTGAAAGCCTTGGCCAGCGCCGGGGTGATTGGTTGAATGCCGGCGCCGATGTAGCCTCGCGTGATTTTGCCTGTCTTTGTAAGCTGATCCATCACTTCCTTCGCCATATTGATGGGGATGGCGAAGCCGATGCCCTGATTGCCACCGGTGTTGCCCGATAGAATTGCGGTGTTGATAGCGATCAACTGCCCGTTGACGTCAACAAGCGCGCCGCCGGAATTGCCGGGGTTAATAGAAGCGTCGGTCTGAATGAAGTCCTCATAGTCTTCAATCCCTAGGCCGCCACGGCTGGTGGCGCTGACGATTCCCATGGTGACGGTCTGGCCGATTCCGAAGGGGTCGCCGACGGCCAATGCGATGTCACCCACCTGCACCTTTGATGAATCTCCCATCGGAACGACTGGGAAGTTCTTGCCATCAATCTTCAGCAGAGCGATATCGGTCTGCGGATCGGTGCCGATTATTTTAGCGGTAAACTCGCGTTTATCGGCGAGTTCTACCTTTACCGTGGTAGCGGATTCCACTACATGGTTATTCGTCAGTACATACCCGTCGGTGCTGACCAAAACACCCGAACCCAAGCTGGAGGCGCGCCGTTCAGTAGGAGGACGCGGACCGCCGCCGAACGGGGAACCGCCGCGGCTACCACCGCCACCCCCAAAGAACCGGCGGAAAAATTCGTCCATTGGCAAATTGCCATCGTTGCCGCCACCACCTGGACCACTGGCGCCGGTTTTGACCATGCGCGTCGATGAAATGTTCACCACGGCCGGAACTACCTTTTTCACTACCGGTGCGAAAGTTGTAACCAGGCCCGTCGTGTTCCCGCGCGAGTCGGCAGCCAGGATGGATGCCGGCGGGGTCTGCGCCATTCGGTTCCTAAGGACGGTTGCCGTTAAAAGTGCGCCGACAAGAACCCCGGCGCAGGATGCCAAGAAGAAAGATCGTTTCATTTGCCCAATGCTCCTGTTTTAATAGACGTATCAACTGATGGTGTTGTGTTCATGCGAGTACGGTCTCCGGTTCAAAGACCAGATTGCCGTCATGGACGTCTATGCGGACGGTCTGGCCATCCTTCACCTCTCCGGAGAGCATTTTGCGGGCCAGAGGCGTTTCGATTTCCCGCTGAATTGCGCGCTTTAAGGGTCTTGCGCCGTAATTGGCGTCGTAGCCTGCCCGGACCAGATGAACGCGCGCATCATCTGACAATTCGAGTTGGATGTGCCGGTCTATTAAGCGTTTGCGAAGTCCGGATAGCTGGATCTCGAGGATCTGTTTCAGATGTTCTTCCGACAGGCTATGGAAAACAATGATCTCGTCCACACGATTCAGGAATTCGGGGCGGAAGTTTTTACGCAGTTCTTCTAACACGGCCGCTTTCATACCGTCGTAATCGCGGCCTTCAAAAGCACCGTGATATTCAAGAATCCGGTGACTTCCAATGTTGGAAGTCATGATGACGATGGAATTCTTGAAATTCACCGTCCTGCCCTGGCCGTCCGTCAGCCGGCCGTCGTCAAGAATCTGCAACAACAGATTGAAGACATCCGGGTGCGCTTTTTCTATTTCGTCGAAGAGAATCACGCAGTAAGGCTTCCGCCGTACGGCTTCCGTAAGCTGGCCGCCTTCTTCATACCCGACATAACCAGGAGGCGCGCCAACCAGACGGGCGACGGTGTGCTTCTCCTGATATTCGGACATGTCGATCCGGATCATGGCGTGCTCGTCATCGAATAGAAATTGCGCCAACGCGCGGGCGAGTTCGGTTTTGCCGACGCCGGTGGGCCCAAGAAATATGAAACTGCCGATCGGGCGATTTGGATCCTTCAAGCCCGAGCGGGCGCGGAGCACGGCATCGGCTACCGCGCTGACCGCTTCGTCCTGCCCAATGACACGGTTGTGTAGTTCCTCTTCAAGTTGAAGGAGCTTCTTGGTTTCGCCTTCCAGGAGCTTGGAAACCGGAATGCCGGTCCAGCGGCTCACAACGTCCGCGATATCCTCTTCGTCCACTTCCTCTTTCAGGAGCCGCGTTTGACCCTGTTTAACGGCCAGCCGCTCTTCTTCTTTTTCAAGACTGGTTTCGAGTTCCCGGAGCTTGCCGTATTTCAGTTCGGCGGCGCGGTTAAGATCATATTGGCGCTCGGCGTTTTCGATCTCGCGCCTGATCTGATCGCGCTGCTCACGCAGGTTCCGCAGCTTCTGGACGGCGTCCTTCTCAGATTGCCATTGCGCCTGCAGTGAGTCGGATTCCGTTCTGAGATTGGCGAGCTCTTTTTCCAGCTTCTCAAGGCGCTCCCTGGAGACGGCGTCGTTTTCCTTCTTTAGCGCCTGCCGTTCGATTTCAAGCTGCATGGTGCGGCGGAGAATTTCATCCAGCTCGCTGGGCATGGAATCGATTTCGGTCCGTAGTTTTGCGGCGGCTACATCCACCAGATCGATGGCCTTATCGGGCAGAAAGCGATCGGAAATGTAGCGTTGCGACAGCACGGCGGCGGCGACCAGGGCTGTATCCTTGATGCGCACACCGTGATGGACTTCATATCGTTCCCGTAGGCCGCGGAGGATGGAAATGGTGTCCTCGACGCTAGGTTGATCCACAAAAACAGTCTGGAACCGGCGCTCCAGCGCGGCATCCTTCTCGATGTTCTTGCGGTATTCATCCAGCGTGGTTGCCCCGATGCAGTGCAGTTCTCCGCGGGCGAGCATGGGTTTGAGCAGGTTGCCCGCATCCATGGAGCCTTCGGCCTTGCCGGCGCCGACCACGGTATGGATCTCATCGATGAAGAGAATGATCTCGCCCTGGGATGCCTGCACTTCCTTGAGGACGGCCTTGAGGCGCTCTTCAAACTCACCGCGGAACTTCGCGCCGGCAATCAAAGCGCCCATGTCGAGCGAGACGACCTTGCGATTTTTGAGGCCTTCGGGCACGTCGCCGCGCACGATGCGCTGAGCCAGTCCTTCCACAATGGCGGTCTTGCCCACGCCAGGCTCACCGATCAGGACGGGATTATTTTTGGTGCGGCGGGAAAGCACCTGAATTACGCGGCGGATCTCTTCGTCGCGGCCAATGACGGGGTCGAGCTTGTCCTGGGCGGCGAGCCTGGTGAGGTCCCGGCCGTAACGTTCAAGGGCTTCATAGGTGGCTTCAGGATTCGCGGTGGTGACGCGCTGGCTACCCCGAATCTCTTGCATTGCGCGCATCAGGCGCTCGCGGGTGATTTGGAATTCCTTGAAGAGTCTGCCCGTGAAGCCAGTGTCATCGGTCATCGCAAGCAGAAGGTGCTCGACGGACACGTAGTCGTCCTTGAGCCGCTTGGCTTCATCTTCGGCACGAGTCAGGAGCTGTTGCAGGCGGGCGGTGATGAAGATCTGATCGGGGGTGCCCGCAGGGGTGGACACCTTGGGTAAACGGGCGAGTTCCTGCTCAAGACGGCGATGAATGGCCTCAACGGGGAAATCGGCCTTGAGGAGGAGAGAGAGGGCGAGGCCGCCTTCTTGTTCGAGCAGAGCGGCGAGAAGATGCTCCACGTCGATCTGTTGCTGGCCCCCACGGACGGCTTTGGACTGAGCTTCGTGGAGCGCGGACTGCACTTTTTCGGTCAAACGGTTGAAGTCCATGACTTGAGTGTAGCATATCAGTGTCGATGTGTATAATTATATGAGTGTGTCACTGTCATGTTGGAAGCTTACGCCACGTACACGTATATTGTATACTTGCGTAAATGCCAAACAAAACTATTTATTTGCGGGATGCCGATCTGCCGCTCTTCGAGCAGGCTCAGGAGCAGCTCGGCGACAGCGTGTCCTCGCTGTTTGCAGAATTTCTCCGCGAACGCGTTGCGAAACTGACGCCCGAAGAACACAGGATCGTCGAATTGATGAGCCAGATCACGGAGAAACGCGACGCCGTGAAGAACGATCCCAATCTACCGAGGTTCCTGGAAGGCGAGTACGCGGAGGCAGAAGCGTATGCCGGGAAGGCTCTCACCAGCTTGCGAGCGAGCGAGATCAAGAATGCAAAGATACTGTTTCATGCTGCCAATATTTATCATCAGTGGGCGGAGCGCGATCTGAAAAAGACCAGAGAGCTTAGTGAGAAGATGGCGGAAATGCTTGGACCTGGTAAGGAATAAATACCGCCGTCTGCCGACCTCGCCCGCCGCAGGATTCAACCTGCAGGCGGGCTGCTACGTTAGAAGCATGAAGTACCCAGTTGCTTTGATCCCAACCGGCGAGGGATACAGCGTCTCTTGCCCCGGTCTACCGGGGCTGCTGGTTGCGGGGCGCTACTGAGGAGGAGGAATTGGCGAACATTCAAGATGCGATTCGCGAATACCTCGAAATTGCCAGGCAACTGGCCGGTGAGCAGAATTAAGGGAAGTGGAGATCCAAGTGTAGCGCGTGCCGAAGATATCCGGGATCTCTCACCTGCGGCCGCCTACTTCATCAGGGTCCCATAATATTCTTGAGCTTTTGCAGCTTTGGAATTGTATTGGCACACCACGTAGGGATGGCTGGGGTTGCGCTTCACAAGTTCTGGTGACATTCCTCGGCCCGGTTGACTTCTTCAGTTCGGCGGCTTCGGTCA
>JBBPYD010000097.1:0-54968 GCA_038200305.1 Bryobacterales bacterium
CCGGGGAGGTTGGGTGGCATCCGGGGAGGGTTGGGTGGCATCCGGGGAGGTTGGGTGGCATCCGGGGAGGGTTGGGTGGCATCCGGGGAGGTTGGGTGGCATCCCGCAGGACCATATTCTCCACCGGCCTGCCAAGCACCCGGCAACTCATCAGCCAGGTATCGATCTCCCATTCGCCGGCGGCCACCGTGCGGCAAATGACGACGCCGATCATTCCGTTATCTCCGAACGTATCCAAAAGCCGGGTCTGCATGGTGAAGCAGCTTGGATCCGACTCCATCAGCGCGACGTCGGCTTCGGTGTAGGACCGGGTGGTCAGATTGAACTGGTTCGACTTGTTGATCAATTGCACGATCCGGGCCCGCCCGGAGGAATCAAAGGGCTGGAAAACGATCTCCATCTTGAGCGAAGCGAGATATTCCTCCAAATCGCCCACTTGTGTCTGCAAGGCCGCACGGCGGGCATTGCCATCGTAGTAGCTGGCACGCCGCAAATCCTCTCTGGAGAAGGTTGCGGACTCGAAGTACCCCGCTGCGCTGAGCGCACGCGCATAAAGCGCGGGGTCGGCAGGCATTTCCGGCACCGCAACCTGCGGAAGCAGTGTGCGGACGAGTTCGCGCTCAAACGGATTATCGTCCACGAATACCAACGATTCGAGGCCGAGTGAGAGTTGGGCGGCGATCGCGCGAATATTCGTAGCCTTATCGTTCCAGTTCGCCTGGAATACGGCGAAGTGCTCCTCGTGAAGCAACATCTCGGGGTGACAGCGGAATGGCGACCTCGCCGTCTCGTCTTCATTCTTGGATGAAACCGCCAGAACCACTCCCCGCTCGCGGAGCGATAAGATCCATCTTTGGAAATTCAGATAGGCCTCGCCCGCGGCATCCCCTTGGGCAATCTGGATCCCGGTCAGTCCGTCGTCACCGATAATGCCCCCCCAAAGGGTATTGTCGAGATCTAGAACCAGGCACCGGCGGCTCTTTCCGCAAAGCGCGGCGATTGTCCGACAGACATGATCGGCATACAGCGGCAGGAAGCTTTGTGAAAACGGGAGTTTCGCCATGTTCCACTCGCCGGGAGAATGCCAATTCGCCAATCCCACCACTTCGGCCAGCGCCGCAGCGTCCAGCAGGGAGTCGCCGGAATCGCGAATCGATTCAGAAATTGCCTGGTTCACGCCATCAATTGCATTGCGAAGTGTGCCTGCGAGCGCACGGTCGAGTGAGCCGAAGAGCGCCTCGGGCGGTGGCGCCACACTCTGGACGATACACACCGCGTTGCTATTGGCCTTGATCCCGTGGCGGATGACCTGAATGTAGTTCAATGCCTGGCAGACGGTTGCACGAGCGGCCTCCGGGTCTCCAATCGACGATTTTAGCGGTAAGCCGCGCCAGTCCAGCGCGATCAGCACTCCGTTTGGAGCCGAGCGGTTGAGGGCCGATTCCGGCGCGAGGCTTTCCTGGATTGCCTGGTTATACCCCGAAGGAATGCAGTCGATCGACAGACCGTGGCGGGGCGCGGTTGCCATGATCGCAGCTACCACAAACTCCGATGTAGCGTTGCTGACGATCCCCAGCCGGTAAGGAGTGAGAGGCGCGAAAGAACGGCCCGCAGCCGTTGCACCCGCAATGGTTTTGGACAGCCGGATCAACTGGTTTTCGTCCAAAGCGCAGGAAGCAAGGCTTTGGATCGCCAGCCCCAAATCGCCAGGTTGATCCAGCAGAGCCCGGCAGCGGGCGTTAAAGCCGGCGGGCGGGCGGGGCAACCAGGATAAATCGCGGTAAGCGGATGTGTTCATGACTGCCCTCTACACCAATTGAAACGAAGATACTCATAACGGAAGTTTGCTAAGAACCAGCGCTGGAAACTTTACATTGGATGAGATCTATCAGATCTCCAACCGTTTTCAGCCTACCCACTTCGGAAGCAGCAAGTGTAATGTGAAACTTTCTTTCAATCGTCAGCAGTAACCGCACATGAGCCAGGCTGTCCCAACCGTCCACCGTGGCGGCGCTTAGCTCGCGGGTTGCGACGATCCCGTCATCGTCGAAGACATCCCGCAACACCTGAGTCAGTGTGTCCTGTATCTGCTCTATCATTAGTGAGAGCGGCTAGTCCGCCATGAAATTCTACTTACAAAGAACCTTAATCATGATCGCCCGCAGAACCGCCACTGTCAAGGTTAACAGCCGCTCTCTCTTGAACTGATTGTCTAGAACTTCACAAGTTCAATCCGGCGGTTTTTTAAGTTCGCTTCGCCGGCCGTCCCCTCTACCAGGGGCTTACTATCCCCATGGCCCTGGATTGAGAGCCTGGACTTGCCAATCCCGTGATCCAGCAACCAGGAAGCCACCGCCGAAGCCTGCTTCTGCGATAACACCATGTTTGCATCCCTGTCCGCGGCAGAGTTAGCATGGCCTTCCACCCGGACGCGCAAATCCGGCTGCCTCACCAAAAACGCCGCAATCTCCGTCAGACTCTTGTCCGATTCAACCGAAAGATCCTCGCCGTTAAAGGTCAATCCATGCAGCACTACCCGGCCGCTCTTCGCCATTTCGTCCACCATGGCTCCGGTGTTGGCCTGATTTTCCGGCGGCACCTTCAACACGGTCTGAATATAGGCGGAATTGCCGTCATACATGTAGGTGGAGATCTGCACCCATTGGTTATCTTTTAGCGACGTCGCAATCGGAAAGTCGTCTCCGTCCTTGCCGTAAAACACGGATTTGTAACCATTTTTGGACAACGAGGCTTCTAGGAGCTTCGCGATTTGTGGGAGTGTGGTGCGCGCCGGGCACAGGTAATAAAGGATTTCCGCCGGCCCATCCATCGATTCTTTCTGAATGTTTCCGTCTTGCAGCGCTCCCACTTGAATCTCAAGGCCATCCGCTTCCTTGCTGTCACACTGGATAATGCTGCAGCCCGGAACCCGCGCCAGGAGCGTGGAATCTTTGCAACCCGGCTCGTCTTCTCCTAATTTAATCTTTTCCGGTTCTTTGTTGCCGGGACTTGCGTGCCGTGGCCCGGCAAGCGCAGGCGGCTGCGCCAGCAGTAAGCCGCCGCCGATCAATAGAGACAGCAATGGGATGAATAACTTCAAAACGAACTTCATAATTGCCTAACTTAGCTTCGGCAGAATTATGCCAAAACTGTAATCACCGATTACGAAACAGTAAAGTCCCAACCGAACCCGGCACTCTCTGGCGGTCTCATATAGATTCCCTCAGGCCCCTTCGAGAGGTGGTAACTCTCCGCCCAAAGCTCATAGACTTCCTTGGGACCACCCGGTGCCGGCATAAATAGCTCCGCCCACGGGCAGTTCGGCGCCGCCATGATGTAATGCACCGCTTCGTTCAGTCCACCGCCGTGCGGAATCACCGGCAAATCGTAAGCCGCCGCCAGAGCCCCAATCCTCCGTAATTCAGTCAGTCCTCCACACCAGTTAATATCCGGCTGCCAAATGCTTGCCGACCGATTTTCCAGCAGTTGGCGGAACCCGTAGCGTGTGTACTCATGCTCACCCGTGGCAATGCGAGTGGACTTGATTGCCGCGCTCAACCGCCCGAAACCGGCGTAATCGTGCGGCTGCAAGCACTCCTCCATCCAGTAAACCTTATACGGCTCCAGCATTTCCGCCATCTCCAGGGTGTATCGCTCGGTCCAAGCCATCCAGCAGTCCAGCATGATGTCGCCGTCGTTGCCCAACAGATCCCTGGTCCGCTTCACCAGTTCCACATTCTTCCGCATCCCCTCCTTGCCGTCCGCCGGTCCATACGGAATCGCCAGCTTCAACCTCTTAAAGCCATATTCCCGATGCTGCCCGGTGTCATTTCCCGTGCAATATGCGGGAATCCGCGGCTTCGTTTCGCCACCCAGCAGCTTGTAGACCGGCACGCCCAGTGCATTCCCCACCAGATCCCAGACAGCTAAGTCCACTCCGCTGATGGCATGGATCACCGCTCCCGCGCGGCCATAATACATGGTCGATCGCCACAGGATGTCCCAAATCCGTTCCACATTGAACGGATCTTCGCCCATCAGCAGTTTCGCCAGATGCTTCTCGACAATCAGTCCGCCAGCCGGCCCGCCATGCCCGTATCCCTTCACTCCCTTATCGGTCGAAATCTCCACCGTGAAGCCACTGATTTCCGGCGCACTGGCCATAAATAGGGAACGCTGGGCTTTATACTCCGGATAAATTGACATCGGGTTGGCCACTTCCACTCCGCCGGTCGACCAGGAACCCGGTGTGGGCGTGTAGGCTGGAGCCGGTTTCCGCGGTTTCGTGTTCACCAGCCGCACCCCGGTGATTTTTAATTTGCTGGTCTCAGCCTGGAACGGCAACGCTGGCAAGGCCAGTGCCGCTGCACTCGTTTTCAGAAAGTCTCTCCGGTTCACCGCTTATCCTCCGAGGAAACAATATCACTAATGGGACCAGAGATTTTGCGTCACTGGCGCCGTTTCCGCCACACCCGGGCGGCGGAGGCACGAATTTTGGGTACCGGCTGCTGCCCCCGGCTTCTTTCCGGCGTCCGCCAACTTCTGCTGGATGCGCGATGAACGTGAATTGGCTCGTCTTTCCAAGATTGTGTGACCGGCGGATCCTTGAAGCCTTGATCGCACTGCCGCTGACTTCGTGCAGCGATAAAGTGTTGGTGCGGTCGTGGGGGTCTCCCTCACAAGAAGTCAATCTTGCCTGCTATCTCTTCGAGAGATAAAAGGTCATGGATCAAGACCAGCCGCCGGAACATTTCTCCGATCCGCATCGCTCCCTGCTGAGAATAGGCGGCGCCGGCATGGGTGCCGTGCTGAAGCGACTGCGTTTGGTTTTGAGAAGTTTGGTGGACCTGAAGGGATTCGAACCCTTGACCTCTTCCATGCCATGGAAGCGCGCTCCCAACTGCGCCACAGGCCCACTTAGTGAGGCAGTTTCATGTTACCACAATAAGATGACCCGTCCCGAAGCGCTCGATCTTCTCCATGAATTCACAAAGTCGGAAAGTCTGCGCAAGCACGCTCTCGCTGTGGAAGCCTGTGTCGTAGCTTATGCCCGCAAGCTGAACGCCGACGAAAATACCTGGTCGATCACGGCTCTCCTTCACGACTTCGACTACGAAATTCACCCGGACGCTCCCGATCATCCGATGAAAGGCGAACCGATCCTGGCCGCCCGCGGCGTGAGCGAAGAGATCCGCCGCGCCATCCTCTCCCACGCGAATTATAGTGGTGTCTCACGGGATTCGCCGCTCGAAAAGACCCTCTTCGCCTGCGATGAGCTGGCGGGGTTCTTGACCGCCTGTTCCTATGTCAAGCCCAGCCGCAGCATCGCTGAAGTGGAAACGAAATCGGTCAAGAAGAAGCTCAAGGACAAGGCGTTTGCCCGTTCCGTGAGCCGGGATGATATCACAACGGGTGCGGAAGCTCTGGGCATCGATCTCGATGAGCATATCGAGTTCTGCATCACCGCTATGAAAGACCGGGCAGCCGAACTGGGCCTTGCGGCAATAACATAAACCAGAAAATGGGTTCGTTTCGTAATCAGGGGTTGCTCTCATCAATCTTGTGCTCGCGCAACTTCTCATATAACAACCTTCTCTGTATGCCGAGCATCTCCGCGGCCCTGGACTTGTTCCCTTCCGCCGCACGGAGCGCACGCGAAATTATCGCCTTCTCAGCCGCGCCCAGGTTTGCCTTCCATCCATTTTGAAGCGGTAATTGCTCCGTCCAGTTCGCATCCGCTTTCCGCGATGACGGCCCCAGATGGATATCGCTTTCATCGATCAGGCCGGTTCGGGCCAACACGGCTGCGCGTTCCACGGTATTCTCCAACTCCCGTACGTTGCCGGGCCAATGGTGTTCGCATAGCAGGTTCAGCGCCGCGGAAGTAATGGAAACGTTGCGGGTTTCCCGGCGCAGGAAGAATTGCACCAATGCTGGAATGTCCTGCCGGCGTTCACGGAGAGGCGGCAGTCCGATGGTGATCACGTTCAGCCGGTAGTAGAGGTCTTCGCGAAAGGCGCCCTCGCTCTCGGCCTGTTCCAAATTTCGCGAAGTCGCTGTGATCAGGCTCAGATCGACCCGCACCGGCCGGTTGCTTCCGAGCTTCTCGATGGTACGCTCCTGTACCGCTCGCAATAGCTTGGATTGTAGAGATGGCGCCAGTTCCCCGATCTCATCGAGAAACAACGTGCCGCCGTGAGCTTCCTCGAAACGGCCGATGCGTCGGAACATGGCGTTCGTGAACGCGCCTTTTTCATGCCCGAACAGCTCCGATTCCAACAGGCTCTCAGGAATTGCGGCGCAATTTACTTTAACAAGCGGTCCCTTCGCGCGCATGCTGTTATGGTGGATCGCATTCACCACAAGTTCTTTGCCTGTACCCGATTCCCCGCGTACTAAAAGCGTTGCATCGCTCGCGGCCACCTGCCCAATCAGTTTATAGACATGCTGCATGGCTGGACTGTGCCCCACCATCACCGGCGGCTCCGCGGTCTCGGCTGCGCCGGTACGGTCCTGCTCCATATGGTGGGACTACTTCCGCCTGTGGGAGATTGCGCGCTCCAATTGTGGCAGGAGCTGGTCGAAATCGAGCGGCTTTGCAATGTAATCGTATGCGCCCAGCCGCATCGCTTCAATAACGGTTGAGCTGTCGCCATAGGCCGTCATGACGATCAAGGGGACGTCCATCCCGGCTTCCCTGGCGCGCCGGAGGATGGTCAAGCCGTCCAGACCGGGCATACGAATTCCAATAGACCTGCATCCAGGCTACCCTTCATTAGTGTTGAATAGGCGCTGTGCCCGTCGCCGGTTGGTATCACCCGGTAGCCGCGCGCCTCTAACAATTCCGTCAGGGACAGCCGGGCCGTAGGTTCGTCTTCCGCAACCAGAATTGATCGGCCTGCAGCGCCTGCTGATAGAAGCGCTGCCCGAGTTCAAGCAACCGGCGCGGCTTGGGGGCCGGAATCTGCTCAAGGAAATAATCGCAGAGCCGCAGGCGGAAATATACCCGGCGCAAGTGGCCGCCAATTGCGCCTTTGGGAGGAGCAGGTGGGCCGGGCCGTCTGCCCAAATGGGCGAGATGTTCGACGGGACGCCGGCATGCGTCAGCGGCGTCGGTGAGCCGTTCGGCTGAGAATGTATGGCCTTTGCGAAGCGCTGTACTTGCCTCATCGAGAAAGTGAGCGGCAAAACCCACCAGTTCACGTCCTTCAGCGTTATCGGGTTGTTGCAATTCGAGGCGTCTGCGAACTTCGGCGATTCGCCGCTCTACGTCCGCTGGACCCCGCCCAGGTCCGAAAGGGCGTCTACCTGGCGACGGTGGTGGCGGGGGAGGTTGCGCCGGTAGTTCTCGTGAACTCATCAGAGCCACAATGATCGTGATCCAGATTGCACTCGCAAAACGGGCCGGCATCTCTCAGTGGCATCAGCAACGGGATGCCCATCCAATTCTCCCAGCTTTCATGCGTGTCCTGGCTCGACACGTGTTCAAATACCGTACGCTGGCGGGAATCCCCGTCCGGTTTGCGTCCAGAGCGGAGCCCAGTGGCGATCCTGAACTTGTTGATTTTACGAGCCGGCTGTGACGTGTGCCAATTGGCGCGCAAGATGCCCTTATAACGGTGCGCATGTTAGCGCGTAAGGAGTTTTAGATCATGAAAAAGATTAGATTCGGTGCATTACTATTAAGCGCCGGCTTGAGCATAATGAACGCGCAGCCCGGCCCTGGTCCGCCCGCCGCCTGCCGCCGCCGCGATGAGTACAGTATCGGGCTCGATTTCGCAATTGAACTAAGGTCCCGATGGCAGGGTGGAAGGCTTTCTACTATCCTCAAATACTCTTGTTCACCTGCCTCCAGACTGGGCCATGCAGATCAATGGCACTGCCCGGCCCGGTGAACAGGTGAAGGCAACGGGCGCCGTGGTTGTGGCTCCTTCAGGAATGCAAATTCTGCAACCACAGACTATGAGCGCCGCCGGAAGAAACTTCTCGGTCATTCAGCCAACGAATCCTGCCCCGTACGCAGGATCGGGTGTGGTCAGGCAGCTCAATTACGGTCCGCAAGGTGAAATTAATGGCTTCGTGCTGCAAAATGGTATTCTTGCGCGAACGTCCCCGTTCGGCACAAATGACAGTTCTGTACTGAAGCCGGGAGCGTCTATTGCGATTTCGGGTTTCTCCCGCGTCACACCCGCGGGGAAGACCGTTGTCGATGTGCAATCCATTACAGCAAATGGCCAAACAATCGCGATGGACACATATCGTGGACGCGGCCCTGGGCCGCGAGGTAGACGAGGGCCTCGGGGCGGCGCACCGCCTCCGCCCCCGCCGGACGGACAAGCACCTCCGCCTCCTGGTGGTCCCGGCGCACCTCCACCTCCACCGCCTCCTCCGGATCTCTAATGTACGATGCTGCCGGGCAGATGAGACCAGACGTTTCGTTTGCCCGGAACTCACGCCTATGCCCGCGAGGCTACCCGAGTGAATGCAATTCTGGTTTGGTTCATTGCCGCCGCAGCAATTGCAGGCGTACTATTTCGTCCCAAGGATTGGCCCGAAGCCGTTTGGGCGTGCCTTGGGGCGGTGTTGCTTGTCATCTTCCGGCTGATCTCGCTTCCACAAACACTCACAGCAGTCGCAAAGGGGACGGACGTCTACCTGTTTTTAACGGGAATGATGTTGCTCTCAGAACTGGCCCGGCGCGAAGGAGTTTTCGATTGGTTGGCCGGCGTTGCAGCCGAAAGGGCGCGCGGCTCGTGCGTCAGGCTGTTCACCCTGATCTACGCCGTTGGCATTCTGGTCACCGTATTTCTCTCGAATGATGCAACGGCCGTAGTCCTTACTCCTGCTGTTTACGCTGCAGTGAAGAAAGCCCGAGTGAACGCCTCCCCATATCTGTTCGCCTGCGCCTTCATCGCAAACGCTGCCAGTTTTGTGCTGCCGATATCGAATCCCGCCAATCTAGTGGTCTACGGCACGCATCTCCCTGCACTCGCGCCCTGGCTCCGGCTTTTCCTTTTGCCGTCGGCTTTATCCATTGGTGCAACCTATCTTGTCCTCCGGTTGTTATCGCGCAAGGAACTCGGTGGCAAGGTGGAGCAAGGTCCCGG
This sequence comes from Bryobacterales bacterium, assembly GCA_038200305.1. Taxonomy (GTDB): domain Bacteria; phylum Acidobacteriota; class Terriglobia; order Bryobacterales; family Bryobacteraceae; genus JANXXV01. The sequence goes on from JBBPYD010000097.1 coordinate 9,108, forward strand.
TACGGTTACCAAACTGTCCCAGGGTGGGCGCCGCGCGTCGTGGGGGATAGCGATCACGGGAGCCATTCTGCTTGTTGCTTCCGGTCTCGGCCGTGACCTCGGTCTGCCGACTTGCGTGGCCGCGATCTGCGCCGTCCTGATAGCAACTCGCGTCAGCTGCCGCGCAATCTCAGCCATTGTGCGCAATGTCTCATGGAGCGTGCTCCCGCTGGTGGCGGGTCTGTTTGTAATCGTGGAGGGACTGAACGGCGCGGGTGCATTGCGCGATGTTGGCGCCGCGTTGAAGTTCTTCGCGGCCATGCCGCCGTTGGCCGGTTCGCTTGCAGCATCGTTCGGGGTGGCGGCGCTTTCGAACGTGATGAACAATTTACCATCGGGCCTGCTTACCGGGGGCGCTCTGCAATCTGTAAATGTGCCTGAATACCTCCGTCATGCACTCCTGATCGGCGTAGATCTTGGCCCCAATTTGTCAGTTACAGGATCGCTGGCGACGGTCTTATGGCTGATTGCCCTGCGCCGGGAAGGCGAGCAAGTGAGTGCGTGGACCTTCTTCAAAACTGGAGTGCTGGTGATGCCTCCGGCGTTGTTGTTGGCGACGGCCGCTCTCTTGCTTACTGCCGGTTAACGTGGAACGCTAGAGTCGTACTATGGACACGCGATCTCATTGGGAAACGGTTTACAGGGCGAAGGCTCCCGATGCGGTGAGTTGGTATCGTCCGCATTTGGATCGCTCGCTTGCGTTGATTGAATCGGCTTCGCCTGACCGTACAGCATCCATCATCGATGTAGGCGGTGGGGAATCAACCCTGGTGGACGATCTTCTAGCCCGTGGATACGACAATCTGACGATCCTGGATGTCTCGCAGACCGCCCTGGATGTAACGAGAGCAAGACTCGGGGAAGCCGGAGCGCGAGTTCGGTGGCTTTGCGCGGATGTCACCCAGGCGGACTTGCCAGCCCATTCCTTCGACGTATGGCATGATCGCGCCGTGTTTCACTTCCTGATCGCACCGGAGCAGCGAGCTGCTTACGTCCAGGCTGCCGCGCGAGCAGTGAGGCACGGCGGCCATGTGATCGTGAGCACCTTTGGACCGGAAGGACCTACGAAGTGTAGTGGCCTTGACGTGGTGCGATATGAAGCCGGCTCTCTGCACGGAGAGTTCGGCGAGCGGTTCAAACTCATCGAGAGTTCCAAGGAATTGCACGAGACTCCGTTCGGGACAACGCAGCAGTTTCTTTACTGCTATTGCAGGCTAGTCCGCTAAATCATGGTGGATCGCCAGTGGCGGCCGTCGCGCTCCAGCAGGTCGTCGGCTTCTTTCGGCCCCCATGTGCCGGCGGCGTAATTGGGGAAATCCCTGGCTGCGTGTTCGTCCCAGGATTTCAGAATTGGGTCCACGATGCTCCAACCGGCTTCCACCATGTCAGCGCGCTGGAAGAGAGTGGAGTCGCCCGTCATGCAGTCATACAGAAGTGTTTCATACCCGGTGCTCGGGCTGGAACCGAAGTAGTCCACGTATTTGAAATTCATTTTTACCGCACCGATATTGACATTGGGACCTGGGACCTTTGCGCCGAAACGGAGCGAAATGCCTTCTTCCGGTTGGATCTGGATTACCAAAAGATTGGGCTTCAATTGATCCACCGGTGTGTCACGGAACAGCATCAACGGCGCTTCCTTAAATTGAATGGTGACTTCGGTGACGCGGGTCGCCATGCGCTTGCCCGTTCGCAAGTAGAATGGAACACCGGCCCACCGCCAACTGTCGATGCACATTTTCATAGCTGCAAAGGTAGGCGTGTTTGAATCCGGTTTCACACTGGCTTCCGAGCGATAGCCGAGCACCTGTTTATTATCGATGACACCGGGCCCATACTGGCCGCGCACCACGCAGGTCTTGCATTCATCCGGGTCAAGCGGTTGGATGGCGTGCAGCACTTTAGCTTTTTCATCACGGACGGCATCGGCTCCGAAGGAGATGGGCGGCTCCATGGCAGTGAGGGCAACCAGTTGGAGAATGTGATTCGGCACCATGTCGCGTAGCGCGCCGGCGGTCTCGTAATACCCGCCCCGTTGTTCCACACCTACTGTTTCGGCAACGGTGATCTGCACGTGATCGATGTAGCGGCGGTTCCAGATGGGTTCGAAGATTCCGTTGGAGAAGCGGAAGATCATGAGGTTCTGGACGGTCTCTTTACCCAGGTAATGATCAATGCGGTAGATCTGCTTCTCCTTTAGGACCTTGGAGATCTGACGGTTCAGAGCGACACTCGATTCGTAATCGTGGCCGAAGGGCTTCTCGATGACAACGCGCCGCCACTGTCCATCGTTTTCGGCGATCAGGCCAGCCTGTCCGAGTTGGTCAGTTATCTTCGCAAAAAAAGTAGGGCTCGTCGCGAGGTAAAACAGATGATTCCCGCCTGTATTGTGCTTGCGGTCGATTTCCGTGAGCTGCTGGCTGAGACGCTGGTAGTCTGCGGGATCTTGGAAATCACCATGCAGATAGTAGATACGATCTTCAAGCCAACCCCAGAGATCGGGAGTCACCTGTATTTCCGAGAACTCATGGATGTCCTCGGCAAGTTTCAGGCGGTACTGCTCGGTAGTCATCTGGTCAAACGCGAATCCAATGACGGCGAAATCGCTGGGCAGGTAATGACTCTGAAGCAGATTGTAGAGCGCCGGAATGAGCTTGCGCTTGGTGAGGTCGCCGGAGGCCCCGAAAATAATCATGGCGCATGGGCCGGCGGGCTGACCTTTCACTTGAGAGGGACTGGGTGCGGTGTGGGCAACGGTGGACATAATTTTCCAGGCTCTGCTCTGTCTAGCCGCCAGCAGGCCGTTCGATGTGGCCGCCGAATTTGTTTCGCATCGCGGACAGAACCTTTTCCGCAAATGTGTGGTCCTGACGAGAGCGGAAACGCGTGAAAAGGGATGCGGAGAGGACGTCGGCGGGCACTGCTTCCTCCAACGCTGCGACGATGGTCCAACGGCCTTCACCGGAATCCTGAACGGAGCCGGTATATTCGCTGAGCGCCGGATTTTCCGTGAGAGCCATCGCGGTCAGGTCCAGCAGCCAGGAGCCGACGACGCTGCCCCTGCGCCACACTTCAGCGATGTCGCGGATATTCAAATCGTACCGGTAGCCTTCGGCTAGCTGTTTCGAGTCGGCGTTGGTCAAAATATCGAAACCCTCGGCATACGCCTGCATAAGGCCATATTCGATTCCATTGTGAATCATTTTGACGAAGTGGCCGGCGCCGGAAGGTCCGCAATAGAGGTATCCTTGCTCGGCTGTGGTTTCGACCTTGTCCATGCCCGGCGTGCGAGGGATGCCGCCACGGCCCGGAGCCAGCGTACGGAAGATAGGCTCCAGATGAGTGAAAGCTTCTTTCTTGCCGCCGACCATCAGGCAGTAGCCCCGGTCCACGCCCCAGACGCCGCCACTGGTGCCCGCGTCTACGTATGAGATGCCTTTCCCGGCCAGGATTGCCGACCGGCGAACGTCATCCTTGTAGTAGGAATTGCCCCCATCGATAATCATGTCACCGGCGTCCATGTGTGCGGCCAGCTCCATAACGGTATGTTCCGTGGGATCGCCGGAAGGCACCATCACCCATACGGCGCGCGGCGCTTCCAGCTTTTGCGCCAGATCGGCAAGTGAGGTGGCGCCGGCCGCGCCTTGGCTGGCTAGTTGCTGGACGTTCGCGTCGTTCAGATCGAAAGCGACACACTCATGGCCATCCTTCATAAGCCGTCGCGCCATGTTGGCGCCCATGCGGCCGAGGCCGACCATTCCAATTTTCATCGACAAGCTCCAGTGTCTAACATCTGTATGGTAGCGGAGCGCCTCCACAATTCCGAAACAAGGAGACCGGCTTCGGCGGTGACCTTACGATCCAAATGGAATCCGTTCGCCGCAAGCGGAGCTTGATAATCGGCGAGGGTCTGGGTCTCCAGCCCGGTGGTGATGTGGAAAAACGAATAAAGCAGGCGCAACCAGAAGGCCGCTCGGAGCGCAGACAAGCCGGCTTCCGGTTGATGGAAATCGGAGATGATCCAAGCGGCATTCGGAGCGCGCGTGGCTATTGTCCCAATGAGCTGAGTGAGATCGTGCTCGTTGAAGCAGTCAAGGAAAAAGTGCGTGACGATCAGGTCGTAGTCGCTGCGCGGCGGCGTCCAGCAGAGTGCATCGGCGTGATGGAAGCAGACACGTCCATCTGCACCGGAACGTTCTTTCGCCAGCGACAGCATGGTTTGACTGGAATCGACGTAGTCAACCGTGGCTTCCGGGTTCAGCCGGCGGAATGCTTGCAGGAACCGCCCGTCGCCTTCTCCCAGCATCAGCACATGCCGCGCACTTGCGCCCGCCGTCAGAAATTCGAACCGGCGGCGTTCCAGCTTCCGGCCGAACGCGCCATACTCGAAGAACCGGTACCACGGAGCGATGCGGTCGCAGTTCATGCGGGTCATACGAATGGCAGAAGTAGCGCCGGGCTGCATAAGACGGCGTCGGCTGCGACCCGGAGTGTTTCCGGCGAGAGATTGGCAGAGACCCGGTCGAGCGCGATAAAGGCGAGTGCGCCGATCCCTTCCGCCAAATGAATAGGGAGGCAACGGTGCAATGGATACAGCGTTGCGAATAGAAACGCCAGTATCGCGATGGCGGCCGACGCGGCGCTCAGGTGGCGGCCGATCCACAATGTGGAAGGGTGAACGTCTTTCGGCGCGCGGCCCTTTTCCCAATGGGTAATAGCTGCGCAATTGATCCAGCAGAGCCCCGCGAAGAGCAGAAAGGGCGCGAGGAACCGCGGTTGCCACCAGTCCTCATACGTCCAGACATGAATACAGGTGCCCAGGGCGAAGATGATTGCGACTGCCAGCTCTTTTGGCCACCGGCGTTGCAGGAATCGGGGCGTTGCGTGAACCGCTGCCATATAGGCGCCAACAAGCAGTAGAAGCAGAATACCGTTCTGAAACACTAGCGCGCGGATCCCGGTAAGCGACAACCAAGCCACCACCGCAAGCATAATGATGAGAACGGGACCCAGAGCGCTTCCGTGCGCGCGATAGAAGCTGTGCCGCAGGGAATGCTCAGACAAGTTCCACCCGTCCAAAATGCGATCCCCGGCGTAAATTGTCCAAACCGCCAGGGCAAGCGTAACGACGGAACGGATGGTGACCTCAATACCCAGAGCCCTGGTAAAGAGCTGCTGCCAAAGGACGGCGACAATGGGCGCGTCGAGGCTCAGCAGGTTTAGCCAGAGCCAGGGCCGTTTTAGATTCACTTCTCTCTTATTTTAGTGGGCCGCTCAGAGAGCGTGCTCTTTAATAAGCTTGTCATTCAGTTCGACCCCGAAGCCAGGTGCGCTTGCGACCGCGATGGAACCGCTGCGGAACTGCTCCGGAGGATTCACCAGATCCCCGCGCCAGGGCGATTCATTCCACTGATGTTCGAGAATCATGAAATTCGGAAGGCCGGCGCACCATTGGATGCTGGCGGCGGTGGCGACAGGACCGCTGGGGTTGTGCGGCGCAACTTGCAAACCCGCAAGCTCGGCCATAGCGGAAATTTTCCTGCCTTCGGCGAGGCCGCCGCAGTGTTTCACGTCCGGCATAATCACGTTGACGGCATTGTTGCGGCACAGCGGCGCAAAACCTTCCATGCCAAAGAGGACTTCCCCGCCCGCCATCGGCTGCTGAATGGCGGAATGAATCTTCATAGTCTCTTCGGTCTTCTGTGGTGGCACGGGTTCTTCGTACCAGGTGAGATTCTGCGGCTCCAGACGTCGCGCGACCTCAATCGCGAGCTTTACATCGAAGTGGCTGTGGCAATCGATCATCAAGTGCAACGATGGACCGATAGCGCGGCGCATAGCTTCCACGCAGGCAATACCGAGGTCGGCGGCTTTGGTTATCTCGGCTGGGCTATCGCTGAGCTTCGGGAATCCATCGAACGGCGCAGCCTTCACAGTTTGAAATCCCTCTTGCACGGCCTGCTTTGCAAAAGCCGCGAAGCTCTCCGGCGTGCGCTCCGTTGTGACGCGGTTGATATTTGCATAAAACGGGATCTCGTCGCGAAGCTTGCCGCCGAACAGTTCGTATACGGGCGCGCCCAGTGCTTTACCCACCAGATCCCACTGCGCCTGTTCAACGGCGCTGAAGGCCGTTCGCACTGGAAGCGGTCCTTGCATCGCCGTTGCGCGGCCGCGTTGGCGATAGGCTTCAATGTCGAACGGCGATTTTCCACGCACCATTTCAAAGAATTCCCCGAGCGTGGATTGGATGCGCCCCAGGTCGGCCGCCTGCACCTTGCCGCCGAATCCATCCGATGCCTCGCCTAACCCGGTGAGGCCCTTGTTTGTGATCAAGCGCAGGAAAATCCATTTTGTTCGCGGAGTTGCATTAACGGCGAACACCTGCATCCCGGTAATCTTGAGGTTCGCTTCTGCCGCGGAGAGCCGCGTTAGAAATGGAGTGGCTCCCGCGAAGAGCAAGTGGCGTCGTGTGAGACAAGAAAGCAGCATTGAGTGGCTCTCAACTAAGATACCCAAAGAGGAAGCGCTTGTGGGGCAACTTTTCATTGGGACGAGCGGTTGGAACTATAAGCACTGGAAACTGCGATTTTATCCGGCGGAAGTGAAGCAGCGGGAGTGGCTGGCATACTTTGCGGAGCGCTTCAATACGGTTGAGATCAACACGTCTTTTTACCGCATTCCTACGCCGCAGGCCGTAGCGCAGTGGGCCGGGATTGCGCCGCCTGGGTTCCAATTTGCGGTGAAGCTTTGGCGCGGCATCACGCATTACAAGAAGCTGCTGAATTCGCGCGGCTTCGTGGAAAATTTCTTTGAAATTCTTGATGTGTTGCCGCCAGAGATGCGTGGACCCGTGTTGATTCAGTTGCCGCCGAATCAGGGGAAGAACGTCGAGAAGCTGCGGGATTTCCTGCACGAATTCCACGATGTTACCAGCGGCCGGTGGCGGGCCGCGGTAGAGTTCCGGAATTCAGCCTGGTTGAGCGATGACGTATATCGTGTTCTGGATGAAGCCGGGGCAGCGGTGTGCTTGCATGATATGCCGGGCAGCGTGACCGATCGTGAGAATGCCGCGGAGTTCATTTATGTGCGCCGGCATGGTTCCGGAGCTGGAAAGTATGCGGGCAGCTATTCGCCGGAACAGATTGCGGCCGATGCGGCGCGGATACAAACCTGGCAGAAGGCGGGGAAAGATTTATTCGTTTATTACAACAACGACATTGATGGATGGGCGTTGGTAAATGCCAGAGAATTACGGGAGTGCGTGGCCTCATCAGAAGTGCAGCTTGAGCCCGATCTGTAGAATTCTGGGATCGCCCGCGCCCAGGATCCGGCCGAAGTTGGATGAGTTGAGCGCTGTCGTTGGGTTATTATAGTTCGCGCGATTGACAATATTGAAAGCTTCCCCGCGTCCTTCCAGGCGGAACCGTTCTGTCAGTTGGAAGTTGCGGCTCAGGGCGACATCGAAATTGATCTGCGGCGGACCATTCACGGAATCGCGGCCGAGATTACCGTAAGTGCCTGGAGCGTTGATCTGGAAGGCGGCGCGATTCAGGAAGGCTCCGGTGGTCTTCTGGCCGGGGTAGACGCTGGGCAAAACAAGGTTGGGCCGGTCCTGATTGACGCCGGTCAATGAGGCGTCGGTTCCGGTTGTCACATTGATTGCGATGCCGCTGCGGGCGGAGAGAATGGGCGCAATTTGCCAGCCTTTCACCAGGGCGGACACCAGTCTGTTACCCATACCTGGAGTTATCGCAACCAACGACGTGTTGAAATTGTGCCGGACGTCGAAGTTGCAGTTCCCGGTATTCGCGTGCCGGTCAAAGGGGTTCTGATACTGCGAGCCCGCCAACTCACCAGTGAAATCCACCTCGCTGATGCAGTGGGACCAAGTGTAATTGCTCAACAGGGTGAAGTTATGGCTGAACCGGTGTTGAATGGATAGCAGCATACCGTTGTAATGGCCATTGCCGCCCTGATCGGATTCCGTGATGCTAGCGTAAGCCGCGCCCGCTGCCGGGTTTTGCCGGTAAAGGAGTCTGCGCTGGTTGGTATTGCCCGTGGTGGAGGCGCCGGGAATATACACTGCGGGATTGATATCTTCACCCACCCAAATGTGCGTTGTCTTATTGCCCAGGTAGCTGATGGAGGCGAGCCAGTTCTCAGTGAGCTGACGCTGCAGGCTGACGTTCCATTGTGCTGTATAAGTGGGCCGGATATTAATAGGCATGTTGACGTAAATGCCCGCATTCGGAAAGGGAAAATTGGACGGAGGCGGAACGGGGCTGGGGAATGGATTACCGCCTGGATAGCCCTGATACGGATTGGTGAAACCGCCCGCCGGATTCTGAATATCGATCTGGTTGCCTCAGGGTGAATTGGTCGTCAGGCGTTCGTTATAGAACACCTCAGCCGTGTCCCGCAGAATTGCGCCTGAGACACGAATGGTCTGCTTCCCATCGCCCTTGGGATCAAAAACGAGGCCGAGCCGCGGAGAAAGTCCGAACATGCTTCTGTTTGAGTAAGCCTTGGGAATCCCTGGGTCGCCATAGAACTGCAGGCCTATCGGGGCGTTGGTAAACACCTTGCTCCGCACGCCGGCGCTGAATGCATCCCGGGAGAAAGAGTCTCCCCTGGCGAAGTAATCGTAGGCAGGGAAGGTAGGCTCCCAACGCAAACCCGCATTCACCGTCAGGCGGCTGGAAAGCTTGATTGTGTCCTGCACATAGAGCGCAAAAATGGTGGCGCGGGTGGCATTGTCCAACGTATCGCTCTGCGTGTAATCGTTCTGCAGCCCAAGCATGAAATCGGCCAGGGCGTCGCCCGTGATGGTCCCGTTGAAGTTGAAGTTTCCGTTCCGCTGGAATGAGTTGATCACGTTCATCTGGTCGCGAATTACATCCACGCCGAAGGCGATTTGATGCCTGCCGTGAATGTAGTCCACGTCGTCCGCGAACTGGAAGGAATTCACATTAAAGTGAGCTGGAGCGCAGGTGCCGCAGCCCACGCTGAAGTAATTGCTGACGGTGGCCAACAGGAAGTTGGGGACGGGCGCCGCTACGTTAATCCCCAGCGTGCGCGGGTTTATGACATCCGCCGATACTCCGCGGTCATCGCGCCGCCGGGTTGCGGTGGCATGAAACGCGTTCAGCAGGTTCGGGCTGAAGGAGATGGTGTCGGCAAGCGTGATGGTCTGGGCGCGCTCGAAATTGCCGGCCTGCGTTGTGGTTAGCAGGTTTTTGCCGTCGAAGATCGGCGGGTTCTGATAACCGGCGACGAAGTAGCGTCCGTAAATATTATGCCGGGAGTTCTGTATCCAATCGATGCGGCCGATCTCCTGATTTTCATCGCCGGTAGTGGGGATGCCGTAAGTCAACTTTCCGCACTTGTCAGTTGAGGCCGGGATGTACTTCAGCAAGTTGAGGGACTGCTGATTGAATCGCGAAGTAGGGATGATGTTTCCGGGGAATGCCAAGCCGGTGATGGGGTCCTTCAGGGTTTTTCCGGTTGCTCCGGAGACGCAACCGCCGGAAGCGGCGGCGGCATCGATGATACTGAAATTGCCGCTGAGGACGGCGGCATTCGGTACGAAGCTAGTGGTCTGTGGGGGATCGCTCCGCTGGCGTGTACCCTGATAGCCGCCGAAGAAAAATAGCTTGTCCTTGATAATACTGCCGCCGAGCGTGCCGCCAAACTGGTTGCGCTTCAAGGAATCATGGACCGGCGCAAAGGTGTTCCGGGCGTTCAAATTGCCATTGCGGAGGAACTCGAAAAGAACTCCGTGATATTGATTTGTTCCGGATTTGGTGACTGCGTTCACCACCGCGCCGGGATGCAATCCAAAACGCGCGGGAAGGCTGCTGGTCTGGACACTGAACTCCTGCAACGCATCCGGGAACGGAATCGGCAGGTTCACATTGGTAAATGAATCGTTGTTATCGCCGCCATCCAGCAGATAGTTGACGCCATTTGCCTGTCCACCGGCGACCGAGATGGTGGTGGAGCTGAAGTAGTTTTTGCTGCCGGTCATGCCGCCGCCCGGAGTGGTGAGGGCCGCGCCGGAAAGCAGAATCAATTGCGTTGGCTGCCGGCCGTTGAGCGGCAGGTCGACGATGCGCCGCTCGTCAATACCCTGCGAGATAGTGTTGTCTCTGGTCTCCACCATGCCCGCGCTGGCCCTTACTTCCACGCTTTCGTTCACCGAGCCCAACTGCATAGGGATATTGACAGTCACATTGTTGCCGACCTGCAGCACCAGACCGCTTTGCTTATAGGTTTTGAAACCCTGCGCGGTGACCTCCATCTGATAAGGGCCTACCGGGAGAGATGGCAGCACATAGCGGCCTTCGCCATCCGACACAGCCGTGCGGACTTGCTGTTTTTCGGTTTCGGTGAGGCGGACCTGCGCCCCGGCAATCGGCGCGCCGGTGGGACCGGTGACAGTGCCCCCAACCTCGGCGATTGCGACTGCCTGGGCGTGGCACAGTGGGGAAAATACGGGTGAAAGCGGTGGTAAAAAGCAGGGACTGAAGAAACGCGCACGTACAAGCATCCAGACAACCTCCATCCTGAAAGTACAGTCATTATACCTTCAATAACTGAACCCCCGATGGAGGCGTCTGGTTAGAATCAAGCCCGCGCGTGCCGGCTTTTGGGACAGGACCGGCCAACGGGAACGCTTGCGGGCCAGGGTTCTTCGACGCCCATGAGCGCGAGAGCGCCGCCAAGCAGCGCCATATTCTTGCTGAAGTTGATCATGTCGTTCCTGCGCTGATTGGGATCTTCGGCGCGCCAGAAGTCATGCATGATGGGTGAGACGCCCCCCGAGGAATCCTATAATGGCGGCGGCTCCCAGCTTGGGTTTAACCCCGAGCACAATGCTGGCTCCGCCCGCCAGCATGGCAATACCGGATACCGTAACGGCCAGATCGGGCTGCGGCACGTGTTTGGCCCCCGCATACTGCGAGAGCGATTCGCGCTGCTTGAGGTGGTTGATGCCGTTGTACAAAAAGAAACCGCCGAACAGCATACGGCCGATAATAAAATTAGCCTTCATGATTGGCGCCCTTGCGCCGACGGAGCATCGCAAGTCCGGCCAAGCCGCCGCCGAGCAAAGCCCACGTGCCAGGTTCCGGAACCACGAACAACTGTCCTCGGATTTCGCCGCCCGGAAATAGCGCGGTATGGACGTTCATGTAGGCGAGCCCCGCCTCAAGCTGAGTTACCTGCGCCGCTGTAATTGCGAATGACTGTTGGGGGATGCTGCCGGCGGCGGATGCCGGAACGCCACTGAACGGGAAGACAACGGGCGCGACTACTCCCAGGGCCCCAGGAAGGTGAATGTGCGAAACGGTAGCTGGACCCGTAAGGCCACTCCAAAATTCGTTGGCGGTGATCATGGTCATCGCGTCATTCAGAACTACGGTTCCAAATCCTGTTCCTTGTGAGGTATTGGGTGGTACTTCTTGCGAGCCGGTGAGCGTGGCTGTCAGAATCACCGACGCATGCATCGGAACTGCGGACAGCAACATAGCGCCGAGCGCGAAAACTGGCAAAGTGCGTGCGAATATCGTGTTTCCTCCTCGTTGGGGCTAAGTGAGAACCAGCCCGGACGTTCGACACGGAAGCCACCGAGCAGTGACATGCCGTCACGGTTAAAAAGCTTGGCCGATGCTGAAGAAGGGCCGTGCGCGACTTTCACCAGGTCTGCGATCCAGCTTGAATCCGTAATCGAAGCGGATCAGGAAGTAGGGAGTCCGGATTCGCAATCCCAGGCCAGCGGACTTGCGCACGTCTGTTGGATTGAAGTCGCCGAGGGTCCTGTACACGTTCCCAATATCCACAAAGCCGACCCCGTCGAAGATGCTGAAGAGCGGAAACCGCATTTCGTTATTCAAGAGGAGTATCGCATCCCCCCCGGCGGGTGAGTTAGTGCCAGGAATTCTGGGCCCGATCGCATCCTGCGCGAAACCCCTTATAGTGGTCCCGCCACCCGCGAAAAAGCGTTCCCCCAATGCAATCTGCCCCGCTTCGGCACGTCCGGGAATCAGATCCTGGCCGCCGATCCCTCCTGCCAGGCCGACGCGGACCGCGGTAGCAAATACCAGGCGCGATCGCATCACATTTTTCTGAAGCGGTATCGGCCCCGGCTTATCGAATGCGAAGTACTTAAAGAACTGGCCGAAGTATTTGGCGTATTTCAGTTCGGAACCTAGATACGGAGGCGCATACTCAATCGCATGTGACACAAAAGAACCGCGGGTGGCATCGAAAATATCGTTTCTGGTCTCACGCGTGATGGTCGCGGTCAGTGGAGCCACGCGCAGAGTCTGATCGAATAGCGGGTCTGGCACGCGTTCATAGGTGTGAGTCTCTTCAAAGCGGTATCCATAGTTCATGACATAAGATTTCTTGAAGCGCACCTGTTGTTCAAACGAAAATCCGAGCCGGTCGGTATTGAAGTCCTCATGCACCTCGCGCCGGACGTAGGCGGCTCCCAAGCTCCTGACAGGAAAATTGCGAAGGAACGGCTGGCTGAAGTAGAGCCGGGCCTCCTGCAGGTTTTTGTCATACCGGGTGCGCAGCCCAAGCACGCGAGCCTCGCCCAGAGAATTTCGATTTGAGATGTCTGCAATAGCTCCGGGGCCGCGATCCGTGTCGTAATATCCGCCGTAATTCAACTGGAACGGCCGGATCTCACGCAGCCTTACATTGAGAATTACCGGCTGCTGATTGAGTTGCGGATTCCCGGACTGGTCGACTGCGCTGTGACTGATGTCAACTAATGAGTACGCTCCGGTGCGGTAGAGGTTTCGGCGCGAACGGCTCAGCGCCTGTAAATTGAGGAAGTCTCCGGGCGCGATTTCCAGTTGATTGCGTACAAGCTCGTCACTGGTCGCGTCGGTGCCTTTGATCTGGATATCCTTCACAACGGCTTGCTGATTCTCGGCGATCTGAAACGTAACGTCCACCACGCCGGCTGTTGGATTACGCTGCAACGTGTATTGGAACTCCGCATCGTTGTAGCCCTTTGCACCATAGAGTTCGCGAAGCTTGTCGGTAGACTTCTGGCGCAGTTCCGGCTTGTAAGGTTCGCCGCTCTTAAGTGCAATGTCAGCGCTGAGCTGGCCGTTGTCATATGCATGGTTCCCGGTGAACTCCAGCTTGCCAGTCTTGAAGAGCGGGCCTTCGGTGATTGGAATAGTTACTGTGCCGGTACGTGTTTCCGGATTCAGGCCGTAGTGAGGCTGATCGGCTTTCGCTTCCAGATAACCTTGTTCCCGGTAGTAGCGGCTCAACAGATCCACCACCTTGCCGGGATCGGTGTAAACGGCAGTGCCGAGTTTCTGGTCCTTAATGACACGTTTCAAATCGGAGGGCTCGATCTTGCCGGCTCCGCTAAACACGAGCTTGACATCGTGATACTTAACGCCGGGCTGGATATCGAACAGCACCCGTTTGGTGGCGGGCTGCGGCGTTATGATGGAATACTCGACCTTTGGGCGCAGGTGGTCATTCTCTATCAACGCATTCTTGATGGCCTGCACGGCCTCTTCCGCGCGTTGCGTATCGAAAACTCCAGCCTGCCAGATCTGTCTCACTTTCTTGCGGAGACCGCTCGAAGGATTTAACCCTTCATAGACGAAATCGACGTGCGGCCCAGGTTGCACGTTCAGGTCAAGGTCAACGACTGAATCCTTGGACTCGCGATTCAAATGAATTTTCGCTTCCAGCAGTCCTTTGTCCGCATAGAGCTGGTCTATCCTGTCGAGACCCTTTCGCACCTTGAAGAAATCGTATTGTTTACCGGGCTTCACCTTTAGGCGATCGGCAAGCTGCTTGCCGGTGAAGATGGTGTTCCCGGTAAAGCCGATGGAGCCAATCGTCCGCTTCTCACGCTCCGCCGTAGTTCTGGTGGGCGCCGCGGTTCCGCCGAACTGGAGCATGTGGCTGAAATCGAAGCGGTAGCTATTATCGCTCTGCTTGATCCCACGAGTTTGAAAGCGCTTCGTGATGTCATATTCAAGGATATAGATCTGGTCGCTGCTGTCGGTCAGGTTCATGGAATAGACCAGATTCAATTTGCGGGTGATGTTCTGGCCGACGGTGAGCCGGGCCGTGGGGTCCGATTCGTTCGCAATCAGGTTCGGCTCTATCCGCACCTGGCTCAAGCCGGTGGCTTGTTCTATACTGCGGCCGATGGCGCCTCCAACGCGCCCGGTGAGGTAAGACAGCACCTGCTCTTTGGCGATATCGACTTCATGACCGCTGAGATCTTCCACCTTGCGGCCGGTCAGCAGCACCGCAATGATGTCGGGCTCGGGCAAGGGCGGATCGGAAGTGAAAGTAGTTTCCAGGTTTCCGGGACTACCTTGGATCTGCAGAGTAATGTCGTAACCCGCGGCCTGGGTACGCGCCAGAAGATCCAGTGAAGGCTCAATCCGCTGCTCGCTGGTGAAGGTGATCACGCCTCTATCCAGCAGGTAAGTGCGCTCGTTCAGGTTGAGCTTTCCACCCTCTTCGATGTTGATACGGCCAGTTAAACCAGGATCATAATAAGTTCCGGCGATTCGCACATTCACGTCCAGCTCCGCCTTCGCCAGATTATTGTCCACCACCAACGGATTCTGCGTCCGTACGGCAATGTTGAAGTGTAGCCGCTGAAGCAATGGATTGCGTTCTTGAGTAAGGTCGAGCTCTGAGGACTTATTGAGGTAACTGGCAAGGCCCTGATCAAGATTTAGTTGATCCGTGTAAGAACCCTCCGTGATGTTGATCCGTCCGCCAAGCACATAGCGGTCTGCCTGAGACTGCAATGTGATCTCCCCATTGGAAACGGTCTTCAGATTTTGCGGGTAGTCGAGGTACACATCCTTTGCCTGAATCTTCAGATTGACGTCGACGGGCTCTCCGTTCGCGTAAGAAAGGCCGCCGCTGCCGGTGAGCGTACCGCCATTGAGGCCACCATCCAGACGCGCGATAGTGAGCCGGTTCCCGTTTACGTCGATCCGCACATTGAGGTTGTCGGCCGCAATACGCGGAGAAGGCAAGCTCAACTGGCCCTGCTTCATCTCAAGAAAGCCGGATGCTTTCGGATCTACAGCCGTGCCCGACAATGCGAGCTGGATAGTGGTGGCGCCCTGCGCTCGTACATCTGAGGTGAATGCCGCCAGCAGTGCCGCGTCAAAGTTTCCATTCACATGCAGGTCGAGCGGACGAGGTTCATTCAGCCCGGCGGTGCCGCTGAGTTGGACGGCTGTATCCGGGCCAGTCAGGCGGAACTGTTCGACGCGTGCGATCCCATTCTCCACCGTGATGGTGGAGGTTCCTTGCTGTTCAAGCGGAATCTTCGCCAGATTCAACCGGAGTTCATCGAAGCTGAGCTTGGCCGTGAGCGCGTTCAGATCGGGCTTCGAAGCTTGCGCGTCGAGCCGCACCGAGATAGTCCCGCCGACGCTGTCGGGGATGCCCTTGATCGAAGCAAGATCCAAACCTTTCATGGTGGCGGTGAACTTCGCAGATCCGCCTTTGCGAGTGAGGTCAACCGGCAGATCGGGCGGCAGCAGACCGAGCGGAATTTCTCCATTCGCGGAGATGGCTGCCGACGCCCACTGGGCTGCGAGGTTATTGATCAGCACCGTCCCATCGCGGACTTCAATGGAGGCGTTCGCGGCTGAAACGGGACTCACGGCGGGAGCGGAGAAGTAGCCGTCTTTCAATGTGATGGTTGCCGTTGGATCGATATGCTTGAGACTGCCGCGCAGCACGCCGTCTAACGTGACTTGGCCTTGGGCCACCACGGGCTTGTCCTGAGGAATCAATTTGTCCAGACCGGCGAGACTCAATTGACCTTGAAGGTGAAGTTCGCCGGCGGGAGCAGTGGGTTCCACCGGAATCGTGCCTTGTAAGCTGACACGGGAATCCGCGGCAAGGATGGTGGCGCGTTGCACATCCAGGACTCCGTTTGCGAATCGAGCATCCAGCGGACCTTCGGTGCGGATCGGCTGCCCGTTCCAGGTGATGGCAAGCTGGTCGACATGGGCCGCGGCGGAACCCTTTTGCCATTCACCGATATTTCCGGAGCCCTGAACTGTCGCGGTGATGGTACCGGCCAGCGGCGGATTCAGGTTCAAGGGTAATTTCGAAAGATCGGTGCCCTTCGCGGCCAGTTGGAACTGAATTGGGTAAGGATCGCTAGTCCCGACAGCCGCCGTTGCCGTCAGCTTGTATTTGGGAGCAGTCACGTCGAGGTTCGCTTGCTTACCCGCGACGTTGATGTTCGCCGCGATGGAACCAACATCTTCGCCGCGCACTGTAAGATTGCCGGCGTTGAGCTTGAGAACAAGCTTCGGATTATCCACCGTGCCCTCGCCGGTAGCGGACAGATCGATAGCGCCGCGAACAGGGATTGCGCCAGGGAGTGTCAAACCTGGGAATTGAAGATTGCCCGCAGTTTGCAACCGGTAGGCTTTTGTATCCAGATTGTAGAAGCCAGTGGCCCGTAATACCTGTCCCGGTGCTTTGTTGAGATCGAGATGGGTGATATCGATTACGTCGTTCGCAAGCTGAGCCTCGGCGGACAGCGTACCCCAGGATTCTCCGTAAGCGGACAAGTCGGACGCGGTGATTGCGAGAGTTGCTTGCGGTTGCTTGAGCGTACCTTTTACGCTTGCCGCAAGATTGATTGTGCCCGTCACGGGAATACCCTGCTTACCCAAACCAGAGAGGATGGCTGCGACGGAAGCGTTATCAGCATTTAGGGCAAGGTTCAGCGCGGGGCTTTTTCCATTCAGCCCAACCGTACCGCTACCAGTGATCGACTGATTCTGCCAGCGGACGGCCGCGCTGCCAATTACGATCTGGTTGGGGTTGTAGGCTGCATCCGCGGCGAGGGCCACGTCATGAATTTGGCCGATGGACAGATTGGATCCCGATAGCGATGCAGAGAACTGCGGTTGGGACAGGGTTCCAGCTAGGACGGCGTTCATGTGGGCTGACCCGCCAATTTCTGTACCTACCAGAGTTCCCGGAGGTTTGCCAAGGTAAGCTTCCAGTCCAGCGATCAACGGATCGAGGTTGGCCACATCGCCGGTCAGTTCGCCACCAAGCCGATTGCGGCGATCTAAGGTGACGCGGCCGGTTGCAGACGCGCCGATGCTGTCGAGATGCGCGATTTGCAGAGTGATGTTCTGGCCGTGCGTGGCCGCAGTGAGAGATCCAGTGAGCGGGACTACGTCTCTGGCAGCAGTGGACCGGGTGGCCGAGAGATGCAGTGTGGCACTGCCGTCCGCCTTCTCGTATGTGAGGCCTGGCCAATGCGCTTTCACCTCGCCGGAAGCACGGCTGGCGATCTGGACGGGCAGCTTCAACGTTCGGCTTACAGCGCGGAGATCGATAGACTTGATCTTTGCGTTCAAATCGCTGAGGCCGGCTTGCGCGGCGAGGGCTAAATTTGCGTCGCCTTCGATTGCGATGCCGGGCGAGTTGAGGCTGAGCGAGGCGACATGGACGCGCCTCTGCGCCGCATCGTATTTCGCGTTGGCATTGAGGGCGATCCCTTGAAATCCTTCGATGGAGAGATCTTTGCCGGTGAGATTGGCTGTGACCTGCATCTGCCCCAGCGGTCCGTTGGCGGTGAGGTTCACGTTCACATCGCCGCCGATCGGCTGATTGATGCCGGCGAATTGAACCAGAGCACCGAGGCTGAGGTTCGTTTCAGCGTGGATATCAAAACGAGGGTCGTTGAAGTTGTTAATGACTCCGGAAAAGGCCAGGGTGGATTGTGCGGTGCTGAGCTTGAAGCTCTTGATGTCTAACGCGGTCTCTTTCAGCAGGGCCTTCAAGGAAAGATCCGTGATTGGAAGCGAGCGGTCCTCGAACCCGATGCTTCCTGGTTTCTCGATCTGGAACTGGATGTTGTGCTGCGCGGTGGCCAGTTCGCCATTCACTGCGATGTGCCAAAGCGGCAGATTGAGGTCGATCTTCTGGCGGCGTTCTTCGGCGCGAAGCGAGCCACTGGAGACCGTCAGGTGCTGCAGGATAATGGTCGTCTTCCCGGTCTTGTTGCTCGCCGGGAGCTTGGGAATATTGTCCCTTCCAGATGGATCGATAACGAGATGCAGGCTGGGGTTTTGAATGAGTGCATCACTGATGACGTAGGACCCTTTCAGAAGTTGCTTCAGGCTGACATCCGCTTTCACCAAGTCAACTTTTGCAATCGGCGGAAGATCCGGCGCGGCCTTTGACTTGATTACGACGTTATGCAGTGTGACGGAAAAGCTGAGCAGATTGTAGTCAAGTTCCGAGGCGTCGAAGGAAATCCCTTGCGCATCCGCCAGATTCTGGATCTTTTGAAGAACAAATCGCCTGGCCGGCGGAGTTTGGAGAAGTACAAAGACTGCGATGATGCAAAGGACGATCCCAATTAGGACGATTGCGGCAAGGCGGCGGAACTTGGATGAAATTGGCAAACCGCTGACTCGGCCATTAGCGGACAGATTTCAAAAACGACTTGACGCGTTTCGATTCAGGTCCGTCCGGGACCATCCGGAGAAATGCTTCGAATTGAGCCACCATTTTGTCGGGATGCTTGGTGCCGCTATAGGCGAGTCCCAGGTAATAGTGCGCGAATGCATTGTTGGGGTCCTGCTCCAGCGCGGTTTCCAGGTCGGGAATCGCAGGCTCAAAATTCTTCCGATAGACATTGAGCATTCCGCGGTAGAAAGGCAGATCGCGGGCCTCAGAGTCGATGGCGGCGGCTTCGCCGATAGCGGCCTCCCCCTGATCGTACTTTTTTTCCTCAATATACGCCCCGGCTAAGGCCAGCTTGATGGACGCCGATTTCGGATCCAGACCCGAAGCTTTGCGAAGAAACTCTTCCCCTTCGGACGCTTTGTCCTGGCGGGTGAGCGTCATGCCGAGGTACTGGAGGGACTTGGCGTTCTCGGGTTCGTTTTGGACGGCTTGACGGAGCACTTTTTCCGCGTCGGCGTATTTGTGAGCTTCGTAAAGTTCGACTCCTTTGCTCACATCTTGAGCGGATACCGGGAGGACAACGGAGAGGACGATCAGGGTCAGAGTCGGCAGCAATTTCATTCTAAAGGAATCCCATGGTTGTGGACGGCAAACTCGGCCAACATGTTTCCTTTCATCCACACACTGATCCCGATTGTTGCACACGTAGAGCTTAAAGGCAGGCCACGCAGCGTTACCCATGCTCCGGACCTGCCCTGCCTGTTACTTGTCTGTCTTCATCACAATATCGATGCTGCCCTTGAAATAGGCGTCGTCCTCGATGATTATTCCGGTCGTCTTGATGTTTCCGATCAGGTTCCCATCTTTGCGGATCGTGATCTTTTGCTGTGCGTCAATGTTGCCATGCACCGTTCCCATAACGATCACTTCACGAGCGGTGATGTTTGTGTCGGCTCTTCCGTTCGGTCCTACAGTCAATTTATGCTCTTTGAGTTCCAGCAATCCTTCGACCTTGCCGTCGATGAACAAGTCTTCTTTACTGTGGATCTCTCCCTTTATCGTCACCGCCTTACCAATCGTCGCGGTAGTCTTTGGAGGCTGCGGAGCTTCCATTGGGCGCGGGGCTGGAGCTGGTTGCGGCGAATTGGCCACGGGTTGTGGAGGTCTTGAAGGCGCCTCCTCTTTCTTCCTATCCCACATGTGGGTCTCCTTTGTACAGGACTAAGATACGTTAAGTACTAAGAATTATACCCTAGACAGTACGAAAGAAAACGGCTTACGCGGGATTTTTGAAGGTGAAATGTAACAACACCTTGCTGGGAACGGGCTTTGCGTCGATCCGGGCCGGTTCAAAGCGCCAGCGCTTGGCCGCATCGGCGGCCAGATTGAGCAGGCGATTGTCCGCTTTGCCGGACAGCACTTCCGTGCGGAAAATGTTCCCTTCCTCGTCGATTGATACTCTCAGGTCCACAGGGACTTCTCCGGTGATGCCACTCCGCAAAGCGGCGGGCACGGCAGGTGTCACCCTCTTAATGGCCTTGGCGGGCGTGAAATGATCGCCGGCCTTGTAGCGATTGCGTTGCAGAGACCGCAGACCCGGGATGGTCTGTACCACTTTGCGAAGGCCGGATTCGTCCACAGGCTCAACGTCCACGGTAGTACCGGCTATCGCATTCTTGAGCGCCACACGCTGTTCCGGGATGAACTCCGTTCGCTCGGCTACCGGACTCGCGGATGCCGGCACTAGCGCACTGGGCGGCTCCGATGTTTTCGCGGCCAGGGTCTCCGGAGGCTGCGTTGCCGGTGCCGGGGTAGCGTTCGGAGTTGTGGCCTCGTCCTTGGTCCGGGCACGCGTCTCGACAGTTTTGGGAGTGGTGTTCGTAACGGGGTTCGCAGCCGTGTTTTTAACCTCGGTTTTAACATCGGCCCTGTTCGTGGCAATCGCCACCGGCGCTACCTCCGGCGTACTGTATAAAGCCCGAACCGATTCGCTGGCAAACTTGGAAATACCGAAGACTTCCAACCGGAAGGTGACATCTCGCGAGTTTGGCCAATAGATTACACTGCCGGTGGTCAACTGACGGGGGTCCAGATCGATACGCTGCTCGTTCGCGCCATCTTTAATCCACAGGACGCCGCGCTCGGCGTCGACGATTGGCGGGCTCACCCGGTTCCAGGTGACGCGGAGCGATTTATCGCTCCGCTGCGCGTTGAGATCGAGCGCCGCTGTCTGGCCGAATTGCGCCACAGCGGGAGGCCGGGATGCATTAATGCCTGCCTTTCGGCGGATCAGCGTTGGCAGCAGCGCCAGCACGATAACCGCCAAGGCTGCCAGCACCCAGGGATTCGATCGGAATATCGGTTTGCGCGGCTGACTTTCCGGCTCTGGCTCCCGGACGGCTTCCACTCCCGACGCATCTTGCGCCGCGGGATGTTGCACCAGCGGAACACCTTCCGCCTCAAGGCTCTTCCGGTTCAGTGGAATTTCACGGTGGCTGGAGGAGGGCTGCTGCATCGTGCTTTCCCAAAGGAAAATCCCCGCCGTTGCGTAGGTGTCCGGGGAAGGGCGAATGAGCATTAGAACGGAAGCCGGATCGGAGAGATACCGGCGCATGGATGCCAGATCCGCCTCGCCAATGGACAGGTCGGCCTTCTGAACGGTCCGGTAATAGCCAACTCTCTGCAGATCCTTGGAATGGTCCAGACGTTCCACCACCAGAATGCCCCGTTTTCCTGGCAACTGATCCACGCGGCCATATAGGATGCCGTGCGCTTCCGGATCGCTGAGCAGCGTACGCTCCAAGCGGTCGATTACAGCAAGATTGACAAGAATCGAGACTGGCCGATTATCCACTTCCCACAGAAAATAAGAACTAGAGGGGCTATCCACGGCTATGATCCACAGTTGCAATCCACGAAAGTAGGACGTAATCTGACACCATTTCGTTGCTTGAAGCAACAGGTGTAACTTGACGGACTATCAGTAGTTTAGATAGGCTTGGGATTTTCCGGCAACCAGCGGGAAGGAGCAGAGCTATCTCTTCAATCGACGTACCATTGGTGCGCGGACGGTTTGGCCAAACCGCGCGGCGAGACGCGTGGTGGCTGTGGCCGCTCCTCACGTTTCTCGGGCTTTCCACGTTCATAGTTTATTCGACGTGGGCCGCTTTTCAAGGCGATTTCTACCGTTTTGGGTCTTACATGTCACCGTTCTACTCGCCTGAACTCTTTGGCGACCCGGCGCACGCCTGGTTCGGAGCGATGCCAGCCTGGCTACCGGCGTGGCTACCAGTAACGCCCGCGCTGCTTATTTTATGGGCGCCTGGGGGCTTCCGCCTCACCTGCTATTACTACCGCGGCGCTTATTACAAAGCCTTCTGGGCCGACCCGGTGGCGTGTACCGTTGGGGAACCGCGTAAATCCTATCTCGGTGAACGGTCGTTTCCGTTGATTTTGCAGAATTTTCATCGCTATTTCATGTATCTGGCAATTATTTTCTGGTTCCTGCTGGCGCACGACGTGTGGAAAGCATTCTGGTTTGAGAACGGATTCGGAATCGGCGTGGGCACCATCGTTCTTCTGGTGAATGTGATCTTCCTGGGCGGGTATCTCTTCGGATGCCATTCGCTGCGGCACCTTGTGGGCGGCTTTCTGGATCAGTTTTCGCGTTCGCCCTCTACCAAGGGCGCCTACGGCTGCGTAACATGTCTAAACCGCAGACACATGCTGTTTGCATGGTTAAGTCTGTTCTCAGTAGGGTTCTCCGATTTGTACGTGCGGCTTTGCGCGATGGGTATCTGGACTGACTGGAGAATTCTTTAATGGCGGAATATCAGACGCACCAGCACGATGTGCTGGTGATTGGCGCCGGCGGTGCGGGTCTGCGCGCTGCAATTGAGGCTTCGGCTTCCGGTGCTACGGTTGCGGTGGTGACCAAGTCACTGCTTGGCAAGGCTCACACGGTAATGGCTGAGGGCGGTGTGGCAGCGGCACTGGGCAACGTGGATGACCGGGATAGCTGGCAGGTCCACTTTGCGGATACCATGCGCGGCGGTCAGTATCTGAACAACCCCCGAATGGCGGAATTACATGCCAAAGAAGCGCCGGACCGGGTGAGGGAACTGGAAGCCTGGGGCGCGCTGTTCGATCGCACCAAGGACGGGAAGATTCTGCAGCGAAATTTTGGAGGACACAAGTACCCGAGACTGGCGCACGTAGGCGACCGCACCGGGCTTGAGATGATTCGCACGCTGCAGGACCATGGCGTCCATCGCGGCATCGACTTCTTCGCTGAGTTTACGATTCTTACGTTGCTCAAAGACGATGGCCGGGTGGTTGGAGCCTTTGGTTACGATCGCGAACGGGGCCGTTTCAAGCTCTTTCATGCGAAAGCGGTAGTGCTGGCGACCGGCGGCATCGGACGGGCCTTCAGCATCACGAGCAATAGTTGGGAGTACACCGGCGATGGACAGGCACTCGCTTATCACGCCGGTGCCGACCTGATGGATATGGAGTTCGTTCAGTTTCATCCCACAGGGATGGTTTGGCCGCCTAGCGTCAAAGGCATTCTGGTGACGGAGGGCGTGCGCGGGGAAGGCGGCGTCCTGCTGAACAAAGAAGGCCGACGGTTCATGTTCGACGATATTCCCGCGAACTACAAGACGCAAACGGCGGATAACGAAGAAGAGGGCTGGCGGTACACACAGGGCGACAAGGAAGCGCGCCGTCCACCGGAATTGCTCACTCGCGACCACGTGGCGCGCTGCATCATGCGCGAGGTTCGCGAAGGGCGCGGTAGTCCGCATGGCGGCGTGTTCCTGGATATCGCGCAGATCAAGAAGAGACTGCCGAACGGAGCCGAGCACATCAAAAAGAAGCTGCCGAGCATGTACCACCAGTTCAAGCAGCTTGCGGATCTTGATATCACCGAAGAGCCGATGGAAGTCGGGCCCACCACGCACTACATGATGGGCGGCGCGCGGGTAGACGCGGATACGCAGATGAGTAGTAAAGTGCCGGGTCTGTTCGCGGCTGGTGAGTGCGCGGCGGGGTTGCACGGCGCCAACAGGCTCGGCGGAAATTCGCTGTCGGATCTGTTAGTTTTTGGAAAGAGGGCCGGCGAGTTTGCGGCCAAGTTTGCGAAAGAGCACGGAGCGGGGAAGGTGAACGCTGCCGATGTGGATCGCGCGGCAAAGGCGTCGCTGGAACCGTTTGAGCGCCAGGGTAGCGGCCCTTATCAGGTGCAGCATGAGCTTCAAGGGATGATGCAGAGGCTGGTGGGCATCGTCCGGCATAACGACGAGATGCATGAGGCTTTACGCGAAATTGCGAAATTGCAGGAGCAGGCCCGGCACGTTGCCGTGTACGGGAATCGCGAGTACAACGGCGGATGGCATACGGCGCTGGATTTACCGAATCTGTTGACGGTTTCCGAAGCGATCGCCCGGGCTGCCATTGAGCGCGAGGAGAGCCGGGGAGCGCACTTCCGGGACGATTTCCCTGAAAAACGCCCGGAGTGCGCGACGTTCAACATCATCATCCGCCAGGGCGCGGAGGGCCAAATGCAAGTGACGCGCGAGCCACTACCGGAAATGCGGCCGGATTTGAAACAGGTGATTGAGGAGATGAAATGAGCGATACCGCAACCTTTCAGATCTGGCGGGGAGACCGGGAAGGCGGAGCATTCCAAAGTTATACGACTCCGGTCGGCAATGGAATGGTGGTGCTGGATGCCGTACACCAGATCCAGGCCGAACAGGCCAACGATCTGGCCGTGCGCTGGAACTGCAAGGCTGGCAAGTGCGGCTCTTGCTCGGCTGAGATCAATGGCATGCCCAAGCTGATGTGCATGACGCGGCTGAACACGCTGCCGCTGGACAAACCGGTGACTGTGGAGCCGATGCACTCGTTTCCGCGCATCAAAGATCTGGTGACGGACGTCTCATGGAATTACCGGGTAAAGAAACAAATTAGGCCATTCAAACCGCGTAAGCCGGATGCGCCGGACGGCACCTGGCGGATGCAACAGGAAGACGTGGACCGGCCCCAGGAGTTTCGTAAGTGCATCGAGTGCTTTCTCTGCCAGGATGTTTGCCATGTCTTGCGAGAGCATCACATGCACGATCAGTTCATCGGGCCCCGGTTCCTGGTGTATGCGGCCGCGCTTGAGATGAATCCGCTGGATACGCAAGATCGTTTGAAGGAATTAAAGGAACAGGATGGCATAGGGTTGTGCAACATCACCAAGTGCTGCACCTACGTGTGTCCCGAAGGCATCAAGATCACGGATAATGCGATTATTCCGTTGAAGGAACGGGTGGTGGATGAATTTTTCGATCCACTTGGCCGCCTGTTCAAATTGTTTCGTCCCGCAAGCTCCGGGTAGGGGGGACCGCAAGGATGTTCGAACTGAAACCGATTTCCGGAGGAGCGATTCCGGAAGCGCTGGAGAAGGTAGAACGGTACCGGCTTCTGAATGAGCCGGCACTGGCCGAAAGCATCTGTCTCGACATTCTGCGCATCGATCCCGATAACCAGCAGGCACTCGTAATGCTGCTACTGGCGCTTACCGATCAGCTCGGATCGGGGAGCTCGGCAAGTCAGGCGAGAGCCGTGGTACCGAGATTGAAGGGCGAATACGATCGCGCCTACTACTCCGGTATCATTTCGGAAAGAATGGCGAAAGCTCTGCTGGATCACTCTGGACCTGGCGCGGCATTCAGCGCTTATAATGGCTTTCGCGAAGCGATGGAGTGGTACGAGAAAGCCGAGGCGTTGCGTCCCCCAGGCAACGACGATGCGATGCTGCGCTGGAACACTTGCGTGCGGATCTTGAAGAAGCATCCGAACCTGCGGCCCCGCCCTGAAGAAAGTTTTGAACCTGTGCTTGGGGAATAGCCGGTCGCGGCCGCTGACGAATCGTGTAACATCGAAACGATATGAGCGCTACAAGCTCGATGCCGCTGATCGTCACGGCCGCGTGATCGAACTATTTGCATCCGAGCACCGTCTGGTTCTCTGTTTGATTCGCCGGCGGTCTTGCTCAAACATATGGTTGAGAAACTTGCTCGACCGCACTCGGACACGCCTCGGCAACCCGCCTTTCGCTTCAGTTCCGAACCCCGCGCTGTGAGGCGGCATAGGCGTCGAGAGTGATCACTCGTGGCGGGCCAACACTGCTCATCCTTTACGGAACAAGTGTTTCGCAGCGCTCGCATCCCGTCTCTCGCTGAGATAGAATCAACCATTCGACCGGCTTTATCCGCCGCCCGATACAGATTAGGTCCACCGGCCCTTCACCCGTATGTAGGTCTCGTCACACCGCCACCAACCGCCAAGCGGACGTGCATGATGGTTCCAGCGTTTCTCCAACTCCGGCACGTAAATGCTGCATCCAACGCAGAATCGCCGTGTGCACGAGGACAGCTCCGCGCTCGGCCATCATTTCCACCAGGTCACGTGTGCTGAGCTTCTAAGGCGATGATCTCTCGATCGAACTGCCGACCCTTGAAGAAAGCCTCAACCCTCCGCACCCGTGCCATCGCCTGATTATCCAACACTCGGTAACTTTGCATCAGAGCCATCAACCCTGCTAGGGCTTTTAGCCTGACACCTGTTAAATGCGTCTGTGCTTATGCAACTCGCGCATCGCGACCTGGCCATAGACATCGATCGCTCCTGCCGAAACGTCTATAATTAAGTGAGGCCCCTTACAAGGGGGGTCGTGGGCCTTAAGTTCCGACAGTAGGAGGGAGCACAATGACCGAGTTGGAGCAAATTTTGGATCGGCCTGACTCTCACGTTCACTTTGTGCAGTTGTACGGCAATGATGATGCTCTGGCGCCTAACGTCGGCCGGTACCTCAGTGAGGGCCTTGACCAAGGCGATAGTGGAATCGTCATCGCGACACCCGGCCACTGGTCTGCGTTTCAGCAGATCCTTGAATCGCGTGGGGTGGATGTGCCTGCAGCCGAGGGCGAACGAAAGCTTCTTTTTTTAGATGCCGAACAGACGCTTAACCGGTTTATGGTAGGTGGCGTCCCGGATTGGAATCGTTTTGAAAAGACGATCTCCTCCTCGGTTGGATGGCTCCGGTGCCCGCCGAAGCATACAGTGAGAGCTTATGGTGAAATGGTCGGGGTGCTTTGGACGGCTGGTGAGTATTCCGCTGCCATCAAGCTCGAAGAATACTGGAACCAAGTCCTTGAAGTTCTAGGCATAACCCTCTTTTGCTCCTACCCCATAGACATCTTCAGCCCGGAGTTTGAGAGTTCAGGCATTCACTCTATTCTTTCGGATCATACGCACCTTCTACCCGCATATGACGCCGAGGCGCTTGAAGCGGCGCTGACCGTCTCTCTGCGGGAGATGCTTGGTGATAGAGCCGACGATTTCCGATCACAGTTGAATGCGACGTGCCGCGGCGCCTGGGGCGTTGTTCCCACGGCGCAACAAATGATTCTCTGGATGCGTGACAACCTACCGGCTTCGGCAGATGAGATTCTTTGCCGGGCTCGGGGGCATTACCACCCACATTCGACGCCTACATCTTCATAGGTGATGAATGTCCGGTTCAGAGTTCTTAAGCTGCTTCGGGATATTTTGTTTGCTTCCGAGGCACTCGCCTTTTTGCAGGCACCTGTTTCAATGGCAGCCTCATTGCCTTTTATCGACGAGATTGGCACTAACGGAATGTGTAAACATGTTGAAGAGGCAGCTCGAACTGTGTCCAGCAACTGTCTAATGTCCCCCTCATTTCAACACGGAGCCGCTCCAGTTCACGCACGCTCCACACGGGAGTGTAGATGAGCGAAATGACGCCAGCCGCCCAAACAGAAGACAACGAACAATCGCAACCGCCCCTGAATGGCGTCGGTCCTTTGTTGCTGACTGAGGAGGTTTCGGCGCTGCTTGCCTATATCGACGTGCAGCATCGATACCGCCATGTGAATCGTGCCTATGAAGTGTTCTTCGGCAGTACCCGTGCCGGGATTCTCGGAAAGTCGATCGCCGAAGTAACAGGCGCCGCACATTATCAATTGGCGGAGCCATACATTGAACGCGTGCTGAGTGGGGAACGCGTGAGCTTTGCCGCCTCGCTGCGGCGTGCAAATGGCAAACTGCATGAGGTTGGCGTCTGGTACACTCCGCATCTAAGCAGCGACGGCAAGGTGCTCGGTTTTGTTTCCCTCATTCAAGAAGACGTTCCTGAGCGGAACTTCGAAAGTGACACGCGCGCAAGGCTTGCCGCAATTGTGAACTCGTCAGATGACGTGATCATAAGTAAGACATTAGAAGGAGTGATCACCTCGTGGAACCGGTCCGCCGAGAAGATCTTCGGATACACGGCGGCGGAGGCGATCGGTCAGCACATTACGCTCATTATTCCGCCCGAGAGAAGAGCGGAGGAGGAGCAGGTACTCGCCCGCTTACGGCGTGGCGAGGAGATTGATCACTTTGAGACTGAACGCCGGTCAAAGGACGGCCGCACAGTTTTCGTCTCGCTCAGCATGTCACCGATCCGCGGCCTTCATGGAGAGATCATCGGCGCTTCCAAAGTGGCTCGCGATATCACGCAGCGGAAGCGTGATGAAGAAGCGCTGCGCGTGAGTGACGAGTACCGGAGAACCGTGCTGGAATCGATGCCCGAATGCATCAAGGTTCTCGACCGTAATGGGAATATCTTGAACATGAACGCAGCCGGACTCCGAATGGTTGAGGCTGATTGTCCAGAGCAGGTACTAGGAAGCTGCGTCTATCCGCTCATTCAGGAACAAGACCGTGAGGCTTTCCGGCTTGCTAACGAAAGTGTGTTCAACGGAGGCTCAGGTGGCCGGCTCGAATTCGGCATTCGGGGCCTGAAAGGTACTGAGCGCATTTTCGAAACGGATGTAGTGCCGCTTCGCGGCGCGGCGGGCGAGGTGATCGGCGCCCTCTCGGTCACTCGTGACATCACCAGCCGCAAGGAGGCCGAATTCCATGACGCCTTCTTGGTCCGCTTGGACGATACGATTCGCCCGTTATCAGACCCTACGGAGCTGATGCGGACGGTGACCCGTTTACTTGCGGAGCATCTCGGTGCCGATCGGTGCTCATATGCGGAAATCGATACAGATTTGGGAAGCTGCAATGTAATGGGCAACTATTCTCGAAACCTGCCGAGCATCGTTGGTGAATATCCTCTCGCAGTCTTCGGTGAGAGCTTCCTTCGGACAATGCAGTTTGGGAAACCGTACGTAATCGAAGACTCGCGCACCGCGGATGTTTCTGCGGCGTACCGGACGATGGGGATATCGGCGGCGATTTCGGCCCCGCTCGTAAAAACGGGGCGGTTGGTGGCTGGCTTAGGTGTGCACAGCGCCGTTCCACGGAAATGGCGCTCCCATGAAATTGACCTCGTACAATTAGTGGCGAGCCGGTGCTGGGAATCTATCGAGCGCGCACGGATCCAACGCACGTTTCGGGAAAGTGAACAGCAGTTTAGAACGCTGGCAGACGCCATTCCGAATCTCGCCTGGATGGCGCATCCGGACGGACGTATCTTTTGGTACAACCGCCGATGGTACGACTATACCGGTACAAGCCCAGAGGAGATGGAGGGCTGGGGATGGGAAAAGGTGCACGACGCCACGGTCCTGCCTTCGGTTCTCGAACGATGGACGGGTTCTATTCGGAGCGGTGATGGCTTCGAGATGGTGTTTCCGCTCAGAGGCGGGGATGGCCATTTTCGGTCGTTTCTTACACAAGTGGAACCAGTCAAGGATGCGCAGGGCCGCGTGACGCGGTGGTTCGGGACAAACACCGACATCACGACTCAGCTAGAGGCCGAGGCGCGAGAAAAGAAAGCCCGGGAAACCGCGGAGGTCCTTAATCGTATCGGTCCGTTGCTTACGGCAGAACTCGAACCACGGAAGCTGACCCAAAAAATTACGGATATTGCGACGGAGGCTATCCGGGCGCAGTTCGGAGCGTTCTTCCATACGCTTGTGGATGAGGCCGGAGAATCGTACGTGCTCTACACGTTGTCGGGGGTACCTCGGGAAGCTTTCGCCGGTTTTCCGATGCCGCGGAATACCCATGTCTTCGGGCCCACGTTTCGCGGAGAGGGTGTAGTGCGAAGTGAGGACATCACAAAAGACCCTCGATACGGAAAAAACCAGCCGTATCACGGTATTCCGAAGGGCCATCTACCAGTGCGGAGCTATTTGGCTGTTCCGGTAAAATCCAGGAGTGGGAGTGTGGTAGGCGGTCTTTTTTTTGGACATTCCGATGCCGGGGTTTTTGGCGAGGAAGCTGAGACGATCGCGGCCGGCATTGCGGCGCAGGCGGCGATTGCGCTCGATAACGCGTCGCTGTTCGATGAAACCAGACGATCAAGCGAGGCCCTTCGCCAGTCGAACGAAAACCTGGAACGCCTGAATGGCGACCTGAATCAGTTCGCTTTTTCAGCCTCGCACGATTTACGGGAGCCCATGCGCATGGTCTCAATCTATACCCAGTTTCTTGCTAGAAAACTCAAAGGCCAGCTTGATGAAGAGGCACAGGCATTTTTAGGATATGTACTCAAGGGTGCCGGGCGCATGGAGGCCCTCCTGCGCGACCTCCTCGCTTATACCCAAGCGGCGGAGACGGTGGAATCACTGGTAGTACTTACCGACGCTAACGAAGCGCTGAATGAGGCCCTCTCAAATCTGGCGACGGGTATCGAGGAGTCTGGAGCGAGGATGATCTACTCGTCTTTGCCGAGGGTCAAGGCCGCTCAGGTGCATCTGACGCAGGTGCTGCAAAACTTGATTGGAAACGCTATCAAGTATCGGAGCGAGGACACTCCGGAAATCACTATTGGCGCAGCTTCCCGTGGGCGCGAAGTGGAGTTCTTCGTAGGGGACAACGGAATAGGCATTGAAGAGCATTACCAGGAGCAGATTTTTGGAATCTTTAAACGTCTTCATACTTCCGAGCAATATCCCGGTACCGGCATTGGTTTGGCCATATGCCAGCGCATCGTTGAGCGTGCCGGCGGCCGCATCTGGGTTAAATCTCAGCCCGGACGAGGATCGACCTTTTTTTTCACACTTCCGGGCGGCGACTGAAGCGCGACCGGTTCGTCGTGCAAAAGGAGCATGGATACTCGTTGTCGAAGACAACACCGGTGACGTTGATCTGATCCGTTTTGCGCTAAAAGAGCACGATGTCCAACATGAGGTTGTGGCGATATCTGACGGTGAGCAGGCGTGCAAGTTCCTGGATGAAGTAGATGCGGGACCAGGTGGTTGTCCAGAGATGGTGATTTTGGATTTGAACCTTCCAAAAAGAACGGGGAGGGAGGTGCTTCAACGCATCCGGCGAAGTGCCGTCTGCGGTAAAGTTCCGGTCGTAGTCTTTAGCTCCTCTGAGGCAGAGAAGGACAAACAGGAGGTAGCGGCGCTTGGCGCGGACCATTACTTTACAAAGCCGTCAAACCTGGAGGATTTCTTGAACATGGGCCGAATATTTAAGGGTTTTATCAAGACACCCTAACTATCCGCTAGAAGCGGTAATTGTTGCGCGTGCACAGCGATATGTTCGGCGGCAATCATAAAGCGCGGCGCATTGACTCACGACTTTTGCTACCAGTGCGGAGCCGTTGCCTCATAAATGTTGCTGGTCCTACCGTAGCTCCGGTGCAAAGTTTGTAAGCGGCGCAGTGCGCCTTTGGATTTCTGGTATTTCAGATCAGGCGGCCAGCACGGGTTCCAAAGTTCCGGCATTGTGACTGAGCGGCGCCCCAGCTTTGCCGGTCTTAAACTGATGCTTCTGAATCTTCTGTACAAGCTCGATGCCGCTGATCGTCACATCCCGCTGCTCGCTGAGATAGAAATCAACCATTCGAACGGCTTTATCCACCGCCCGATACAGCGTTGGCCTACGCGAGAGGCGCCGAAGCGGCTTCAGCCGGCGCGGCCTTTTTCGCCATCTTCTCACGGCGGCCAATACCTGTGTAGTCAAACCCCGCTTGGCGAGCCAGCTCAGGGTCGAAGATGTTACGCCCATCCACCATTACCGGCCGCGCCATCCGTTGCGCAACGTCGAATAAACGCGCGGTGCGGAATTCATTCCATTCGGTGATCACAACCAGCGCATCGGCGTCGGTCACTGCATCCAAAGTGGAGGTACAGTATTGAATTTTCAGTTCAGGGTGTTGTTCGCGGCAGGCATTCATCGCAACTGGATCATAAGCCTTGATTCGCGCACCCATTTGCAACAGGCGCTCGGCAATCTGAAGGCTGGGTGCATCGCGCAGATCGTCCGTGTCTGGCTTGAAGGCAAGCCCAAGCAGAGCGATGGTGCGGCCCTTTAAGATATAAAGCTTTTCCAGCAACTTTTGGATGACCACATGACGCTGTGACCGGTTCACCTCTAGGGAAGCTTCCAGCAATCGCGCTTGATAGCCGTAATCCCGCGCGGTGTGCAGCAAGGATTGAATATCCTTCCCGAAGCAGCTTCCGCCCCATCCGATACCTGCATTGAGGAAGCCCGAACCGATTCGCGAATCGAGGCCGATTCCGGCCATCACCTCTTTTGAATCGGCCCCGACACGCTCACAAATATTTGCGATCTCATTAGCAAAACCAATTTTGGTGGCCAGAAATGCATTGGAAGCGTACTTGATCATCTCCGCGCTAGTCAGAGTGGTTGTCACCAGCGGAACTTGCGCCATACCGGCAGGCCGCGGCAGAAACCCGGGTGCGGCGAAGTCCTGAGCAATGAGAGGACGGTACAGTTCACGGAGCAACTGCATGGAGTGCTCCTCTTCGGTTCCAATCACAATGCGATCGGGGTAAAGCGAATCGGCCAAAGCGCAGCCTTCGCGAAGGAACTCGGGGTTGCTGGCAACGGCAAACGAAATCCGTTTTTCCTGTCCTGGCCGGGACTCAATAATTCCTTCCCGAATCAACGCGCCCACCAGATTGCCACTGCCGATTGGAACGGTCGATTTATTTACCACCACCCGGAACCGCGACGAGTCCATGGACGCCCCGATGCTGCGAGCCACTGCTTCGAGAAACGTGAGATTGGCTTCACCGCTGGGACGGGGAGGGGTGCCAACCGCGATGAAGATGACATCGCTTTCCGCAACAGACGCCTCAATTTCAGTGGTAAAGTCAAGAGCGCCGTTCTTCGAGACGATATTCAGTAATTCCTGAAGATGCGGCTCGTAAAGAGGCATTCCGCCTTTTTGCAGAACGGCGATCTTATGCGCGTCCGTGTCGACGCAGGTGACGCGATGGCCCAGGTAGGCCAAACAAGCACCGGTTACGGTGCCCACATATCCAGTTCCGGTTACAGTAACTCTCATTCTTTGTCCATTGTCCACTACCTGCAATCCAGATGCTATTGAAATCTAGCGTAAGCAATCCCAGGAATATCTTAACTTACTAAGGCGCATAGCTTGTGCCTGGCGGAGACTGGCCCTATTTTGATGGCAGCTTGCTAAGAATCCGATCGTGAATCCAGTGTTCGTCCCACCATTCCACCGGGTTGATCTGTACTCCATCCGCTTGCATCGAAAAGTGAAGATGATCGCCCCCGGCCAGACCCGTCGCGCCACTCTTGCCGAGAATCTGTCCTTTCTTGACGCCGTCGCCCGGCTTCACGCCGATTTCGCTCAGGTGTCCGTAAATCGATTGCAGGCCGTAGCCGTGGTCAACCACCACACAATTCCCGTAAATGCCCAGATCGGAGGCATAGAGCACTATCCCGGAGTTCGCCGCAGCCACGCCAACATTCTTGGTCACGCTCAGGTCGAAGCCGAGATGCATCTGTTGATCCACCTTTTTGCCCTTGTAAACGTAGGTGCGCTGGTCGGCGAATTGCGATTCCACCTTGGAATTCCCGAGCTGCGTGAATGGACCCTCCCACAGGATCTTCTCCGCCGTCTTCAACCGCAGATTCGACAGCGTCCGGTTATTTTGCTTCCGGAGATCGCCGTTGATCTTTAGGAATCTCGACAGCAGATCGCCGGAACCACCCTTATCGATTTGATTGACTACGTGCTCCAGAAATGCATCCGAAATATCCAGATCGCGGGTGCGGAACTTCTTTGGAAAGAGCTTGAACCAGAACTTGCCGGTTACCTCGGCGCCGGTGGGATTGCGTGCGTAAACTACCGGGACCGACCCGGCCGGAACATCCCACGGAAACGCGAAAATTGAGAAGCGCTCACCTGGTCTGCCCGGAAGAGCAAAGCTGCGGAACGTGTATTTTCCTACCCGCACACCCGACTCTGTGGAATAACCAGACACGCCAAACGTCACCATCTCAGTGCCGCCTTGATTCACATAATGCTGCGCGCTGTCCACGGTGAGGGTGAGTGGCCGTGTGTTGATTTCGACCTCGGTGGAAGCGGCCGCCTGCTGCCCGCGCAGGTCGTTGGATACAGCTTCAACAACCAGCTTCGCCTTGCCGTCCTGGACTGCCCCCGCTTGCTTCGTGCCGGCGGGAAACGTGATCTCCAGCGGCTGGACCGATTTACGCCAAAACCAAAAGCGTGCCGCCGGCTGCGTAGATTCGAATACCCGGTATCGATTGTTGTTCTGTTCGAGATACGCCGTGATCCGGCGGGCGCCGTGCGGCGCGTTTACTTGCAACTTCACCGGTGTTTCGGCGCCAAGCACGTGTACCGCTGGATCAATGCGGACAGAAGGGGTGCTGGAAAGAAAGAGCAAGATGACAGGAACAGAAACTAGAATGAGTACCAAAATTGGGAGGAAAGTCTTCTTCATCTCCCCCCAGTGTAAGAGGTGGAACGGTTAAAACCGAATCTGCGTCAGTTTTGGATCGGGCCGGTCCTCAGGAGGGAGCCACCGTGTTTCGCTTTCGCTTCGCTTGCGCACTCTGTTCATCGCCGAGCCGATCGCTACTGAGGCGTTCACCAGATGACGGACGCTCAATGGACCGGTGATGTGGTGATTGCCCGCCCAGTGAAACCCGGCACTGACCGCGCAACCGCAGTTGGTGCAATCGGGATCGCCGCCGAAGATGCAGGGCTCCACCCTGGTGCGGAGGTCGGCGGAATAATTCACCGACATCTTCGCGAACGTACACTCAGACGGATTGCGCGGGGGCTCAACATAGGCTTTCGCAAATCCTTCGGTCATCAGCATCTTCGGAAATCGCTTCCGAAGCTCGGGCAGTTCTTTAGCCAGTGCTGCGCGGCTCTCCGGAGTAATTCTTTCAGCGCTGAGTTCACCAATTTGTGGCGTGTACAGGCTGACCCAAAAATGGGCCACCTCGGGTCTTGCGCTCCAGAACTCGAAGAACTCCGCCATGTACCCCGGACGATTCAACATCTGCTGTGTGATGGTCACGTGGATGTTCACCCGGCGGCCTTCTATATTGCGGAGAATGCGGTCATACGTGGCGGGCTTCCGGCGCACATCGTGTTCCGCGGGTAAACCATCTACGGAAACTGCCACGGTGATGCGGTTCAAACTCATCCACTCTTTTGGAATGGGGATCACCGCGCTTGTGACCACCAGCGTGAATTTACCCATACCGCTCAACACCGGCAAAATGCGCGAGAGCTCTTTATGGCGCAGCATCGGCTCTCCGCCTACCAGCGAGATGTGCAACGGCTGGTGCTTGTTGACCAACTGAATCACGCCATCTACAAGCTGGTCGCCTCTGAAATCGCTGAGACTGGCCAGGGTCGCCCCGCCTCCTAAATGATCCTCGCCATATGCGTAACATCCCGGACAACTAAGAGGACACTCACGGGTGATCTCAATGGACAACATTGGCGCGTGGCCTTTCAAGATAGTGCCCCAGGCCGCGAGCCACTGGATGGGTTTCAAACGGGGTGCCTCCTCCGATGTACACATGTGACTCCCGGTCTGCGGAATCGTTTCAGTCAGCCCCTGTTCGGAAAAAAGTTGAACTACAGGTATCATGGTCCAGGTGTCCCATGAAGAAATCTAAAATTCTGTTTTCTTGTCTGGCCCTCTCCACCGTTGGAGTGGCGCTCGCATGGCAGCAAATTGCGACGAAGTTACCGCCTCCGTTCGCCACGCCATCGGCGAATAACGGGCCTCGCGTGGTTTCCAAGCCCAATGGCGCACAGTTACAGGTACCTGCCGGATTCCAAATCGACGAATACACGGACGGCCTGCAGAAGCCCCGCGTTATGATTTATGGCCCGAGCGGCGAATTGCTTATCACCGAGAGCGTGGAGGGCGGCGGCGTCACCATTGTCGCGGTGAACGGCAAAGTTTTGGACGCAAGCGCGCGTAAAAAGCTGATCATTGGACTGGACCGGCCGTACGGGATGGCCTGGTGGCAGGATTACCTGTATGTCGGAGAGCCTACCTCGATCAAGCGCTACAAGTACGATTCCAAAACCATGACGGCTGGAAAGGGTGAAGAAATCGTTTCCTATCCGGGGATGGGCAAAGGGCACTGGACGCGAAGTCTGGCCATTGATCCGAACGCCCAGAAGCTGTACGTGGGAGTTGGATCGGGATCGAACGTTTCACCCGGTGAGCCGAAGCAGCGTGCCGCAATTAATCGTTACAATCTGGATGGCAACGGATACGAACCCTACGCATCCGGCACACGCAATCCGACTGCAATCCATTTCTATCCCGGAACGGAGACCCTGTGGGCTTCGGTTCAGGAACGCGATGCGCTCGGCGACGACCTGGTGCCGGACTACTTCACCCACATCCAGCAGGGCGGATTTTATGGCTGGCCATACGCCTATTTCGGACCAAACGAAGATCCACGCAACGAGGGCCAGCAGCCCGATCTGGTGACGAAGACCATCACTCCAGACGTTTCGCTTGGCGCGCACGTGGCTGTGATCGACTGGACTTTCTACACCGGCAAGATGTTCCCGCAACAATACCAGGGCGGCGCTTTTCTGGCGTTCCACGGATCGTGGAATCGTGAGAAGCGAGTGGGGCAATCGGTTGCATTTGTTCCATTCCAGAACGGTAAGCCAACCGGCGGTCCGCAGGATTTTTTGAAGGGCTGGATGCTTTCTCCCGATAAGCGCGAAGTCTGGGGACGGCCCACGGGCGTATTCCAAATGCAGGATGGAAGTCTTCTGGTCAGTGACGACGGCGGCCACAAGATTTGGCGCATCTCCTACAAGCGTTAGCCGCGGTTCTGATTCTGTGTGAGGCGGCGCAAGCGGCGCGGTTCTCACACAAAACGCATCTGCAACTGAAGCTGCAGTGTCTGAGTTGCCACACGTCCGCCTCCACCAGCACCAAAGTGGAGGACAACACTCTTCCGCAGCCGGCGGCCTGCCTGAACTGTCACAAGGAATGGCGTGCGATCAAAGCACCTCGCCCGGAAAGACTAGCAAAATTCAGCCACCAGCAACATCTGAAAATGGGGAACATGGCTCCGGCGATTGCG
Source organism: Bryobacterales bacterium (assembly GCA_038200305.1). Lineage (GTDB taxonomy): Bacteria > Acidobacteriota > Terriglobia > Bryobacterales > Bryobacteraceae > JANXXV01. The sequence goes on from JBBPYD010000097.1 coordinate 46,020, forward strand.
GCTGCCATCGATTCAAAGGCATATTTGTCTGCGCCCGGCGATATTCGCCGGTTCCTCAATACGAAGAATCCGTGCGAAGCCTGCCATCGTGGACTAGAAGAATCGAGTGTTGTGACCGATGCGGCGTTCCCGCGGATGGCCGATTGTCTTGTCTGCCATACCAAAATCGAACCGCCATTTAGCTGCACAACCTGTCACGCGGAAACCTTCAAATTAACGCCGGGGAGCCACGATGCAAAGTGGCTCGATTTTCATGCATCGGGAAAGGCCAATCTGGATAAGCAGAGTTGCGCCGTCTGCCACGGCAGACGGTTTACCTGCCGCGGCTGTCATTGAAAGGCTGATCTCACTTTTTCAGTTCCGCATCCAGAATGGGCTTTACTTGGGCCAAATCGAGAGAACTGTTGTAGCGTTGTCCGTTGATAAAGAACGTCGGTGTCCCCTGAACGCCGGCTTCCACTCCGTCCTGAACATCCTTATCCACCACTGGCCGAAATTTGCCGGACTGCAGATCCACTTTGAACTTCTCCATGTCGAGCCCGGATTCTTTCGCCCAGAGAAATATGTTGTCGCGCGACAGCTTGCGGAAGTTCGCAAACATCTTGTCATGCAATGGCCAGAACTTGCCCTGTTCGTTCGCCGCCAGAGCCGCTTCGGCGGCCAGCCTCGCTTCCGAATGAATCTCCAGAGGGAACTGCTTGAACACCAGCTTTACATCGTTCGGGTACGCTTGCAGAATCGCGTGTACATCGGCTATCGCCCTTGAGCAGTACGGGCACTGAAAATCGGAAAACTCCACCAGGGTGATCCGTGCTTTCTCAGGGCCCCTCGACGGCGAACCGGCCGTACGAATCTTCACCGGATCGCTCAGGATCTTGTTCGCCGAGGCGCGCGCTTTCGCCAGCCCGGAATTGATCAGCACATCGTGAATCTGATCCGCCGATTTGCCTTCTTTAACACCGCCAACCACCATGCCTGCTAGCGCCTTGCTATCGCCGCAGTTTGGGTCGAGTACCCGGCACTGCGCCACTTTCATGTTGCACCCGCAAATGCAATTTTCCACATGCATGCTCTTGAGCGCAGACTTTTTCTGCGGCGCCGTCAAGCTGCTGAGGTCCACGCTGGGCAGATCCGTGGCCGTGGTCCAATCCGCAGGGGGCTGCGCCACTCGCGGTGTTTGCGCTCGGAGATAACCGGCGGCGGCCAGAACGGCCAGGATGGCAATAGGAACTCGCATATGGTTTAGACGTGTTGAATCGGTATAGGCATCAGGGAACTTGCATGCGCGGGTTGCACACCGGCCACGGGGCGAAACCGAGGACGTTGTCCCGCCGCTCCACCCAGAGCTGCACTTCGCCCTTCCCCGGAAATTCGATGAACTGGATAATACCCGTGTCGCAAGACTTTGTTTTCGTCACTTTTGCGGACGCCACGTTGGTGTGAGGGCTCTGCGGCCCCCAGTCTTCCATGAACCTATTGAAGGCATACTGCGGACACGGGTGGGCATCCGTGCAACCCCACAGCGCATAAGCGGATTTGTAGTCCTGCCTTTTCAAATCGCCCAGAAAAGTTTGAATCTGCTTTTCCTCGCGATAGTTTCGAAATTGAAAATAAGCCACTATCCCGATGATGATCAGTAGAATTGCGGAGAGCACGATCCACCGGACGATTTTTTCCCGGCGCTCCTCGCCCGCACCGTAACCTTCCAGGTAGCCAGCCATGCCATCATTCTACTCCGCCCCGTCTACTTGGCGGGATATGTTTTGTCGTAGGCGGCAACCGCGTCTTTCGTCAGCTCAAGCGTTGGCTTGAAATAAAGAGTATTGGCCGAATCGACGATCACATCAAGGCCCTTCTCTTCCGCCAATTTCTTCACCACTTCCTGCATACGGCCACCCGACTTCGATAAGATCTCATTTCGCTCGCGATCCACATCGGCCTGCAGATCGTCCACCAGCCGCTGCAGTTCGCGCTGTTTCCTCTGTCCGGTAACTTGCATCTCTTGCTCGGCCTGGGGCGTCAGCTTGCCTTGCATGGTCTGAAGTTTGTTCTGCAAATCCGCTAGCTCTTTTTGCAGGCCCTCTACCTTCTGCTGCCGTGGCCTGTAGCGGCCTTCTAACTCCGCTTGGGCCTTCTTGATCTCTCCTGTCTCCAGAATGGCGCTCTGCACATTAATAATCCCGACCTTGGTCTGCGCGGAAGCGGCAGCGAGAGAGGCAAGCAGCAAAAGACTAATACGAAACATAATTCTGGTAACTCCTGATTCCGGGGTGAAAATTGGGTTGTGTAATCTAGCTTAACAGAGCCGTTGGACGCTGGGTGTAAGCCTCTCGTGTACAGCTTATTCGAGCACGCCCAAAATCTCGTCTTCACGGAGAATCAGGTACTCTTCGCCATCCACTTTGATTTCCGATCCGGAATATTTTCCGAAGAGGATTCGATCGCCGGCTTTTACATCCATAGAGGCTCGCTCACCGGATTCCAGCAACTTGCCGCTACCCACGCCGACCACGTCAGCCTGCTGCGGTTTTTCCTTCGCCGAGTCTGGAATGATAATGCTTCCAACCTTGGATTCTGATTCTTCAAGCCGCTTTACAAACACGCGGTCATGCAACGGACGTACTTCCATATGGATTTCCTCTCTTGCTATACCGGGATCAGGGATGTCACGCGGCACCGAATGTGGTGCGCCGACGTGAGTCAGTATACCGGAATAAAGTCCCGCGCCGCAAATCGCGCCTGTTTATTGTTGCTTGACTGCCGAACTAGACGATTCCTTGGCTAGCCGGACCCTTGCCCCTTCTAATTTCTTCTGTACCTTCGCAACTTCCGCCGGGTCCAGTTCGCTGGGGGCCGCATTATCCCACTCCTTCAGCGAAGTCTGCCATTGCGCAATTGCCTCTTTGATCTTGCCTTCCTTGAAGAGCACGTCACCCAGATGATCGTGTACGGTGGGATCTTTCGCGTAGTGTTCCATCGCCCGCCGCAAGCTGTTTTCTGCATCCGCCAGGCGGTCCATGCGATAGTATACCCATCCCAGGCTGTCCAGGTATGCGCCATTACCCGGATCGGATTCCAGCGCCTTGTTGATCATCTGCTGTGCTTCCGGCAATCTCACGTTGCGATCCGCCAGCATATAGCCCAAGTAATTCAAAGCGGACGCATTGTTCGGATTCACATCCAGCACCTTCCGGAATTCTGCTTCCGCCAGATCGTACTTCTTCATCCTCTCGTACATCGCGCCGCGCATGAAGGCAATGGACTCTTTGTCCTCTTTCGAATCGGAGAGCTTATCCGCGGCATCGATCGCCTTCGCCATTTCGGTGAAGTTCTTAGCCTTGTCGTAAACCTGTGCTAGTGAAATGTACGTTTCGCGGTCGTTCTTGCCATCCAGCAGCTTCTTCATTTCGGCGACGGCTTCATCGGTCTTCCCGGTCTCAGCCAGCAGGGAAGCCCTTACGGCGCGAACAATCCGGTCATTCGGATACTTCTTGATGGCCGTATCGCCCTCTTCCATGGCCTTCTTGTAGTCCTTTGCTGTCCGGTAGGTGTCAATCACCTGAGCGGCCGCCCGCGACGCCATGTCCGGGTCCAGGTCTCCCATTTGCCGGAACGTATCCGCTGCGTCCTTGGGCTGCTCGTTTGCACGGTAGAGCTCCGCAAGCCGTTGCAGCAGCTTTACGCGGCTGCCTTTCTCACCAACGGAATACTTCGGCTTTGCCGAGGAAGCCAGCACCTCTTTCATCACACGGATGGCTTCAGGAACTTTGCCTTCCGCATCCAACAGGTTGACTTCGTGATAAAGAACTTCCAGATTGGATGGTTCCAGTTCCTTCGCTTTGGCCGATTCCTCGCGAGCCTTCGCGAAATTACGCTGTTGCAGGTAGATCTGAGAAATACGCAAATGCGATTGCAGATCCTTCGGGTCCTCTGTTACCAATTCCCGATATACCTTCAGCGCCTCGTTCAACTGATCGGACCGCAACAGGTTTTCCGCGTAGGCGCGTTTCACATCTACGTTGCCCGGCGAAAGCTCCAGCGTTTTCCGAAGCGTTTCGGCCGCCAGCGAATAATCGTGCATCTGTTCGTATGTGCCGGCAAGCTGCGTCAGCGTGCGCAGGGAAGGGCTCTTTTCCGCAACCCGCCGCAGCAGTTCAGTTGCGCCCTTAGTGTTGCCCAAGTCCGCGTACACCATCGCCAGCCCCGTCATCGCATCTTCGTTGCCGGGGTCCAGATCGAGCACCTTTTGATACGACTTCTCAGCCTCGACAGAGTTCGACGCGATCTTTTGCAAGCGGCCCAGCATCAGCCATGTATCGGTGTCGGCCGGAGCTTGCTGTGTGATCTTCTGATATTGCTCGATGGCCTTCTTCAGCATCCCTTCATCGATCCGGCCCTGCTGGGAATCTCCAATCATTCTGGTGTAAATTCTGCCCAGAATGCGGTGTGCGTTCAGGTCGTTCGGGTTCTGCTTGAGCGTTTCCTCGGCTTCCTGCACCGCTTCGCGAAGCTTGCCCGCCGAGATATAAAGGTCCGACAACTCCTCGCTCAGAAAAGTCGCCGAGGGGTCCGCTTTCATGGCCAGCCGGTAGTTTTCGATCGCCTTGGTGACATAATCGCTGCGATTCCCGTAGGCCCCAGCCAGCTCCGCATAGAGATGGCCCAGGGAATAATGGTAATAAGCTGCTGATTTATCAACGGTCTTCGCGGGGGACTGCGCCTGCGCCGGCTGCGCTTGCGCCAGTAGTGTCGCGCCGGTGCTCGCTAGAATGCAAAATAAAGACAAAAAGGTTTTGGATGGAGTCATGGGAGCTGACTGGTTCGACCGGTTTGGGGATGTTTCGAGTCGGGCCGGATCCTCTTTTCCAGTATACCCCCGATATGCCGTACCTTCAGGCGCTTTCCGGCACGTTTAAACTGGGCCAATGATCCCCGCGCCTCTTATCATCGTTATCGGCGCAACCGGCTCGGGTAAAAGCAACCTGGCGCTAACGCTCGCCGAAACATTTCACGGTGAGATTGTGAATTGCGATTCGCTTCAGCTCTACCGCTACCTGAACATCGGCACCGCGAAAACGCCAGAGCGGGAGAGACGCGGTATTCCCCACCACCTCTTCGACATTCTGAACCCTGTTGAAGTGTTCACGGCTGGTGCCTACTCCCGTGCCGCCCGAGCCGTTCTCAAAGACATCTCGTCTCGCGGCAAACTCCCAATCGTCACCGGCGGCACCGGGTTCTATCTGCGCGCTCTATTGCAAGGCCTCTCTCAAGGACCGGAGCGCGACAACGATCTCCGCGGCAGGCTCGCGCGGCGGCCGGCGTCCTTACATAAACTGCTCAACCGGTTCGATCCAGCAGCGGCGCTCCGCATTCACGCCAACGACACTAAGAAGCTGATCCGCGCTCTGGAGGTATGTCTTCTATCCCGCCAGCCGATGAGCGCTCTCCACGCGCAAGGGCGCGAACCGCTGGAAGGCTTTCGTCCACTCAAGCTCGGACTCGATCCACCGCGCCATCAACTCGTGGAACGGCTCAACCTCCGCTGCACGCATATGTTTGAAGCGGGACTGGTGGACGAAGTCCGGCAGATTCTGGCGCGTGGTTATCCGAAAACTTCAAAAGCCCTTGAGTCCATCGGATATCGCGAAGCGCTGCTGCATTTGGAAGGAGCATTGACGCTGCACGAAGCCATTGCCGCAACACAAACGGCCACCCGGCAGTACGCCAAGCGCCAGAGCACGTGGTTTCGCCGCGAAATCGATGTGACCTGGCTCGCTTCCTTCGGCAACCTTGATCAGACGATGCAAACCGCAATCGGTCACGCGAAAAAACATCTGAATATTCTTTGAGAGATTCCCAATCGAATAGCGGAACTAATTCAACTTTGGTCCGTATGTAAATTTGAAGGTTCAAGACTTTCTACAAGGGTGTATAACATGATCAAAAAAGTATTACTCTCGTTCGGCACGATTGCGATTGCGGTGGCCAGCGCCGCCTCATCATATCGCATCACTGTTTTTCAGCCTTCCTACGTGAATGGAACAGAGCTCAAACCCGGTGACTATAAATTGGAATTGAAAGACAACGGCACTGTTGTGATCAAGCAGGGTAAGCAGACCATTGAAGCGCCGGTAAAAGTGGAAACGGACACTACGAAATTCGCGGCTACTTCGGTGCGGTATTCCAATGCCGGCGGGAAGCCGGCCGTGGATGAAATTCGCCTCGGCGGCACCAGCACCAGACTTGTATTTAATCCCGCAATCTCCCAGGTTCGTTAATCCGTAAACGGGACAGCCGGACCGCCGCGATCGTTTCGCTTTTCTGTCTGGCTGTCCCGTTTCCTTCTTCAGGTAAACTGAAGAATATGAGTTGTTCCGTGGCGCTGATTTTCCTTTTGCTCTTTATCAGCGCTGTCTCTTCCGCGGAAACATTCCTGATTCTGCCCTTTTTCAACCTCTCCAAAACCGCGAACCTGGACTGGGTCGGCGAGAGCCTGTCTGAGCGCATCCGTGAGGCCCTGGTGAATGAAGGCGCTCTTGTCATTAACCGGGACGACCGGCAAGAAGCGTATCGCCGTCTCTCCATCCGCCAAAATTCGCAACTGGCGAAAGGCACCATCATCGCTGTTGGCCAGTCTTTGGACGCGGAGCAACTGATCTACGGGTCGTTCGAGCTAATACCACCTACGGGCAATCCTCCAAAAGGCCGCGGAACGCTGCGCATCACGGCGCAGATTCTCGATCTTAAGAAGATGGTCCGCGGTCCGGAGTATGTAGAGGTGGGGGCGCTGGAAGACCTTGCCCGTCTGCAAACTCATCTTGCCTGGCAGACCCTGCAATTTGTTTTGCCCAAAACCGCGCCCTCTGAGCAGGAGTTCCGAAAACGGCAGCCGGTAATCCGCATAGACGCTCTGGAGAATTATGTGCGTGGCCTGCTGGCCAACGCTCCGGAGCAGAAAATCAGACTCTTCACGCAGGCCACCCGCCTGGAGCCAAAATATTCCCAGGCTGATTTCCAACTCGGCCGCTTGCAGTGGGAGAAGAAGAACTATCGCGCCGCGGCCGACAGCCTGGCCAAGTTGGCGCCCGGTGACGATAATTATCGCGAAGCCACCTTCCTGCTGGGCTTGTGCCGGTATTACCTGGGCGATTTCCAGGGAGCGCAAGACTCTTTCCAGACCGTCGCGCAATCGGTTCCGCTCAACGAAGTATTGAATAATCTCGGCGCCGCGCAATCGCGCCGCAATCTGCCCGACGCTCTCGAGAACTTTCGCAAGGCGCTCGAAGGCGATTCGGCCGATCCCGATTATCAGTTCAATGTCGGCTATGCACTCTTCAAGCAGGGTAACCTGCAAGCGGCCGCCGAACGCTTCCGCGCGGTGCTGGACCGCGATCCTGAAGATGCCGCCGCCATCACCATGCTCGGCCGGTGCCTGAAGAAAACTCCCGCGCGCGCCGCCGAACTCCGTAGCGAAGGTCTGGAGCGATTGAAAGACAACTACGAAGAGTCTGCCTACTGGCAGTTGAAAGCAGTGCTCGAACGCGCCCGGTAACCGGTATAATCAAAAGCGAATGTTGGAAGCTTTTGGCCTCTCGGACCCAGGTTGTATCAGAGGCAACAACGAAGATTACTACCTGCTGGTCCCGCCGCTGGACTTATATCTGGTGGCCGATGGCATGGGTGGTGCGCAGGCCGGAGAGCACGCCTCGAAGCTTGCCGTCGAGACAGTCGCCGATTTCGTGACCAACGCCGGGCAAATCACTGGGGACGTTCTTTTGAAGGCCGTGGAAGAGGCTAACCGCCGCGTATTGGGAGCCGCTGACGGCGATGCGGCGCTTCACGGCATGGGCACAACGCTGACGGCCTGCTGGAAGGTCGGAGCAGAACTCTTGGTGGCCAACGTCGGCGACAGCCGGGCTTACGTTTACCAGGATGGCGAACTCCACGTCATCACGGAAGACCAAACCTGGATCAATGAAGTCGGCCGCCGCCTCGGCCTTGCCGACGACACTCTGAAGACGCATCCCATGCGGCACGTGCTCACCATGGCAATCGGCGTCAGTGACACTCTCCGCATCCAGTCTTATGCGGTGCCTCTGGAACCCGGCGCGCAGTTTCTGCTCTGCAGTGACGGGCTGCACGGCGTAGTGACCGCAAATCAGATCGTCGAAGCTCTCTCAAGCGCCGGCACCCTGGAAGATAAGTGCCGCACGCTGGTCGAAGCCGCCAAGCGCGCCGGCGGCCCCGACAACGTCACCGCTGTGCTGTTGCATGTGGGGCAGATCAGCACGCTCCCAGCCAACTTGCCGGCGTGAAACCAGCCGCACTCACCATCGCCGGCTCCGACCCCAGCGGCGGCGCCGGCATTCAGGCGGACCTAAAGACGTTTCATCAGCTCGGCGTTTACGGAGAAGCGGTTATCACACTGATCACCGTCCAGAACACGCAGCGGGTAGACAGGGTGGAATGCCTTGCACCGGATCTGGTGTCCGCGCAGATTCGCGCTGTGATCGAAGATATTCCGCCGCAAGCCGCGAAACTCGGCGCCCTCGGAAATCTGGAAGTTATCCTCGCTGTCGCCATAATCGCCGAAGAGTTCCAATTCCCGCTAGTCGTCGATCCAGTGATGATCAGCAAGCATGGTGCTCCGCTAATGAGCGAGGACGCCCGCTTGGCATTCCTGAATCGTTTACTACCGCGAGCAACGCTACTCACCCCGAATCTCTTCGAAGCCGGCGCACTCACCGGAGAGGAGGTCGCGACGGTGGAAGACATGCGCCGCGCCGCCCGGCGTCTTCATAATCTCGGCGCAAAAGCAGTACTAGTCAAAGGGGGCCATTTGGAGGGCGTGGCCACAGACATTCTGTTCTCAGAAGAGCAGTTCCACGAGTTCTCAGCCGAACGCGTTTACACAAAGCATACTCATGGAACCGGTTGCACCTACTCGGC
>JBBPYD010000098.1:0-6541 GCA_038200305.1 Bryobacterales bacterium
CGGGACATCACCGGGGCCGAGTTGCAGGAACTGGTGCGAGCGGCTTCTACCTTGCCCTTGCCGGGTGTGAATTGACTTCTAAAAGGATCTGAATCATGAAAAAACTAAACCTAATCGCCTGCGGAATTGTCTCGCTTCTACTCACTGGTTGCGGAGCGAACACGACATCCGAAAATGCAGCGCCAAAAGAGGAACCAACTAAGTACGCCGTTAACGGCCCGAACGCCGGAAGCATCTCCGGAAACGTGAATTTTACCGGTGCCAAGCCGGCCGTCAAGACAATCGACATGTCGGCGAACCAGGCGTGCGCCAGCACCCACACTACACCGGTTGCGTCTGAGGAGGTGATTGTCAACAACAATGGCACGCTGAAATACGCGTTCGTTTGGGTGAAATCCGGAATTGCGGAGAAGACGTGGCGCCCGCCCTCCAGCCCGGCGGTGCTCGACCAAAAAGGATGTATGTATACTCCGCACGTGATGGGCGTGATGGTGAATCAGGAGGTGAAATTCGTGAATAGCGATGCAACGAATCACAACGTTCACCCGCTGCCCAGGGTCAACGAAGAGTGGAACGAATCGGAGCCGCCCAATTCCGATCCCAAGTTGAAGCGCTTCACCCGCGAAGAGATCATGGTGCCGGTGAAGTGCAATATCCATCCCTGGATGCGCGCCTGGATCGGCGTGGTTTCACACCCGTTCTTCGCTGTCACGGGTGATGATGGCTCATTCAAACTGAAGGGCCTCCCGGCGGGAAAATACACCTTGGCGGCATGGCACGAGAAATATGGGACAAAAGAAATCGAAGTGATAGTCGCTCCAAAAGAAGACAAAACCGTCAACTTCGACTACAAGCCGGAGTAGTCCGCTAGGATGGCGGCGCCGAGGAGCATCTGATGAAAGCTAGTCCAGTGCTGCTGAAGCCCTTGCTGGATCAACTTATCGTTGCGGCTACCTCGATGCGCTGAAGCCGGCGTAATTGACGTGCCGTGCAGCAGCTTTGAGCTATAAGTCCTCCACTGCCCGATCTACTCGCACAGACTGAGCTATAATCAGCCAAGCGTTTTTTCTGGAGGTCATGCGGTGGCCAAGAATACTCTCAGTAACTCTCTTCTTACGGCTCTGCTATTTGTGGCCGTTGCAGTTGCGCAGATCGATATGGGCGCGATTGTTGGAACAGTTCACGATTCCAGTGGCGCGGCCATCGGCAAGGCCACCATCACACTGGCGAATAACGGTACCGGCGTTACGCAAACCACCACCACCAACGACGCCGGCCAATATCAGTTCAGCGCCGTTCCGGCGGGGACGTATACGGTCAAGGGCGGCGCCCCGGGATTTGGATCCCAGGTTCAGAACGACATTGAGATCCACGTACAATCGCGCCCGTCCCTCGATTTCATTCTGGTAGTGGGAGAGGTGAACCAGGTGCTCGAGGTGAAGGCCGTCACTCAGATGCTACAAACTCAGACAGCCGACGTGGGCGGCGTGGTGCGGGAAAAACAGATACGGGATCTTCCCCTGAACGGCCGCCGCTATGCGGACCTTGCCCTTCTGGAGCCCGGTATTCAGAAGAACCTGACGAACACCAATAACACTGCGCCGGACCGCTTCAGCTCGAATGGCAATCTTGAAACGCAGAACTATTTTTCACTGGACGGCGTGGACAATAACTCGGGCTCCAGCAACTTGCAGGAAGGCTCGGTTCAGTCCGTGCAACCGCCACCCGATGCTCTGCAGGAATTCCGGGTTCAAACCCGGACCTACTCCGCGGAGTTCGGGACGTCTGCCGGCGCGGTCATCAACGCTGCAATCAAGAGTGGGGCCAATCAGTTCCACGGAGGCGTGTGGGAATTTCTGCGCAATAGCCAACTGGACGCGAACACCTTCTTCAACAATGCTGGCGGTGTGAAACGTGGGCAGTTCAGCCAAAACCAGTTCGGCGGCACCATCGGCGGCCCCATTATTAAGAACAAAACGTTCTTCTTCTTCGACGCTCAGGATTTCGTCAGCCGGAAAGCAACAACGGTCAACTCTACCGTGCCCACGCCGCTCATGAAGCAGGGTAACTTCACCGAACTCTCCCCTACGCTGGCGGACTCAAAGGTAGCCGGGCAGGCCGGGTGCATTACGGGCAACATCGTCGGCAAATCCTGCATCGATCCGGTGGGCGCGAAGCTTCTTGCGCTTTACCCCGATCCGAATATCCCTTCCGCGGTCGCGCTTCTTGGGCAGCCACGGAGCTGGACTGGCGCGCCCAACTATCAATTTCAATACTCGGTGCCGAACGACACACTGTCCTACGACGCCCGCATCGATCACAATTTCACGTCGAACAGCCGGATCTTCGGGCGGTTCAGCAATTACACGGTAGACCGCCAGGATCCGCCCTGGACGGCCGACCCCATCGCTGGCAACGGCAATTTCGCGACACAGTACCGCATTCGCGGAAAATCGGTGGCGCTCGCCTGGACCGATGTCATTTCCGCCTCCGCGCTCAACGAACTGCGAGGCGGTTTCAATCGCGACTACGCGCACAGCGACCCGATCGGTCTCCAGTTGGGCAAATCATCCGCATCCGATTATGGGTTAACTGGAATACCCGCCGGCCCGAACTCGGCCGGCATACCGCCGATCAACATCACAGGGCTGACGCGGCTGGGATCGTCGCCCTGGCGTCCGCAATTTCAGGTGGCGCAAGTCTGGCAACTGCTCGACACGCTGAGCTGGCTGAAGGGCGATCATAGTTTTAAGTTCGGCTACGAGCACCGTCATACGAGCGACAATTTTCTCGATATCCAATCGCTGCAAGGACAGATCAGTTCTAGCGGAATCTACACCGGCAATACAGGCACCGGCATTCCCGATTTTCTGCTCGGCGATGTCAGCACGGCGCAGTTCACCACGCCGACCGTGGTTCACAACTATCAATACGCTCACAATTTCTTCGCGCAGGATACGTGGCGCGCGCGTAAGAACCTGACCATCAACTACGGGCTGCGCTATGAGCTTTTCTCGCCGATTTTGAACCATGGGAACTCACTGGCGAACTTCACGCCGGCGAGCGGAGGCACCTTCGTCACCGCCAAGGACGGCGACTGGTATGCCCGCGCCCTGGTTCACCCCGACAAAAACGACTTTGCTCCGCGCTTCGGCTTCAGCTACCAGCCCATTGCCCGCCTGGTGCTCCGCGGAGGGTACGGCGCTTTTTACCAGCATGGAGTTCGTATCGGCTCGGAGAGCATGCTCGGCCTGAATCCGCCGTTTGTCATCGACGGGTCGCTTTCACAGACCATTGGCAGCACCACGCCCGCATTCCAGCTCAGGAACGGCTTCCCCGCGAATCAGTTCACGCCGGCGCTGGTGGATCTCACCAAACTGCAAGTGCGGGCGCAGGATCCCAATGAACGCACTGGTTATGTGAATCAAATCAGCTTTGGTCCGCAGGTCGAGATCTCGGAGAGCACTATCCTGGATATCTCCTACGTCGGAAATTTCGGACGAAAGATGAACCGCCTCCGAAATTCGAACCAGGGTCAGGTAGTGGGGTTTAATTCCGCCAGCGCGCCGCTGACCCTATTCCCATACGCAAATTTGAATGCGACTCTTACAGCGACAACCGGCAATCACTCATTTCTGGAGCTGGCCACCAACGATGGGAATACGAACTACAATGGCCTGCTGGTCTCTCTACGAAAGCGCTTTTCAAAAGGGATTTCCTATGGCCTCAGCTATACGTGGAGTCATAACTTCGCCGATTTTGTCGACAATCTGACGGGCGGATCCACTCCGGCGAATGCCTACAACTATAGCTTGGAGCGCGGTAATTCTCCCTTCGACGTCCGCCATCGTTTTGTCGGCAATGCCACGTGGGAACTGCCCATCGGCAAAGGCGGCATGATTCTGAATAACGGCGGAATCGCGAGCCGTCTGGTTGGCGGCTGGCAGCTCAACAGCATTGTTACGCTGGAGACCGGCACGCCATTTACAGTGACGGCCAACGACAATAGCGCTACCGGCGGAAACCATGCGAATCGAGCCAGTTGCATTGGAGATCCATATGCGGGCGCTACCACGGATCGCTCGCAGTTCGTGGGTATCGCGGCCAAAGGCTTTTTCCTGAATCCGGCGGCATTTGCAACGCCGCTGCCGGGCAGCTTCGGTAACTGTGCGCCCCGTGCCTTCCACGGACCTGGCGTTGAAAATGTAGATCTAAGCCTGTTTAAGAACTTTCTAATCAAAGAGTCCTGGCGCCTGGAGTTCCGCGGCGAGTTCTTCAACGCATTCAACCATGCGAACTTTTCTAATCCTAGTGCCAGCTTCACACCGGCAGGGCTCGGCTCTTTCGGCAAGTCAACTGCCACTGTCACCGATCCGCGGGAGATTCAGTTCGCGCTCAAATTTTATTTTTGACGATTCCGCGTGCATGCACCTATCATTCAAAACGACGGGCGAATAATCCAATGCGATTTGTTCTAACTTCCTTTTTCGTCACGGCAGCTCTTGCGCAGACGCCTTACAGCACCTCCATCGAACCATCCACGCAGGCGCAGGAGATCCCAGTCAACAAGGGATCGGCTGCATTGTGGCAGAGTCTGAAAAAGCTGCATACACGCGCCAGCCTGATCATGATCACCGCCCATCCCGACGATGAAGATGGCGGCATGCTTACCTACGAGTCGCGCGGAAAAGGCACTCGAGTGGCGCTCCTCACCCTGAATCGGGGGGAAGGCGGCGCGAACGTGATGTCGCCGGACTACTTCGACGCCCTCGGACTGGTTCGCACCCAGGAGTTACTTTCGGCCGGACGCTATTACGGCGTGGATCAATACTGGACTCGTGTCATCGATTACGGATTCTCAAAAACGATGGTTGAGTCCATGCAGCACTGGACCCGCGACCGGGTTCTCGCCGATGTGGTTCGCGTGGTGCGGACGGTACGGCCGCTGGTGATCACGTCAGTGTTTGTGGGGGGGCCGAGCGACGGCCATGGGAATCATCAAACCGCCGGGGCCATGGCTCAAGCCGTATTCAAGGCCGCCGGGGACCCCAATGTCTTCCCAGACCAGATCCGAGCCGGACTGCGCCCCTGGTCACCAGTAAAGGACTATGCCCGCGCTCCTTTTTTCGCCCGCTCCGGCGCGCCACCGACGGTTACTCTGGAAGTGCCGGAAGGCACTTACGACCCCATCCTGGGCGCTTCCTACGTGCAGATCGCCCGCGAGGGACTCGGCTTCCAAAAATCGCAGAACGGCGGACCGAACATCCCGAAGCCGGGACAGATAAAGTCCGCATACCATCGCTTTGCCTCCACGATTGATGTGCCGGAGAAGGAAAACGATTTCTTCGATGGAATCGACACCACTCTGACGGGGCTGGTCACACTGGCCAAGGGTGGCGATAGCGCGTTTCTTACCACGGGCCTTCGCAAGATCAACGCCGCGGTGGAGGAAGCGATGGCGAAATTCTCAGCCACTGGGCCGGACCGCAGCGCACCCGCGCTGGCCGCCGGGTTGAAAGAGACCGCCGCATTGATCGCCGCCGTGGAAAAGAGCAACCTGCCGGAAAATTCCAGATACGATCTTCTCCACGAACTTAATATCAAGCGAGTTCAGTTCAACAATGCGCTGGTCGAAGCACTCGGCCTTTCCGTCACAGCGACGGTCGCCCCGGATCAGGAGCCCAATCCGCGCTTTGCTCAGTTCTTTGGCGACCCGGAGACGTTCCGTACCGCTATTCCGGGCCAGTCGTTCGGAGTGAAAGTTCACGTCGTGAATCAAAGCGCGCTCCCAGTGGCACTGCAGGGCATCGGCATCGAATCGGGTATCGGACCCTCGTGGAACGTAACTCCCGCTGCCTCCCAGGAAAGCGGTGAGATCACGGAAAGCAAGCCTGTGGATGTGAAGTTCACAGTCAAGGTTCCGGATAACGCCGCATTCACACGGCCCTATTTCATGCGGCCGGACATCGAGCAATCTTATTACGACATCAAAGACGAGAAGTATCTGAACCGGCCGCTCGCTCCTTATGCGCTTTCGGCATCGGCCAATTTCTCCTATCAGGGCGTACCCATCCACCTTGGCCAGTACGTGCAGACGGTGAAACGCGTAACCGGTCTTGGAACCGTTCTGGAGCCGCTGATCACAGCACCGGCGATCGGGGTCTCCATATCGCCTCGTTCCGGCGTAGTGCCGGTCGATGCGAAAGCGTTTGAGGTCACCACCGTGGTGCATAGCAATGTAAAGGGTCCGGCAAATGGAACGGTACGGCTGGATCTGCCGCAGGGTTGGAAATCACAGCCTGCGTCCGCCCCGTTCACGGCGACTCAGGATGGAGACGACCGGTCGCTCACTTTCACCGTCACACCCGCGAATCTGAGCGAGAAAAAGTACGCGATCACCGCGGTAGCCGAGTATGGCGGCAAGCAGTACCGGGAGGGCTACACCGTCATCGGTTATACGGGGTTGCGTCCTTATTTTCTGTACACGCCATCGACGTACACCACCAGCGGCGTGGACGTGAAAGTCGCGCCGGGGCTAAAC
>JBBPYD010000099.1:0-26119 GCA_038200305.1 Bryobacterales bacterium
ATGCAGCCGCCAGGCTGCGGCGAATCGTTCCTGGGCATCTCATCCACAGCGAGCGAAACCAGGTTGAGATACGTGGGAATATTCAACGCCAATCGGGAGACGTGGTCCACGGCCACTGCATTCAGCCGGTTCCGAAGGTCGGCCGGCAGGCGGTTCCACTGCTCGTCCGGATATCTTTGGGTGAGCCGTCCCAGGGCACTGGCGTCCACTAGAATACGGAGGTAAGAACTGCGTACCTCATCAAGATAGTTGTTTGCAGGGTCAATCCCGCCAAAGGATTTCCGCAGGGTTTCGGCCAGCGGAGGTTGAGTTAGAGCTTTGGCGCTGCTGTTGCAGCAGACAGCGATTCCATCGGCTCGAAGCCCCTCGCCGCATCCGCGTCGTAGATCTGAGACGACAGGTATGGAATATGTTCGAGTGCCCCAAGGACCTCAGTCTTTCGAGCGCTGGTTTGAACCCAAAGCTGAAAATCGACGGCGTGATTGCGGCGCTGAATCGTGGAGAACTCCTGGACATCGGCTCCCGTCACATGCAATGCCTCGCGAAGCAGAACCTCCGAGACTTCCAATTCTCCGTCGGTGGGAATTGCCGGCAGCGCGGCGGGTGGAGTTTCGGTCTCCGCGGGCCGTCGGATTGTCAATGGCGGCGCCGGCATGTGTAAGGGTTCGCCGAAGATCTCCGGATCGACGGAGGCAGAAGGAACTACCTCCCGGAGGAGTTGCGTCACTTCATAGTCCGCGTCCGTCAATTCGATGCGCTGGGAAACCACCTGCCAATCCGATTTGCGAACGGTCAAAGCGATGCGTTGAATCTCCCGCGCTTGGTTCGTGGGGACGGACGTGAGTGTAATGAAGTCATCGCCGCTCACTTCGTCGCGAACATCGCCGAGCAATTCGCGAAGTTTCGCGAAGCTCGCGCCCGAGAGAGGGATCTTCCATTCCGCGCCATAGTTCTGAAAGATCGCCTGAAGCTCGGCGGCCGGACGTACTTTGAGCGAAGCGGGAATTAGCCGGCTGCGGTTCGCGCTGAGCCAGAAATCGTAATCAACGGCCACCTCAGCCGCAGTCGTTTTCTGTATCCGGCGAATCCGTACGCGCTTATGTACTACCATGCGCTCAGGGTAGCGGTCCTCCGCATTTTTCACCTGCGCAATCACTTCGTTCGCGGAAACCTGCGGGACAAACAGAGGTTCAATTACCAACAGCACGATTAGTGAAACAGCAATAGCGACGGCTATCCCGGCCGGGCGCGCCCGAAGTACCTGCCACACCGAGACTCGCTTTGCCGCCACCAGTTCCCCGATCCGCGCGCTCAACATGGAACGGGATGCGGGAGCCGATGGCAAATTGAGCTGGTTCGCCCGGCATTCGAGAAGCTTCTTCCGCAGATCCACGAAATCGACGATGGTGGCTTCCAGGTGCGTCACTCGTGTTCTACAATCCCAACACGAGCCGAGATGCCGGCGAATCTCCTCTGCCTTGCGATTCTGTATCTCGCCGTCAACGTACAACAGCAAATCCTCATCGGAAGGATGAAAGTGCAATTTATCCACGAAGCTTCCTCTGGAGAGCGGCGATTGCCCGCCGCAGGCTATCCGCCACTGTAGTCACCCCAAGGTTCAGCACGTCCGCGATCTCGCGATAGAGAAGACCTTCGGCCCGAAGGTGCAGGCAGCGCTGTTCCACTTCAGACAGATCCTTCAGGGCCTCCAGAAGCATGGCTTCCCGCTGACTGAGGATCAATCTCCGCTCCGGATCGGGAGCGGTGTCTTCCAAAGAGGCGGCGATCAACTCGAAAATCGTATCGCCTGAAACGGCTTGGCTGCGGCAGCGGCGGAGATCGCGAATTGCGAGATTGTGCGCAACGCGGAAAAGCCAACCCCGCAGATTCGACTCTAACTTGCCGGCTTTGAGATGTTCGAAGAGCTTCAGGAAAGTTTCCTGTATCATCTCCTCGGTGTGGTCGGGAACCACGCCCAGGGAGAGTACATAACGTCTTAGCGGCCCGCGCAGTTCGTCGAATAACGCTAACGTTTTTTCCTGTTGAGGGTCGCCCCGGGGACTGGTTTCAGCCGTGCTCGCTGAGTCGCTCAGGGTCAGCCTGAAGATGGGATCGCCGGCGAGCCCGGACATGAGTGCCGGGTGCGTCCATGCGCACGTCACCACCTGAGCGATACCAACCATCTAATAGAACAATCCGCGAGGTACCCGATTTTTCGGGCTGCGCCGAAACTATTTTGCAGCCTAATGCGGTTCACGCAGATAGTATAGTCATCATGATGCGGCGGACGCTTCTCCTCACATTGCTCCTTGGCTGCGCTTCAGCCCAGGAGCACCCCAACTTCCTGCGGCAGATCTTCGGCGCCCAGCCCGATGTTTCTTTACTCCTCGCCAACCGCAATGTGGAGATAACGGAGCGGCGCGGTCCAAAGGAAGTTCTGCTTCGCGCACCCGGTTCGAAAGTAACGCTCGTGGCTCGCTTCGAGCGCGAGGGCGCCTTCGATTTCTGCCGCATCGGGCAGGAGGCGGGATCGCCTGTAACCGCCGATGAATTGAAACTCATCTGGTCGTTCCCGTTGGACTATAACGAGTCGATGACCCTTGATGCGGGAGCCCTCCAGGGTCACCCGCTTCACCTGCCCGATGGAACAATTCCGCCGGCGCATTTTCTGAATTGGGGAACTCTGTTCTATAAACGCGCGAGCAACCTGGCGTTGGGTGCTGTGCTCGATGGCGCCGAACCGGCCGCGACGCGCTGGGGCGGCGGACCGGGCCGGGCGGTCCCACGCAACTCCATTTTTGGACGCTCACCGGCAAGCCGAACCTGCAGGTTACGCTATTCACTTACCGGCCGAAAGATGCGCGGATGTGGTGGGCGGAGTGGTACCAGGAGCAGGAGAGGCGAACGCCCGGTGCTCACCCTGGCCTGTTCCCCATTTTGAGCCCGCACGAACTGAGTTGGGCGCCCGGCGAGACCCAGACGATTGATATCGTGCCAGCCCCGGAGCAATCCGGACGAGCCATGGAGTTCGTCTTGATCGACGATGTGGCGGGCCGCATCGTAACCCGGCGGCGATTCGCATACGAGCTGCCGGTCACCCACCTGACCGTCGAAGCAGGCGACTGGCCCACCGGGCTCTATCGAAGCATCGTAGTGCCTGCCGGCGCGGTTGTGGACCCATCCGTCCGCGACTTCAACGAAAAAATCCAGACGCTGATCATGCGGCCGCGGCGGCCGTCGGGAAAGGTTCTGTTTGTTGCCCCGGCTGACATGTGGCGAGCCTATGCCAGCAACGGCGGGCATGCGATGACTTCCTGGCGCGACGACTATCACTACACGAGTGTCGGCTATTCGCCGACTGTGTTGAACACCCGTTACCGCCGCACGAATCACTATTATTACGGCCTATATGAAAGGTATTCCGACATTCAGCACTACCGGTATCTGCGAGAACTGGCCGCGAAAGACGGCTTTCAGATCGACTATTCCACGCAGGACGACGTCGCGCTCGACCGCGTTCACCTAAACGACTACCGGCTGGTGCTTGTGGGCAGCCACGCCGAATTCACTACCGCCGAATGCTACTTCCGCTTTCGCGATTACATGGCGAAGGGCGGGGCAGTCATGATTCACGGCGGCGATTCGTTCGCCGTGATGGTGGAGTATCTTCCCAGCCTGAATGACCGCCGATATATCTGGCAGAAGGATCACATCTGGACCCATTTGACCGATCAGCCCGATGGCTTTCGACCGCCGCAGGTTTTTCCCAATTCCCAGGCCGGCGACGCCATCGACTACTTGAATCTCTTTCACGTGACCTTGACTTATTGGCCGCCTGGCAGCCGTGCGGTCGTTCTCGAGACCGATCATCCAATCATGCGCGGATTGGGCCTCAAGGCTAGCGAGCCATTGCCGGGGTTGTGGGCGGGCGAGGCGGATGTAACCTACGAGCCTCAAGCCTGGAACATCCTGCTGCGCTCGGATCGGGCGGCCACCGAGCCCATGGAGAGCGGGCTTGATCGAGTAACGCAGCCCGCTTTTTATCACACCGCTCTGATGGTTCACAAGAACCTCAGGCTGGCCGTAGTCTCGGGCGAGAGCTTCGCGAATATACTGGCAGATCCACAGGGCACGCTTTTCCAGGAAATGTACAGGAGAACCTTGCACTATCTGCTGAACTCCGCGGCCGAGCTTCGCGACGGTGTTGCCTTCAAGCCGGTGCAGGGTTCGGAGGCGGTGGAGTTTACAGGCGACGCGCCGGTTACTGCGAATGCGATTCAGTATAGCCTGCCGGAATTCATCCGTTTTGAAGACCCGCTATGGTTTCGGAAGCCGGCGCCTTACGCACATTATGTGGTGGAAGGATCTCGAGACGGGCTGACCTGGACCGTTCTGGCCTACCGGACTCACGGCCCATGGCGCGGGCTACAGACTGATTCTTTTGCGCCGACTGAGTTGCGAGCGATCCGTCTGCGCGGAAGTTTTTCCCATGGCAAGCCGTTCGGCGTCAAGCAAGTGAAGGTCTTTCGTGCACAGTGATCCGCTGTGCGGGGTTACGTTCCGCGTTCGGTGGATCGCCGGACAATCAGCTTGGGCTTGACGCGAATTTGCTTCGGCGCCTTCGGCTCTTCGGACTTCAATAGATCGAGGAGTATCTCAGCGGTGCGGCGTCCGATAAGGCCGCTCTGCTGATCGATTGTGGTGAGCGGAACCACAAGAAGACTGGACAGGAGATGATTGCTGCAGCCAATGATTGCCATGTCCCGCGGAACGTCCAAACCGGCGCTAAGACAAGCGCGCATGGCTCCGGCCGCGACCAGATCGTTGAAGCAAAAAACTCCGTCAGGCCGCGGCTTGCGCGCCAGCAGCTTCTGCATGGCGGCGTAGCCGTCGTTGGCGTCCACTCCGCCAAACTCGATGAACTGCCGTGAGTGGCCCGCTCGGGCGAGCGCGGCGGTATAGCCGTCGAGACGGCCCGACCCTGCGCTTGTTTCCGGTCCGCGAAGATGACCTACGCGTTTGCACCCGATCTTCAGAAGATGCGAGGTTGCCAGTTCGCCGATCTCTTTGTGGTCGCTGCCGACGAAATTAGCCTCTACGCCATCGACGGAACGATCGATCAAGACGAGTGGAATCCCACAACCGTTGTTCTTCAGCCAACTTCCCGCGCTGCCCTGGCGCAAAGAAGTGGCCACTACCAGTGCGTCCACCTGGCGCCCCAGTAAGCGCTCAATCTCCATCTCCTCAATCGCGGAATCCTCTTGAGAATTCGAGAGGAATAACTCGTATCCCGCGGTGCGCAGGTGCTGGGAGAGCGATATCGAGATCTCGGCGAAAAAGGAAATCAGCAGGTCCGGCACCACCAACCCCACAACGTAGCTGCGCTGTGTAACCAGACTACGCGCCGCAAGGTTCGGTGTGTAGTTGAGTTCCCTGGCTTTCTGGTATATCTTCTCGCGTGTGCTTTTGCTGATATCGTCATGATTTCGCAAACCCTTTGATACGGTGATGACGGCAAGTCCGAGGGCCTCGGCAATGTCCTTCATGCGAGTGCGGGGGGGATCGTTCACTAGCTCTTAGTTTACTATAGCGATGTCTATCACGCTACAGGCCACTACGGGAGGTTCTTTTCCACCTCCTCATCCTCCGAGTGTTGCTGCTTTCGGAGCGAGTCGAAATATGCTTGTGCGCTGTTTCTGTCCCGTGTGTCTCGAGAGAGCTTCCGCACCAGTTCGCCCTCGATGCGCGCGCCCGCATCATTGCCCGCCAGCTTGTAAGATCGGAGGAGCAGGTAATGAGCGCTTGCGTCATTGGGCTCTTTCGCCAGGTATCTGCGTAAGGTCGCGATGGCTTCCGCATGGCGCCCTCGCCTAAGCTGGATTTTTCCGAGTAGCTTTTCGATCTCAGCAGGGGGCCGATCCAGGGTTCGTGCGTTTTGAAGGATCTTCTCGGCTTCGTTGTCGGCCCCGGCCAGGATCAAGGCCCTGCCCTTCAGCGTCATCGTTGAGGTGGAAAATGGCTGGACAATTAGCTCTGCGTTGAACTCGCTTAGCGCGTCCTCAATCTTGCCCATGTGAAGAAAGTTTCTGCCAATCGCCTGATGAATTCCCGAAAGGCCGGATTTCAACCGTAATGCCTCACGGTATGCCGCGTTCGAGTCGTCATAGCGGCGTTCGCCGGCTAAGGACTCGGCCAGAATCTGGTGCGCGCGATAAGAGCCGGGAGCGAATTTAACGATGCTTTCGAATGCTGTCCGTGCGAGTTCTTCGTACCGGTGCGCGGCCTGATAACGGCTGTCCTCTTCCCCATGCTTAGCCGTCGCGGGCGAACGGTACGGCACGGCGGGAACTCCTCCCAGCTCTTGAAT
This sequence comes from Bryobacterales bacterium, assembly GCA_038200305.1. Lineage (GTDB taxonomy): Bacteria > Acidobacteriota > Terriglobia > Bryobacterales > Bryobacteraceae > JANXXV01. Next base: position 6,368 of record JBBPYD010000099.1, read on the forward strand.
TGTTTGCCGCACATCATCCAACTCGGGACGCCGTTGCAATGCCCCCTGAAAAAGGACGAGCGCCTTATCGGTTTCGCCTCGCAGCTTCAGTTGCTCCGCCGCAAGCTGCCAACCACGTGCTCCGTCCGGGGCAATGGCAAATAGCTCTTGTGTTTCCACCTGGCCTAACTCCAGATAGCTCCGGCCCAGTGCATACCAGGCATCCGCGTCGTCGGGCCGCCTCGCGGATACTGCACGAAACTGCTCCGCTGCAAGATCGTGATGCCCTTGCGCAACATAACCGTACCCGAGCCACATCCGCGCTACCGGATCGGAACCGTTGAGCTGGACTGCTCTTCGAAGCTCGCGCACCGCGTTGTCAGGCTGCCCTATTCGATAGTATGCAAGACCCGAGAACAGCCGCGCCGGAAACAGGTCCGTATTGATTGCCAGTGCGCTGCGAAAGGATCGCAGCGCGGCGGTAGTATCGTGATTCAGATAGTAGGTAATGCCAAGGTTCGTGTGGATTTCAGCGTTGCCTGGCAGAGCCTTGGCCAGGGTCTCGTACTCGCGGATTGCGACCGGAAAGTCACCGCGGGACTGGGCCGCTTGCGCAGCTCGGGCGTGTTCAGATAGTTCGGGAGGTGGCTGCGCGAATAGAATCCCCCCGATACAAAGATACAGTCCCATTGGCAAATTGAAGCGTTTCAAGAAATATACATCAGCGAACCTCCTCTACGCAATCCCTCTCGGAAAACATTCGCGTAAATGGAACGCTTCATTTATACTGTCGATTGAGACGAGTGCAAGCAAGCCTCCGCAGTTGACATAGGAGAACGAGTGTCGACCATCAAAGAAGTAGCCGAACGCGCCGGGGTTTCCATCGGAACGGCTTCCAACGTAATCGGAGGCTCTGCTCCGGTCAGCAAAGCACGGGCGGCGCGGGTATGGGCCGCAATCAAGGAGCTCGATTACCATCCCAATGAAGTTGCGCGCAGCCTGAAGGCTAAGCAGACCAAGATGTTGGGGATGGTTTTGCCCGATATCACGAACCCGTTTTTTTCAGATCTCATTCGCGGAGCTGAGAACGCGGCACTGGAACGCGGCTACCTGCTTTTGACGGCAAATTCGGATGAACAGGTGGAACGCGAAAAGCGTTTTGTGGCCGCTTTGCGGTCCAGGCGGGTCGACGGGATCTTGCTGGCGGCCACCGCCAGCAAGAATGAAACCCACCTAAGGAGCGCAGTCGCAGCCGACGTTCCCATTGTCTGTTTAGACCGGATGGCGCCGGGGCTGGCCGTCGATGCGGTTCTCGCCGACAATGTTCGCGGAACTCAGGAATGCGTGCGTCACCTTATCCGCTTAGGGCACAAGAAGATAGCGATAATAACCGGCGCCCTGGAGCTTCGGATCGCCGGCGAGCGCCTGGCGGGTTACCGCGCTGCCCTGGAGGAAGCGGACATTCGATATTCCGACGAATTGGTGATGAAAGGCGACTTTCGCGAGGAAGCGGGATATCGTTTGGGAAAGGAACTGCTATTGAACCGGGAACGCCCCTCCGCAATTTTTGCCTGCAATGGCGTGATGATGCTGGGCCTGCTGGTGGCAATTGACGAGCTCGGCGTCAGGTGCCCTCAGGACATTGCGCTCGCTACCTTCGACGACCTTATGTTCGCGCACTCTTTCCATCCGCATCTGACAGCCGTGGCGCAGCCGGCGAACGCCATGGGTTATCAGGGGGCGAATCTACTGATTGATCGCGTGGAAGGAAAGCTCACGGGAGAGCCTCTGACAGTTCGACTCGCCTGTGAGCTCAAGATCCGTGAATCCACAAGAGGTTATGCGCCAGCCGCCGTTGCGAACGGGTCTCCCGCGCGAAGTTCCAAAGCCAGCCGCACTTCCTTGCCGGCCACTACCTGAAGCCCACCGCGAAGATTTCGCTTGACGGCGGCGGAGGTTCGTGTTTCAATTGTCTAAATTCTGGAACGTTTCAATTTTTGGGCTAATCCAGAATTTTGATCCGAGTTGAAATCAATGTCACGGGACGTTGCCAGGGGGCAGATCATGACCAGAATACGAATAGGCGCTCTGTTGGGCTTCTTCGCTTTGATGGCCGAGTCGGTTTATGGACAGATCGACAGGGGAATCATTACGGGAACCGTAACAGATCCGCAGAATGCTGCTGTCGCGGGTGCGAAAGTCACGCTAAGCAATCCCGCCACCAGAGCAAATTTAGAGACGGCCACCGCATCCAACGGATCGTTTACTTTTGTTGGGCTCGTGCCAGGCAAATACACAGTAAGCTGCGAGGTCACCGGCTTCAAGAAGTTCGTGCAGGAAACCGTAGCGGTGGACGTCGGGCGTACCACCGGCTTGAACATTACGCTTCAGCCGGGCACCGTCTACGAATCGGTTACTGTCAGCGGGCAGGCTCCGCCGCTGGATTCTGAGACGTCGGACGTTGGCACTTCGGTAACCCGCCGGGACATCATGAATCTTCCCGTTCCACTGACCTCCGATAGCCGCAACCCTTTGTCGTTTGTGGTGCTAACGCCTGGGGTCAGCGGCTCCGTGCCGGGCGCTACGCCCGATTTGCGGCTGCATGTCAACGGCACTCCAACCGGTTCTTCGGAAGTTTATATCGATGGCGTTCCGGCAGCGGATACAAATCTGTCAGGGAACATCCAGGCGAATCATCCTTCCATCGAAGCGATAGGCGAGTTCAAGACCAGCAACAGTGGGCAGTCCGCGCAATACGGTCTCGCTTCCGGGATATTTTCATTCACCTTCCGCTCTGGAACCAACGATCTTCATGGCAGCCTCTTTGAATATCTTCAGAACGATCATCTGAACGCGCTCGATTCGCCCACCAAAACGATTGCCGCCCGGAAGGGTGTACAAGCCATCAAAGCTCCACTCAAGCAGAATGAATATGGCTTTGCCGTCGGCGGGCCCGTCTATATTCCCAAGGTCTACAACGGGCGCGACAAGACATTTTTCTTCGCCAACTACACCGGATTCAAGTACCGGCCCAGCTCCAACAGTAATACCCAGACCACTCTTCCCAACCGTCTGCGCACAGGAGATTTTTCACAGTTGCTGGGCAGTCAGCTCACCGCCCCAAATCCCGCCAATCCGTCTCAGCAATTGCCTATCCTCGACGCGGCTGGACGGCCGGTGCTTGCGGGCCAGATCTACGACCCGTACACCGTCCATTCGGTGACAGGTCCGGATGGAAAGAGTTATCAGGTGCGCGACCCGGTCCCCGGCAATATTATTTCACCGTCCGACCCGCACCTAAGCCAAGTGTCGAAGAAGATTAACCCGCTGTTTCCTACTGCCACCAGCGATGCGTTGTTTAACAACGTGGCCCGTCAAACGAGCCAAAAATACGATCAAGACAAATTTGTTGTCAAGATCGACCAGATGATCGGCAGCCGGCATGCGGTTTCAGGCAGCTTCTTTCGCGGCGAAAATAATTTTTCGAACAACGGGTTTCTGAACGATTTGAACGCTTCACAAACGCAGTCGCCATCCCGCCAATACCGGTTGAACGATACCATCACAATCACTCCTCGCGTGGTAAATAGTTTTGTTGCGGGCTTTTTGCGCGACAAGAACATTACGTCGGCTGTAAACCCGCCCCCTGCCTTGAGTAGTTTTGGAATTAACGGAATTGGCCTGCCCAGCCAAGCGAATCTTCCGTCCATCAATGTCATCGGACAGAACAGCATCGGCGGCGGCGCATATATCTCCGTCACCCAAAACAGATTCTTCTTCAATGACACGGTTAGCTGGAACATCGGTTCCCACAACTTGAAAATCGGAGCGGAAACGCGCCGCATGCAGAGGAACGAAGTGCCGGGAAGTTTTGCTTCCATCGATTTCCGGCCCACTCAAACCGGCCTCAACGGCGTGGGCTTCATCACGACGGCATCGGGACCCGTTGCAGTCTCCCTTCCGGCCAGTACCGGACACTCCGTGGCAAGTCTTTTGTATGGAGCCGTTGATTACACACGTTTCGATATCGGCTTCACAACGGAAGGTTATCGCTGGCGTACTATCGGCACTTTTGTCCAAGACGATTGGAAGGTAAGCCGTAGCCTGACGCTCAACCTCGGCTTGCGCTACGACTACGCGGACCCCAGACGGGAAGTCCTGGGACGGATCGCGACCCTGAACCCCACACTTGCAAATCCCGCGGCTGGTGGTCTGCCCGGCGCCATCGATTTCTTCGGCGAGGGTCCTGGCCGAAATGGCCGCAACCAGTTTGGAAAACCCACTAAACTAGCCTTTCAGCCGCGCATAGGATTGGCCTATGCTCCGGCCGTCACTGACGGAATTTTGGGAATGCTATTGGGCGATCAAAAAACGGTATTTCGGACCAACTTCGCCATCAGCCGGCCTCTGGGCAACGATAACCTCAACAGTGTTCTCGGAGGCGGAATCGTCGCGCCGGGGTTCAATGGCGTGTTGCAGGTGAATCGGCCGCAGGATGCAGCCGGTTCGCCCGCGCTCTATTGGGACAGCCGCTTCCCTTCCATCACTCCGCCTCCCACCATCGATCGGGGCCTGTTCGTCGGAAACGCCAATGCACCGCTAGTCAGTCCGGATGCCGGCATCCTTCCCACGGCGATCAATTGGTCTTTCGGCATCCAGCGTAGCCTACCCGGCAACGTTCTGGTTGAGAGCACCTACGTTGGTACGCATAACTATCACTTGGGAATGTGGCGGAAGCCGAACCAGGTGAATCCCTCGTACCTGACTTCGCTGGCGCCGGCTGCAAAGGCGGCTGGTTTGCCCGTTAACGAATTCCTGTCACTTGCCATCGACGACCCGCGGGTTGTCGCTGCTGGAATCCGCGCCCCCTGGGCGGGTTTTCAGCAAACCTTCGGCGCCGGCGCGACCGTTGCTCAAGCGCTGCGGCCGTTTCCGCAGACAGGCAACATTGACAATGTTCTCAGTCCCGTCGGCAGCGTTTCCTATAACGCATTGCAGTCGAAGATTCAGAAGCGCTTCTCGCAGGGTTTGACGTTGTTGCTGGCCTACACCTTCTCAAAGACCATTGGAGATGTCGATTCCGTGGATGCAGGCTTCGCGGGTGCGGAGAATGCGATCTTTGCCGCGTCGTTTTCGCAGAACTACTACGACCAAAGATCGGAAAGATCGGTCGTGAGTTCAGCCATCCCGCACGTGGTCGCTCTCTCTTACAGCTACGAGCTGCCATTAGGGCCTGGGAAGCCGTTCCTGCACAAGGGCGGCGTTGCCGGCAAGATCGCGGGCGGTTGGGAAGTAAGCGCCATCCACCTTTACCAGAGCGGACGGCCCGTTCACATTGAGAACTGGGCATTCGGGTCGGCAAACCCCCTGCGCGCCAATGACGGCTTCAGCTTTCGAGCCGATATTGTACCGGGACAGCCGCTGATCAACCCCAACTGGAACGAGCACTGTTCCGGACCGGTTGCGGACGCTCCGGGACGGACGCCGTGCCAGTTCTACATCAACCCGGCGGCTTTCACGCAACCCGCCCCCGGCAGCTTTGGCAATGCGGGAAAATTCCTTCCCGGCTTGCGCACTCGCCCCTACTACAACGAAGACATCTCGCTCATCAAACGCGTCAAGATTACAGAGCGAGTCGGCTTCAGTATTCAGGCGAACTTCTTCAATGCCTTTAACCGTGTCGTCTGGGGATCGGGTGGTGCGAACACGTTTATTCTGCCGTTCGCGCCGGGCAATCTCAATTCGACCTCGCTGGCGGGTTCCACGTCTGTGTTTGGAATTCTGACAAGTCAACAAAACGGTCCCCGGAGAATTCAGCTCGCGGCGCGCTTTGAATTCTAACCTTATGCTTAAGAGGGCCCTGGGCGCTGTTGTTTCGCTGTACGCCCTTTCGGCCGCTCCTCCGCCGCTGAGCACGTTTTTCTCCTCAGCGGCGGAGGAGTCGTGTTCTAAAAATAAGATTGATGGTGTTGGGGTTCTGTGGGCTGCGTGCTGGGCCCACGATTGCAAACACTACACGGCCAACGGTGACGGAAGCGGGTTCGCCCGCGGCGGGTTTCGATTCGACATGGCCGTTAGCCGAATCGCTGGAATGCCGCCGCACCTGACGGGTACTACGCTCGCCACTAACGCCGGTACGAACTGGAGTGGTCCCGGTTATAACCGCAAGCCTACAGGCATGCTCTGCGTCAACCATGCCATTTATCTGGCATTCCAGAACTTGAATCTCAGGAACTTCAGCGATGCTCCGGCTGCGTCAATCGCACGGTCTTCGGATCATGGGCGCACATGGACCTGGAACGAGGCCGCGCCGATGTTCGGCAATCCCTCGGATACCAAGTCTCCGGAAGCCTACAAGTTCACGACGATCTTCTTCCTCGACTTTGGACGAGATTCTTCCCATGCGCGCGATTCGTATGTCTACGCTTACGGGCTCGATAATAATTGGCGCGAGCAGAAGGCACTGTACCTGGCCCGTATCCCGAAGGCAAGCGTTCAGACCCGTTCAGCATGGCAGTTCTATACAGGTGTTGATACACGCGGCAATCCAACCTGGTCCGGCGATATCTCAGTGAAAGCTCCGGTTCTGAGTGACGACCGGGTGCTCTACCGCCATGTGTCAAACAAAGGAGGGTGCTACGCAAATCAACCTGTCTTGAGCCAGGGCGGCGTAGTCTACGACGCGCCACTGCGAAGATACATTTTTGCCTCCTGGTCATGCTCGACCCACGAGTTTTTCGAAGCCCCTGAGCCGTGGGGACCCTGGAAACTATTTCTGTCGAAGGATTTCGGTCCGCTGCGGCCGGCTGAAAATCGGGGACAATACGGCACGAACATTCCATCGAAGTTCATCAGCACGGATGGAAGGGTACTTCAGTTGCAGAGCAACGTTTGCTGCGGAGGGAATTCCTACACGTATGCGTTGCGCAAGCTCTACGTAGAGCCTTATACTCCATCCAAGCCGGCCAACAGCCCATCGGACGATAATCTGGCCGTAACTGGCGCCGGTGTATGGGGCATCAGCAAGAGCACTCGCCTCGGCGGGCTCTGCGGCGTCGGTTGCCTAAACGTTCTGAACAACGGCAACGTGAACGAGACCGAAGACGATAATGACGGAGAAGATAAGGAAACGGACTGGTGGGGCTACACTTGGAGCAAAGCTTATAACCTGAACAAAGTGGTCTACGAAGCTGGCGCCGTTTCCGGCAACGGCGGCTGGTTCAGCGGAAACCTGAAGGTTCAAGTCCATCAGAATGCCCAATGGGTCGACGCCAACGGGCTTTCCATCAACCCTGCGTACCCGTTTGGCCAGACTCTTCGGCCACATACTCTTTTTATGCTTCTCTTCGATCCCACGTGGGGCGACGGCGTGCGGATCATCGGAACACCTGGTGGCATTTCCCATTTCACCTCCATCGCCGAACTGGCAGCCTATTATGATACTGGGAATCTGGTAAGCGACGGCGGTTTCGAGTTTCAGCTCGGCCCTATGCTGTCCGGAATCTGGAGAAGTGAAGGACCCGATCCCAAAGGAATTACGCGCTATGAGACGCGCGGTCATTCAGGGGTTAACAATGCATGGCTTACAAGCAACACTGGAGAATGGAACGCTATCGTTCAGACGGTTCCTGTGCGGACGCACACCAACTATGAATTCACTACCTGGGTGCGCTCGGACCTAGCTGGCTTATCGGGACGTTTCGGCGTACGCGCGGCCGGCGGGCGTTCCACTCTGGTGGCGAAGCCTTTCGCTGCGGGCCCCGAATACACTCAGCTTGCGGTCCAATTCGACTCCGGTGAGGAAGCTGAGATAGAGCTGTATGTTGGTTTCGCCGGAGATCATTCATCCCGGCGGTTACAGATCGACGACGTCTCGCTTCTTAAGAAATAACCGGCAACAAGACAGATAGGCTTTGTCAATGGCATGACCGGCCGCATCGGCGAGAAACGGGAGGCCGCAACAAAGCAGGTGAAAAGCAATGTGGAACGATCGGTATTCGTTGTTTCCTCAAAAAACCAATCGCAGCGCGAATTGGAAATACCGTTGATCTTCCCTGGCCGAAGTGATTGTGCCGAAGCTGACGGGGTTCGAAGCGTCGGTTGCGGGATTATCGAAGTGGGGTGTGTTGCTCACGTTATAAGCCTCCGCTCGAATCTGCAAACTGAAGCGCTCGGTCAGTGGCACGGTACGGAACAGACTTCCGTTCACGCTGACAATGCCGGGGCCGCGCACGATGTTCCGGCCGCTGGTCCCAAACCGGACTTCCGTCACCGCTCGAAAAGCGCTGGTGTCAAACCAAAGCTGCCCCGGCCCGATTTGGCCCAGTGTCGCTACGTCCGGCTTCACTTGATCCGCCGTTTGCGTGTTTCCCGGCGCGTTGAGCGATGCCGAGGCGCTGGTAACCGTGAACGGCGTCCCGGTGTATGCCGAAAATCTTCCGTTCAGCTGCCAGTTTCTGGCGAGCGTGGAGACGACACCATGGTTCTTCAGCCATTGCTTCCTGGGACCAAAGGGCAGTTCGTAGATGCCGGCGAGTTGCAAATTGTGCGTGCGGTCATACCCTCCCAGCGCCCGGTTTCGGAACAACTGGCTGGGGGTATTGAACGTCAGGCCGCCAGGGCTGTTGTCGGTGAAATTGATGGACCGCCCGAACGTGTAACTCGCCTTGAAGAACAGTCCACTGGAAAACCGCCTGTTCAGCGTCGCCTGCAGGGAGTTGTAGTTGGCGCCGAAGTCGGGTTTCAAAAGCGTGGTCGCAATCGACCGCCCGAACTTGGCGAAGTACGGCCACCCCGCTGTACCTAATCCAGGCACTCCGGCGTTGATATCCGTGAAGATCAGGGGTCGAACGGTGCGTGCCGACATACCCAGCGCTGACGACAAACTTTCCGGGCAGCATTCTCTCCACAGCCAAGTTCCAGGATTCGATGTAGCCTCTTCGGAAAAGGCCCGGCTCAACGGTCGCGGTCGCTGCGTCCGGAGGCAAATCGATCACGCCCGAACTGCTGTCCGGTCCGCCGAAAATCGGAATTCTCTGTTCAAGGGGCCGGTACGCTTCAAAAGAACTGAGTCCGCTGAAGCGGCTGCCGAAGGATGCGGGATAGAGCCGCTGCAGGGAACTCCAGAGGCTCGATGGGTCGATGGTGATGCCGAAGCCGCCGCGAACGACTGTTTTCCCGCCGAGGCGGTAGGCGAGACCGAAGCGCGGGGCGAAAAGTTTCTTGCCCGCCTCAATACCCGCGTTGTCCGGCGTATTGCCGCGACGCCCGATATACACTTTGTTCGTGTTTGGATCCAACCGCTCAATACCCTGATCGGCGCGCGTGAACAGCGGATAGTATTCGTAACGCAGGCCCATCGTCAGGGTCAGGTTCTTCGTCGCCTGCCAGCGATCCTGCGCATACCATCCGAAGCGCCATTCGCGTGCGGTCTGCGGGATGTAGAACTGAAGATCCTTGCTGACCGATTGCGGCAGGCCGAGAAGGAAATCGGCGTACCCATTGTACTTGTTGGGCGCTCTGCCGCCCCGAGGCGCGGTTAGTCCGCCAGTAAAACTGAACTGGCCCTTAACGCCCCCCGTCGTGTTAGCCTGCCAGTCGTTCTGGTGATAGCGGACCGTTTCAAAGCCGAAGCGAAACGCGTGGGAGCCTTTGTTCCAACTGAGGTTCGATGTATGTGAGTAGCCTTCGTCGACGCGGAATGCCGGATTGGTGTTTCCCAGCCCCGCGTCGCCCAGACTTCCGTAGCCGTTAATGTCGAAAATCGGTTGTCCGCTATAGCGGATGTCAGTTCCGTTCGTACCAGGAATGCCAAGCACATCCGGACCAAAATTGACCCCGTACAAAGGTCCCCTGATGTTCTGCACGCTGCGAAAGTAACCCAGAGTGCCGTCAACCAGGAGTGCCGGACTAATCACCCACGTATGTCCCAAGGTGCTTAGCTGCATTACTGTGTCGGCGGTGCCGGATTTTTGGCCCGCGCACAATCCGGCGCCACCCGCCGCGCCCAGCGAGGGATTGCATAATACATGCGCATTCATGCGGCCGTATTTTACCCAGACGGTGTGCTTGTCGTTGCGGCTCCAATCGATCTTCCCATCAAAGTTGTCGCGATCCAGAACCTGGCTGTCCGAGTTGAAGAAGTTCGACGTGGAGCCCGGACGGTTTGAGCCGGGCACGAACGACTGCATCTTAAGGGCGATGGGACTCAAGCGATTCAGCGGAATCTTCGCATCGGGAAAAGGCGTCCGGCCGGAGCCGTCGCGATTCCCTGTCGCCGGATCATAGATCGCTGTGTTGTAGGCGGAGAAATCTCCAACACGCTGGTCAGGCGTAGCCACCGTCGTCAGCCTCAACGCGTTCTTTCTTTCCCTGGTGCCTTCCCAATCGCCAAAAAAGAACAACTTGTTGCGTTTGATCGGCGCCCCCCTAACGTAAAGCCATCGATATTCACGATGTTCTTGGGCCCCTTCGGATCGGTGAAGAAGAAGTTCTTAGCCCAGAAAACATTGTCGGTGTGGAATGCGAACAGCGAACCGCGGAACCGGTTGGTTCCCGATTTTGTGGCGACCGTGACGGAAACACCACCGGCCATTCCTTGCTCGGCCCCGAAGTTGGCAGTGACGACATTCACGGTTTGGATCGATTCCGCCGGCGGCACATAGAGCACGTGCGAGCTGATGACGTTCATGCGATTCAGCGCACCGTCAATACGGGTATCGTTATTGTTGTAATTCGTCCCGTTCACGTTGGTGGCCAGGTCCCGGAGGCGTTCACCTCCAGAGTGTAGGTTCCGGGCGAAACGTCGCTCAGCGTAAACGAACCCGACTGGTTTGTCTTGGTCGAACGGATGCGTCCAGTCCAGTCTCCACGCCTGTCGCGGTCACTTCGGCTCCGGGAACCACCGCACCGGAGGCATCGATGACATTGCCAACAATTGTGCCGTAGAGAACCTGGGCATCCATGGGCCGGCCTAAACTCAGGCAGAAGGCTATGGTCAACACTCCGCTTAGCGTCGGCCCTACGAACCGGGCTTGTTTCCAGCACGTACTTTCTCCTCTGCAATTGAGCACAGGTCAAATCTAAGGCCATCTTTCGTGGATGTCAAGAATTTTCTAAACGTTTAGAATGGATTAAGAGGAGGCCCAGAAATGAGTGTTGAAATACCGGGCTACGATTATGGCAATCCCGCCAGCACCCGCTCTCCTGTTTCTCTGGACGAGATGCGGGAACTGGAAGCCAGTGCCGGTTGGTCCGAACAGGACGCCGCGATACTACGGAAGTACGGAAGAATTTTCGAAGACCGCGCCGGGGACCTGGTCGATTCCTGGCGAGCCGTAATCGGTTCGCATCCACATCTGGCCAAATGGTTCTTCGGGCCGGATGGGAAACCGGACGAAGACTATAAGGCAAAGATCCAGAAACGCTTTGTGCAATGGGTACACGACGCCTGCACTCGCCCCCACGATCAGGCGTGGCTGGACTATCAGGAGGAAATCGGCCTGCGCCACAATCCGGAGAAAAAGAACGTCACGGACGGCGCCAACACTGCTTCACTGGTACCGCTGCGACACCTCTACGCCTTCACCGCAGTTGTTGCTGTGACCACGCGGAAATTCTTCGTGGAAGCAGGCGTTAGCGGCGATGAACTGCAGAAGTTGCAGGACGCCTGGCTCAAGACAGTACTGTTGCACGTGACCTTGTGGAGCCGGCCCTACGCCAAAGAAGGACGCTGGTGAAGTACTGCGGCGCTTAGATCAGTTAATCTCCAAGTCATTCTTGCCGGGTAGCTTGGGAAAACTCGCGTGCGGCTCCGTCTGATACCAGAAGGCCACCGAGGCGATATCGTCCGTCAACGGCAAGTACGTCCTGTCGTGCCGCCAGCCCAGAGCCTGGATGGTCACGCGCAGGTTTTCATCGAAACGAATGGGATCGAGGATGTGCCAGCGGTATAAGCCGAATCGCTGCTGAGTCTGATACAGGCCATCCGGTTTGATCACCTGGATCAGTCCCGAGTACGGCGTCGTGAACTCTTCATACTGCTTCTTTTCCTTGTTCTCGAAGTTATACGATCCGCAGAAATAGTCTTCGGTTCCGGTGCCGGCGATGGTCGGGAATTCCTTGTCGCCGTCCATGTAGAACTTGATTTCGCCCTCGCCCCACCAGCCGTTGCTCTTCACGCCCCACGCCATGTAAGTTCCCACGTAGTGCCCCTTGCCTCGAATGTTATCCACTATCGTGTACACCTGCTTATACGGAAGCGGGTTCACTCTGCGGAATTGGGCGTGGAAGTAGGCAGCGTCCTTGGGAACCTGCGTTTGCGTGTAGTCGATCTGATAGTAGAGCCTCATGGACTGGCTATCCAGGTTCTCCATCGTGATCCTTGCCTTGGTTCGGAATGGCATGGGCCAATAAGTGTTGAATGCGCTTCCTGGATTGACACAGACCGCAAGCGAAGAGATGGGTGAATACTTTCCCCAACCCATGGCGAAAAAGTCACCCGCCGGAACTTCCACCGAAGGCTCTTTCTCGTTGTCCCAATACATGCGGATGATCGAGTACCGCCAGGTGCCGGTGGGAGTCATCCAGATGTGTTGGATTGCGCCTTGTCCGCTGATCTCAGCCAGAGTCGCGGTCTGGTTCGGCTGGATGACTATATACGGATTCACCTTCCAGCCTTGCCCCAGATCGCGAGCCTCGCGAGCGGCCGTTCCTTCGGTGGCCATTGCGCCCTTGCCCTTTCCGCCGGTTGGATTTTCCGGGCTAATGGAAAACGTCTTCGCGTTGGCGAGTCTGTATAGACTGCTGATGCTGTTGTTGAGTCCGTCGAACGAATCCTGAGGCATCGCAGGTAGGGCTGCAATTAGCAAAAGGGTGAAAACATGTTGTGATCGCATGGCGGTCCGGTTCTCCTTCGGAGCTGGGGATTATGATACATAGGCGAAACGATTACACAGCAAGCGCATTGAGGCGCTGTGATGGCGACGCAGGCCGCGCGGTGGAATTCCGAATCCGCAATTCCGGCGCGAGGATAACTTGCCGCTGCGCGCGCGCGCCGAGGTTTTCCTTGTCCGCTCCAACCTGCTCCAGGAGAAGCTCCATTGCTTTCCGGCCGATGTCGCGGGACGGCTGTGCCACGGTAGTTAGCTTCGGATTGAAATTTTCAGTCCAGGTGAAATCGTCGACGCCAACGATACTGACTTCGGCGGGACAGTTCACTTTGAGTTCGCCAATCGCGCGCACCAGGCCAAGCAGCATCTTATTGTTAGTGCAAAAAATGGCGGTCGGGCGGGCCGCCAGACCGAGTAGTTCCAGCCCGAACTGGTATCCGTTGTCCACCTTCAAAGCGCCGATGCGGAAATACTCGTTGTGGACCGGGAGTCCAGCCTCCTGCATAGCCTTGCGGTATCCTTCCGACCGGAAGGCGTGCGGCGACAGTTCCATATTCCCTGCGATGATTGCAATGCGCTCATGGCCAAGTTCGATCAAATGGCGAGTAGCCTGATAACCGGCCGCGAGATTGTCGGTGGCCACCGCGGCGCCTCGAAATCCCGTTGGAATCCGGTCGAAGAAAACGATTGGGAACCGCCGCCTCATCAAGCTGTCGTACGCCGTCGAGGAATCCGAGCAGGCAATCAATACCCCATCCACGCGCCGTGAAAAAAGCGTGCTTAGTAGCCGCTGTTCCTGAACGGGGTCTTCGTTCGCATTACAAAGAATCAGAGAATACCCGGCGCGGGTTGCAATCTCTTCAGCGCCTGAGATCACATCGGGATAGAAAGCATTCGTTACATCGGGGATTACCATTCCGATGACGTTTGTTCGACCTGTTTTCAGACTGCGGGCGACTTGATCGGCGTGATAGTCCAACGCCTTCATCGCCTCGCGAACTTTCTGCGCGCGCGTCGGGCTGACCACGGCCGTATTGTTGATAACCGCCGACACGGTGGCAATCGACACCCCGGCCAGGCGCGCTACGTCGTGCATCGTGGCTGTTCCGTTCTTCGGCATATACTTTTCAGAAAACGTACTTCATGGCAAATTGCAGAATTCGCGGATCGTTTGCACCCAAAATCCGGCCGAAATTGGCATCTGTGAGACCGGAGCGCGGGAGCCCGAACGTGGGGTGGTTCAAAATGTTGAACGCCTCCGCCCGGATCTGCAAGTACTGAGACTCGCGCACACTAATGCGGCGCATCAACGCCATATCGATGTTGAACGAACCCGGACCTTGGAGTGAGTTGCGGCCCGCGTTGCCGTAGGCGCCAGTGGAATTTGGTACATAAGCCGCCGTGTTGAACCATCGTTGAAGCGATGGCTGGTCGAGATGGGAATCGGCAACCACGTTCGGTCTGTCAGCGCCGACGCCCGTCAATGAGTTGTCCCTGCCCGCGGATGGCGAAAACCAGAAACCGCTGCGCTTCGTCACAATCGTCGATACTTCCCAATCTGAAACCAGCTTGTGTCCGAACCCGCCCCGCAAATGCGGCGTTTCCGCTACCAGCGAGCCGTTGAAGATATGGCGAATGTCCACCACGCAGTTTCCGCGCTCTCCCCTCCGGCTGTTTGGATTCTGATATCCGCCGGTAATCTCCGACTGTACATCGCCCTCACTGATGCAGTGGGACAAGGTATAATTTGCCAGCAGGCTGAAGTGCCGCTGCAAACGACGATTTACAGACACCAGCAAGCCGTTGTAGGAGGCGTTTGCGCCATCGTCCACGTGCACAAGACTGCTGAATGCCTGGCCCGCCTGAGGATTTGCAAGCGCCAGAACGCGCCGGCTGTTCACGTTCGCCGTGGTGGAGCACGGCCCGCTGCCGCATGTGCCCGGAATGTAAACGGCTGGATCCATCTGAGTAGTAACCCAGCGATGAGTGGATTTATTACCAAGGTAATTGGCCGAAAGCAGCCAATCCCCTTTCACCTGGTGCTGCAGACTGAGGTTCCACTGCTGCATGTAGGAAGGTCTTATGTTCAGCGGCAGATCGATAAATTGTCCCCCTGCTGGAAACACCGCGTTGGCCGGCGGAGGCACAGGCTGCGGAAACGGATTGCCGCCAGGATACCCGCGGAACGGGTCGGCAAGACCCCCCGCCGGACTGAAGATTGTGATCGTGCTCGCCCACGGCGGGCCAAAGCCGAACCGGTCGAAGTATTGTATGGGCGGCAAGTCGTAAAGAATGCCGTAGGCGCTACGCACCACGGTACGGCCATTGCCGCGCAAATCCCAAACCACCCCCAGCCGGGGAGCGAAATTGGCAAGGTGATGATTAGTCCCGCCGCTTGGAAATCCCTCGTCACCGGCGAAGAAAAGGCCCGGAGGCGCATTGTCGAACACTTTGGTTTTCTTCCCGGCCAGGTACGCCGGCATGTCGAAGTGAGTTGCGCGGCCCTGCGTATCGTGCTCCGGGAGGTAGGGTTCCCAGCGCAGTCCAAGGTTAATGCTCAGCCGCGAATTGAAGCGCAACTTGTCATCCACGTACAACCCGAAATAATTCTGAACCATCGCCATCCGCGTTAAGTTGCCTTGGATGAACGTGCTCGGTATTCCCAACAGCAGATCCAGCAAGGGATCGTTTGTAAATTGGCCGTTGAAATCGAATTCCGGATTCTGCTGTGTCGAAACCTGGAAATCCAAATCACGGTGAATCCAATCGGCTCCGAAAGAAAGCTGATGGCGGCCGAGGCTCAAACTGAAATCGTCCGCAGTTTGAAAGCTGGAGGTATTGATGTGGGCCTTGGAGCACGTTCCACAAAACGTATTAAATTTACCGCTTACCACGAACTGCGGGAAATTTCCTTCCGAGGGCGCCACGTTTAGTCCGATATCGGACGAAGTAGGCAGTCCGCCCGCTGGACCCCGCGTGATGTAGTCGCGGCTCCACGTGAAATGGAAGCTATTGAACGCTTTTGGCGTAATGCTGTAGGAATCGCCCAGCGTGAGCGCCTGGACGCGGTCCAGCACGCCGGCCCGCGTTGTAAGCAGCAGGCTCTTGCCGTCGAACACACCTGGATTCCGCAGGTCGGTAGAGTAGTAGCGGCCGAAAACGGTGTGCCGGTCGGATCGAATCCAGTCACTCCGAACCAGGAACTGGTCTTCATCGGAGTTGCTTGGAACCCCGATGAGTTGTTTCCCGCAGGGATCGCTGCTCGTGGGCACGAATTTCAGAAAGTTCAGCGCCTGCGGGCTAAACCGTGAAACGGGAACCTGATTGTTCGGGAAAGGCTTGCCCGTCACCGGATCGGTGATGGTCCGTTCTTTTCCGCAGGCGCTCGATTCCAGCGCGTTGAAATCGCCCTGAAGAGCCGCTGCCGTAGGTCCGAACACCGTATTCGTTGGCGGGGCTGTCCGGATTCGCGTGCCTTGATAGCCGCCGAAGGCGAACAGCCGGTTCTTCACGAGCGGCCCGCCGAACGTGCCGCCGAACTGATTCCGCTTCAGATTGTCCACTGTGGAAGCGAAAAAGTTTCGCGCGTTCGTGGCTCCGTTCCGCAGAAATTCGAATACATCCCCGTGAAACTGATTCGTTCCCGACTTGGTCACCATGTTAACCACCGCCCCGGCACGTACACCGTAGCTGGCGGGTATGGCATTCGTCTGAACGCTGAATTCCTGAAGAGCGTCCGGAAAAGGAATCGGCAGATTAATCGCACCGAAGGCGTCGTTGTGGTCGCCGCCGTCCACCAGATAGTAGGTGCCGTTCGCCTGCCCGCCGGCTACTGCTATCGCTGTCGAAGATGGATAGTTCTTGCTGCTCGCCAGGTCGCTGGGCGGTGCCGTGACGGCGGCGCCTGAGAGAAGTATCAATTGCGTCGGCTGGCGTCCGTTTAGGGGCAGATCCACCACCCGGCGCTCGTCAATCACTTGCGAAACGCTGTTGGTCTGCGTTTCCGCCATTACGGCGCTCGCCCGCACTTCCATTTCCTGCGATAGCGAACCCAGTTCCAGCGACACATTGATGACGGGACTTGTGTTGACCTGCAGCACAATTCCTTGCTGCGCATAGGACTTGAAGCCCTGCGACGACGCTTCCAGCCGGTACGGCCCAATGGGTAGATTGCTCAGTAGATAGCCGCCATCCGGTCCGCTGGTTGTGGTCCGCGTGAATCCCGTGTCCGTCTGCAGGGCCTTTATTTGCGCGCCCGCGACCGCGCTTCCGCCGGGGTCGAATACAGTTCCGGATATTTGAACCACGGCGGTAGACCGGGCCGAACCCGGCGCTGCGAGCAGCAGCGCGATGGCTGTGGCGAGAAGAAGTTGTCGGAAGGAACTCATCTTTGACCCCCTTGGAAATGCTCTGGTGTAACCAGCTTTAATGTAGTTTAGAACGTAGTCCGGCGGTTGTAAAGCGAAACGTTTCGATTTCGTGCGAAAATCAGAAAGTCATCTTCGCGCCTAACTGCAGATTGCGGGAATCGTTCATCGCGCCCGTCACCAAGCCGAAGGTGGACGATCCGAAGGTGTTCCCCGGGTTGTTGAAGTGCGGAGTATTGCTGAGGTTTGTAGACTCGCCGCGCAATTCCAGCGCCATGCGCTCGGTGATAGTGAACTTCCGGAATAGCGAGAAGTCGAAATTCTTCAGGCCCGGGCCGGTGAGAATGTTGCGGCCGGTGTTGCCGAACGTGCTGCTGGGCGGGGCGGAGAAGGCGCCCGTATCAAACCAGGTTGCGCCCGATTTGACAACGCCGAACACCTTTACGTTTCCGTTCACGTTCGGACGGTTGTTGACGAAAGGA
Organism: Bryobacterales bacterium; assembly: GCA_038200305.1. Taxonomy (GTDB): domain Bacteria; phylum Acidobacteriota; class Terriglobia; order Bryobacterales; family Bryobacteraceae; genus JANXXV01. The sequence goes on from JBBPYD010000099.1 coordinate 24,086, forward strand.
GTATTCAAACTGGAGTTGCTGTATTGGAGATCCAGCGGTCCACCCGTTTGCGCGGTGAATATCCCATTGATTTGCCAGCCACCGGCCAACCATGCGCCTATCCCGGAATTGACCCAGTTCTTGCCTTTGCCGAACGGCAACTCATAAAGGAAGCTCTGCACGTAGGCGTGCGTCCTATCGAAGTCGGAGCGGGCGCGATTCTGCTTGAAATAGAACTGATTAAACGGGGTACAGAAGCGGTCTGAGCAATAGTCAATCGACTTCGAGTAGGTATACGAGGTAGTCAGCAGGAATCCGTTTGAGAAGCGGCGGTTCAGCTTGGTCTGCAGGCTATGGTAATTGGTGCTGACACCAATGTAAGAGGTTGTGCTTGCTTTGCGGCCGAAAGCCTGATTCAATAGCTGGCCCGCCGCGCCGCCTCCGAGGATTTGCCCCCGGTTCAGTTGCAGGACCACCGGGTTGTTCACACCGTGATTGCCTACATAAGCGGCGTCTAACGTGAAACTAAAAGGCAACTCGCGCTGAACGGCCAGATTCCAGCCCTGTACGGCGCCGTGCACAAGATCCTTCGGCGTCACGCCGTAGGTCAACGACGTGGGCGCATTCGTGATGATTCCGTTCGATGGAATCGCCAGCAGGATAGGCGCCGGGAAGCCGGTTACGATGGAGCCCGCGGGTTGATAGGCGTTGGGTGCATTCAGTTCGCTCACTTGGTTTGACGGGAAATTGTATTGCGACGTATCCCGGAATAGATAACTGACACCGAATCCCGACCGCACGACGGTCTTCTCGTTGATGCGGTAAGCGAGGCCGGCACGCGGAGCGAAATGCGTGGAACCGTTGATTCCCAGATTCTTCGGAATGTTGCCCACGCTGCCCACTAGGAGAGTGTTGTTCGACGGGTCGTAGTTTACGAATTGGCCGTCATAATGCGAAGTTGCCGCCAGCCAATCTTCGAAACGAAGGCCCAGGTCGACGGTCAGCTTACGCGAGATCTGCCATTTGTCCTGACCGAAGAAGAAAAAGTAGCTCTGGCGAACCGTCGGAAACTGAACGTAAAGATCGCGCCCAATCTGATTGGGAACATCCAACAGAAAACTGGCGAACGCGTTCGATGAACTGTTTGCCGCGCCCACGGTGGATGTCTGGCCTGCGGCATAGACGAGCTTGCCGCGCGGATCGAAGGTCTGAAATTGCAGAAGGTCTTTGCGCGCGCGGTTGAGGTCCGTGCCCCACTTGAAGGTGTGATTGCCCAGCGTCTTTGTCCACGTGTTTGTAAACTCGAAAGTGGTTTGCGAACGGCGCCAGGGCTCGCTGGCGGAATAGCCGACAAGCGGGCTGTCAAAACCAGCGATGGAGATCGAACTCATGCCGCTCGACCAATTGTCGATGTTGGCTCCGCCAATGCCGAGATCCCTTGCGGTAGTCGTGCCGTAGTCGGTCTGGTTGACGTTGTTAAAAATGCGCGAAACTCCGAAACGCGCTTCCGAAATCAAGCTTGGGCTAAAGATGTGGGTATAGCTGATTCCAGGAGCTTGAGCCCGGGAAGTGCCAGTGCCCGCGAAGGCCCCATTGCCCGGGCCGCCGTAGATTCCAAACACCGGAGGCACCGTAATTTTCGGCTCCTGATAGCTGTAGCGCACCGTGAGCGAGTTGTTTGGGTTGAGCGAATAATCGATCTTGACGTCGAAACTGTTCGTATCTTTTGACTGCTGCACGGAATACGGATAGTTTGCGGAGAGCCCGGCGGTGATCGGAGCGGGGATCGCATTCAGAATTTTGGTGGCGATGGGACTGATCCGGTTAGCCGGGATGATATTGCCGGCGAACGGTGTGCGGCCGGAGCCATCGGCATTGCCCGTCTTCGGATCGTAAATAGTGGTGGTGGATGCCCCTAGTGTCGTGTCTCAATTAAATCTTTACATATAGCGCCACCCGCTCTATACTTGTGCATGCCCAACCCAGCGGCGGCGCTTGCCCTGAGCCAGGACCAGAAGGCTGAGCTTGACACGCTGGTTCGCAACGGCAACACAC
>JBBPYD010000100.1:0-8753 GCA_038200305.1 Bryobacterales bacterium
ACCCGCTGGGTGACATCGAATGCACTCCTGCCTTTCGTCCATGTCTCAACATAGCAATGCCTTAGCACTCGATGCTCTTTCTTCAACTGCCGGATTTAGGTTCAACGGTTCCCCACTATCGATATTCTGGTGAACAATCTTGGCGTCTTCGAACCGAAACCTTTTGAAAGCATCACCGACGCGGATTGGACATCCATCATCGAAACGAATTTCCTCAGCGGAGTTCGGCTCAGCCGTCAGTGGCTTCCAAGGATGAAGGAAGCAGGTTGGGGGCGAATCATTTTCACATCCAGCGAATCCGCCGTAAATATACCCGTTGAGATGATCCACTATGGCGTTACAAAAACCATGCAAGTTGCTCTCGCGCGCGGTTTGGCCGAAACCACCGTGGGAACGAATGTCACGGTAAATTCGATTCTCGCCGGTCCCACCCGCTCGGAAGGGGTGGAAGGGTTCATTACCAGCACCGCCAAAGCGAAAGGAACCTCAGTCGAACAAGTGGAAAAGGACTTTTTCACCACACTGCGGCCTACGTCTCTTCTGCAGCGGTTTGAAAGGACCGATGAGGTGGCCGCGATGGTGGCCTTCCTCGCCAGTCCACTCTCCTCAGCAACGAATGGCGCTGCGATTCGTGCCGAAGGCGGTGTGGTCCGGTCGATTTTATAATCTTCCAAACCGGGTCCGGTTAATCGTTGTCGTTGCTGACCTTCAAAACCGCAAGGAACGCTTCTTGAGGAATGTCCACCCGGCCCACGCGCTTCATGCGGCGCTTGCCTTCTTTCTGCTTCTCCAGCAGCTTCCGCTTGCGCGAGATATCGCCGCCGTAGCATTTCGCCAGGACATTCTTCCTCATCCCCGGAATGGTTTCGCGCGCGATGACCTTTGTCCCAATCGCAGCCTGCAGCGCGACTTCAAACATCTGCCGCGGAATCAGTTTCCGCAAACGCTCAATCAGCATCTTGCCACGCTCATACGCGACGTCTTTATGCACGATGATGGAAAGCGCGTCCACCGGCTCCCCAGCCACCAGCACATCCAGCTTTACCATCTTTGAGATGCGATGACCTGACAACTGATAATCCAGCGATGCATAACCGCGCGACGCCGATTTCAACCGGTCGTAAAAATCGAGCACGATCTCGTTCAACGGCAATTCGTACAGCACCAGCATGCGTCCACCACCCAGGTACTCTAACTTCTTCTGAGTGCCGCGTTTCTCTTCCAGCAGCTTCAAAATTTCGCCGATGTACTCTTCCCGTGTGATCACCGTTGCATCGATGATCGGTTCTTCAATTTGCTGAATGGACGATGGATCCGGAAACTTTGACGGATTCTCAACTTCAATCACTTCACCGCCGGTCATCGTGATCCGGTACCGCACACCGGGTGCGGTCGTGATCAGATCGATCTGAAACTCGCGTTCCAACCGCTCCTGCACAATCTCAAGATGCAGCAGTCCCAGGAACCCGCATCGGAAACCAAACCCGAGCGCAACCGAGTTCTCCGGCTCAAAGTTGAAGGCACTGTCGTTCAGCCGCAGCTTTTCCAGAGCATCTCGCAAAAGGCCGTGCTCATGAGACTCCACCGGATACAAACCTGCAAACACCATCGGCTTGATTTCCTGAAAGCCCGGCAGTGGCTCCGAAGCCGGCTGATTATTATCGATGATAGTGTCGCCGATTTTCGCGTCGGAAACAGTCTTGATGTTGGCGTGCAGGAACCCCGCCTCGCCCGCGGAGAGCTCGTCGCACGGAACAGGTTTCGGCGTATGATAGCCGAGCCCGTCCACATCGAAGGTGGCGCCATTTGACCAGAGCCGGATCTTCTGGCCAATCCGAATCCGTCCATCCACCACCCGCAGCAGAATGATGACACCCCGATACGGATCGAACCACGAATCGAAAATCAGCGCGCGCAAAGGCGCATCGGGATCTCCCTTCGGCTGAGGCACGCGATGCACGATGGCTTCCAGCGTCTCTTCAATTCCGACGCCCTGCTTAGCGCTAACCAGAATGGCTTCGCTCGCATCAATTCCGATCACCTGCTCAATCTGCTCCCGGACTCGTTCCGGTTCCGCCGACGGCAGATCGATTTTATTGATCACCGGGATCAGTTCTAAATTATGGTTCAACGCCAGATACGTGTTCGCCAGGGTCTGCGCTTCCACGCCTTGCGATGCATCCACCACCAGCAGAGCGCCTTCGCACGCCTGCAAACTGCGTGAGACTTCATAGGTGAAATCCACGTGACCGGGCGTATCGATCAAGTTGAGCTGGTAGTCTTTCCCGTCCTTCGCCTTGTAGTTGAGCCGCACCGCGTGCGCTTTAATCGTGATTCCGCGCTCGCGTTCCAGGTCCATGGTGTCCAGCACCTGCGCCATCATTTCGCGTTGGGTCAGCGCGCCGGTCACCTCCAGCAGCCGGTCGGCCAGCGTTGACTTGCCATGGTCGATGTGCGCGATAATACAGAAATTCCTAATGAATGCGGGGTCCATGCGGTATGATGAGTCTGAACCTCAAGTATCCCATATGCCGTACAGCCAAATCGCATTCGATACTTCCGAGGACGGGATCGCCTTTATAACGATCAATCGTCCGCTGAAGCTGAATGCATTAAATGCTGCAACGATTACTGAGTTGAACGATGCTTTTTCAAACGTGGAAACAGGTTCGGACATTCGCGCGCTCATCGTCACCGGCGTCGGCGATAAGGCTTTCGTGGCTGGCGCGGATATCAACGAGCTCTCTGAAATGAGCGCCGTAGAAGCACAGCAAATTTCCATGCGCGGTCAGAAGACATTCCGCCGGCTGGAATTGATGAATAAGCCGTCCATCGCGGCCATTAACGGCTTCGCGCTCGGCGGCGGGTTGGAACTGGCAATGGCCTGCACCCTGCGAATCGCTTCCGCAAATGCAAAGTTCGGTCAGCCGGAAGTGAAGCTTGGAATTTTGGCAGGCTACGGCGGCACCCAGCGACTGCCGCGCCTTGTAGGAAGTGGCCGGGCGCTTGAAATGCTGTTAACAGGCGACCCGATCGACGCCGCAGAGGCCCATCATATCGGACTCGTGAATCAGGTGGTTGCTCCCGATCGGTTGATCGGCGCGGCCCGGGATCTGTTGAAGAGAATATTGAGTAATGGCCCGATCGCGATCGGCCTAACAATGCAGGCCGTCGACATCGGTTTGAACAGCGGTCTGGAAGAGGGTTTACGATTCGAAGCCACCGCGTTCGGACTCGCGGCGGCGACAGAGGATCGGATAGAAGGCACCCGCGCATTTCTTGAAAAGCGTCCAGCCGCATTCACCGGGAAATAAGAATGGCCCACAAGATCATTGAAGGAAATTTGGACGCGAAGGGCCTTAAAACCGCTATCGTGGTCTCCCGATTTAACAGTTTCATCACGGAACGGCTGCTGGAAGGAGCACTGGATGCGCTCGGCCGCAACGGTGCGGACCTCAACAGTGTGGAAGTGATCCGGGTGCCAGGAGCCTGGGAGATGCCGCTGATAGCGGCGGAACTCGCAAAGCAAAAACGCCACGATGCCGTGATCTGTCTGGGAGCGGTGATTCGAGGCGACACGCCGCATTTCGACTACGTTGCGGGTAATGCAGCCAGCGGCCTCGCGCATGTTTCGGTGGATACCGGTGTACCGATCGCCTTCGGCGTCCTCACGACAAACACGCTGGAGCAAGCCATCGGCCGGGCCGGCGCCAAGAGCGGCAACAAGGGTTTTGACGCTGCCATGACAGCCATCGAAATGGCGAATTTACTCCGAACTCTTCGCGCGTCCGGCGAGTCGAGTTAGTATGGCTTCCCGTCACCGATCCCGGCACCGGGCCGTACAAATTCTCTATCAGTGCGACCTGCGTAAGATTTCAGTCGACGACGCATTGGCCAACTATTACGATTCTTTGTACTCCGAAGAACAGGAAAAGCGTCCGCCCAGGGACGGCTTCATGGAAGAGTTGGTGAGAGGCACGGCCGCGCAAGCGCCGGAGATCGACAAGCAGATTGTAGAGCATTCGGCGAATTGGCGGCTGGAGCGCATGCCGGCCGTGGACCGCAACATCATCCGCATGGCAATCTACGAATTGATGGCGAAGAAGATTCCGCCCGCAATCGTAATCGATGAAGCGCTGGACCTCTCCCGCCGTTTCTCCGGGGACGAGTCTGTCTCTTTTGTGAACGGCATTCTAGATTCCATTCGCAAGCAAATTCCGCAATAGCTACTTTCCGATACAGAACGTAGCGAAAATCCGGTTCAAAATATCGTCCGCCGTAGTTGCTCCGGTGATCGCATCAATGGGCCGTAACGCGGCGTAGAGATCCAGCAGCAGCATCTCGTGCGGAATCGAATTCCGAACCGCGGTTTCCGCCTGCGCCAGGGCCGCAAGGCTTTCCTGTAACAGCCGTTCATGCCGAATGCTGGTGATAAACCCGCCCTCCTGGACAAAGCCCCCCTTTGGCGAGATCGCATCCAGAATCCGCGCACGCAGCACCTCAACGCCTTCCCCAGTCAACGCCGAAACTGCCACCACATCCTCGTCCAGCACGGCCGCACGCGGCAAGTCCGTCTTGTTACCGGCGATCAGAAATCGTCCATGCCGCTGTGCGCGCTCCATGATGGCGAAATCTTCCGGTTGCAGTGGCACTGAGGCATCCACCACCACCACCGTAAGGTCGGCGTCGGCCATCGCCTGATAACTACGCTCGATGCCCAGACTTTCCACCAGATCCTGCCCGGTTCTAATCCCTGCCGTGTCCACGAAGCGAACCGGAATTCCGCCCAGCGAAGCTGTCTCTGATACTGCGTCTCTCGTCGTGCCCGGAATATCCGTCACAATCGCCCGGTCTTGTTCAATAAGCCGGTTAAACAAACTGCTCTTGCCAACATTTGGCCGTCCAACAACCGCCAACGTAAACCCAAAGTGGACAAGCTTTCCGAACGCAAACGAGGCGGCCAGGTCCGCAAGACCGCGTTGAACCGGCTCCAGCCGCCGCAGAATCTCTTCGGCCGGAGCCACACTCACATCGTCTTCGGCAAAATCAATCCCCGCTTCCAACAGCGCGATCAGCTCAAGAAACTGTTCCTTAAGTGGCGCAATTCGCCGGGATACTGAGCCTTCCACCTGCTGCGCAGCCACCCGTGCCTGGAATAACGTGGTGGACTCAATCAGATCCCGAACCGCTTCCGCTTGCGGCAGATCGATGCGGCCATTCAGGTACGCCCGCAGCGTGAACTCTCCCGGTTCCGCAAGCCGGGCTCCAGCGGCACAAGCACGCTCCAGGCAGTGGCGCAGAACCACCGGCGATCCATGACACGCAACTTCGATCACGTCCTCTGCAGTGTACGATCGAGGCGCTTCGTAGAACGTGACCACAATTTGATCGATCGCATTTGCTTCGGCATCGAGCAAATCGGCCAGCGTTGCCGACCAACTCCGCCATTCCGGCGCCTTTCGGAATCGGAGAATACCTTCGGCGATCCGCCGTGAATCTTTGCCCGATAGGCGCACGATCCCCAGTCCCCCGCACCCGGGAGGAGTGGAAATAGCCACAATCGTATCGAGTAACTGCAACTGCTACGGACGCCGGCCGGGCTTGCGGAAGGGCGGTTGTGGACGGGATTTAATGGGGGCGGAGGGCATGCCGGCGGGGTACACCACCACTTGACGATACGGACCCATGCCCGCGCTTTCACTCCGCACCTCGGGTTCGTTTCGTAGCGCCAGGTGAAGAATTCGCCGTTCCCGGCTGTTCATCGGGTTGAACTCAAACGGAATTTTGCTCTTCTTAACTTTCTCGGCTACCGTGAGCGCGCTTAGCCGAAGCTCTTCAATCCGCAACATACGGTAATCGTTCGCATCGAACTGGATTAACGAATGCTCGGTGGCGGAGAGCCGCAGCATCTCCATGGTGAGTTGCTCCAGAGCCAATAACAATTCAGCTTTGTTCGCAAGTAGCAGGTCCACATCGGTGCCCGTAAACTTCACAACCAGTTCGGGATTTTCGAAATCCGGGTGAAGATTCTCTGCCTTCCCGATGGAATATTTCAAAACGAACCCGGCATCCTTCAGCGTCTTGCTGAGGAACGCGTCGATTTTGGTTGGATCCAGTTTTGCCGCCGATATCTGTTCGTCCACCGTTTAATTCCTGGAGTTCTTCTTTTTCGGGACCGGGGCGGGCTCTACCACCACGGGCGCGGAACCAGCCCGGTTGAAAAACCACTGTTGCGCCACTCCCACCACGTTTCCGGTAAGCCAGTATAGCACCAGTCCGCTCTGGGCACTGTAGAAGAAGAAACCCATCATCAGCGGCATAAACATCATGATCTTCTGCTGCGCCGGATCGGCTGATGTGTTCGGGGTCATCCGCTGTAATAAAAATTGGGTTCCGATCATCAGGAGCGGCAGAATATGGATCGCCAGTGTTTCAGGCTGCGAAAGATCGGTTACCCAAAGCCAGTGTGCGCCGCGCATCTCAATGGCAACGCTCAACACCTTGTAATAGGCAATAAAAAACGGGACCTGCAGCGCAAGCGGCATACAGCCGCCCATCGGGTTCACGCCGTTGAGCTTATACAGGGCCATTACTTCCTGGTTCTGCTCGGCTTTCTTCGGATCGCGGATGCCGATGTTCTTGTATTTCTCGTTGATCGCGGCAATCTGCGGTTGCAGCGTTTGCATCTTCTTCATCGACTTCAAACTGGAAAATTTCAACGGCAGCAGCAGGAAGTTGATCGCAATCGTGACCACCACAATCGACCACCCGTAATTATGCACATACTTGTCGTTCACCCAATTAAGACAAAGGAAAAGCGGTTTCGCAAGGATACCAAACCATCCGAAATCCACCATATTCTCCAGTTTCGGATCGATCCGCCTAAGCAGATCGACATCTTTCGGACCGACAAACACCGGAAAGCGATTCACGCCTTCGCCGCCGATCGCAACGCCCACGTGGGCCTCTTCCTTGCCCGGATTGGCAGCAGTGGCAACGGTATCCTGCAACGTCTCAATGGTGATCTGTTCCTTTGGAAGAGCTACCGCGGAAAAGAAAGTATCTTCAATTCCGGCGAAGGTGAAGTTGCCGCTGGTGGAAACTGGTCCATCCTTCGCTGCCTTAGCGTCATTCACAATCAGCTTGTTCTGTCCGCTGTCGTAGTGCAGCGTGTGCTGCACTGAGGCGGCATTCACTACGCTCGTATCTCCGAAACCACCTCGCCACTCCAGCAGATGTGGCACCGGGGTGGTCCCTTCCAGCACCTCCGAGCTAACTTGAGAAATATAGCTGTTCTTTTCAAACCGGAATGATTTCCGCGCTGTGGATTTTCCGTTTGAAAATTCGTAGTCGATCCCCAGTCCGTCCGCTGACGGCTTCCCCGCAAACAAAGATTGATTGATATCCGCCGACGGCTTCTGATTCTTGAACAGCACGGCAAACGGATAATAAACCTTGTCTGCGGCCACGGTATTTACAAGTTCGAGTGGGTTTCCCTTGCCGTCCCGGTATTTCTTCAGCAGCCAGCTTCGAACAACTGCGCCACGGTTGGAAAAGACGATCCGGTAAACGTCGGTGTCGATTGTGAAAAGCTCATCCTTTGCCGCAGCGGTCTGGCCTGCCGGAGGCTCGGCAACGGGAGGCAGAGGCGCCGGATTAGGAGTTACGGCCTGCACCTTAGGGTTTACCGGCTGTATCTGCTTGACCGGTGGAGGCGCCGGTTTGAAGAAGTATTGTGTTGCAAAGAGGACAACACCCATGAGCGCGAATGAGATCAGGAGGCGCGTCTCCATCGACATCTCTTTGTTGCCCGTCTTCTTGGGCTGGGGTGTTGCGTTATCGGGATCAGGCATGTTGAATTTCGTTATTTGACAGGGTCGAAACCGCCCTCATGGAACGGATGGCAGCGCAGCAGCCGCCGGACCCCTTTCCCTACTCCGCGAGTAACACCGTGTGTCTCGACGGATTGAATCATGTATTCCGAACAGGTGGGGTAAAACCGGCAGGCCGAAGGCAGCAGTGGCGAGAGCCATCGCTTATAGATACGCAGAAATCCGATTACGAGTTCTTGCATTGCAGCAGAAGCCTTTCCACATCACGCCTGATCGCTTCAAGAGGCGCCGTGAGCACCGGACGGCGGGGGTTAAAGACAATTCGCCACTTTGCCCCTAGGCCTGATAATTCTTTCCGCACTACTTCCCGCATGCGGCGCCTCATGCGATTACGGACCACGGCTTTCCCCATGGCGCGGGAAACCGTGAAGCCAACCTTCGGGCCATCCTGCTGATCGGCACGTGCGGCACAAAAGGCCGCGAAGTGCTGGCAGGAAAAACGAAAGCCTTCATCATAAACTTTGCGGAATTCGCTGGACCGCAGAATCCGGCGGGATTTTGGGAATCCGGATGGGCGGTGGTCAACGGAGATGGGTTTACTCGGTGCGGCGAACGGCTCGCTCATCGCTCACCGTAAGTTTGTGGCGGCCCTTGGCGCGCCGGCGAGCGAGGACAGCGCGGCCGTCCTTCGTTTTCATGCGCTCACGGAATCCATGCACCTTGGCCCGTTTGCGGTTATTTGGCTGAAACGTACGTTTTGGCATCTATTTTCCTGGCAGCGCTCAACAATAATTCGCTCCGAGCGCCAAGCTGATGTGTAAGTTAGGGAATCCCTAACCACTGATTATACAGCAAACCGGGGACGAGCGTAGCACTTAGGCTCCCGCCGCCGCACTCTTAATCTCGGCGCGCGCCTTTTGA
>JBBPYD010000101.1:0-24975 GCA_038200305.1 Bryobacterales bacterium
ACCACTTTGCGAGCGACTTTACGGCACAGGTTGCCAACTTCGCGCTCCAGATTACGGACACCGGCCTCGCGAGTATAGAACTCAATCAGACTTCTTAAGCCTTCGTCGGAGATCTGGATCTGCCGGTCGCTCAGCCCCGTTTCCTTCATCCGTTTCTGAACCAAAAACTTCTTCGCGATTTCCAGCTTTTCGAGCTCAGTATACCCGGAAAGCCGGATCACTTCCATGCGGTCCTGCAGGGCGGCTGGAATGGTATGCATTACATTCGCTGTCGCGACGAAAAACACCTGGCTTAGATCGTATTCGACGTCCAAATAGTGATCGACGAACATGTAATTCTGCTCAGGATCCAGCACTTCCAGCAGCGCCGCGGACGGGTCGCCACGGAAATCGGCGGCCATCTTGTCGATCTCGTCTAGCATGAATACTGGATTACGCGTCCCGGCCTTCTTCATCATCTGAAGAATCTGACCGGGCAGTGCACCGATGTACGTCCGCCGGTGTCCGCGAATCTCCGCTTCATCCCGCACACCGCCGAGCGACATCCGGACAAATTTCCGCCCGGTAGCTTTGGCTATCGACATGCCCAGCGAGGTTTTGCCTACCCCGGGAGGCCCAACGAAGCACAGAATGGATCCCTTCGGATTCTGAACCAGACGCCGTACGGCCAGGAACTCAAGAATGCGTTCCTTGATCTTTTCAAGGCCGTAATGGTCCGCTTCCAAGATCTGCTGGGCGAACTGTAGATCGCGGATCTCTTTGCTCTTCTTCTTCCATGGCACCGCCAGCAGCCAATCGAGGTAATTGCGCGAAACGGTGGATTCCGCCGACATCGGCGGCATATTCTCCAGGCGCTTTAACTCGGTCATGGCCTTGTCGTGCGCATCCTTGGTCATGCCGGAGGAGTCGATCTTCTTCTTCAGCTCGTCGATTTCACTCTTCTCGCCGCGGCCCAACTCTTTCTGAATGGCCTTGATCTTCTCATTGAGATAATACTCTTTCTGCGCCTTCTCCATCTGACGCTTTACGCGGCCCTGGATGGTGCGGTCGACATTCAACTTTTCGATCTCGATATCCAGCATTTCCGCTACCCGCGTCAGCCGGTCGATGGGATCGAAGATCTCAAGCAGCTCCTGCTTCTCTTCAATGTTCAATTGCAGATTCGCGCCAACGGTGTCGGCCAGTTTGCCGGGCTCATCCACCCGGATCGCCGCGATCATCGTCTCATAATTCAGGTTTTGGCTGAGCTTCACATACTGCTCGAACAAGCCGGTGACCCTGGACGTTAACTGATCGAGTTGGGGACCCGCTTCCACCTTAAAGCCAAACGTTTTGACCACGGCGCGGAAGAAACCCTCGTCCTCGGTGACCGAAACGATCTTGGCCCGTTCGACGCCTTCCACCAGCACCTTAATATTGCCATCGGGCAGCTTCAGGCTCTGCACAATGTTAGCGACAGTGCCAACGTTGAAGATTTCGTCCGGGCGGGGCTCATCGATGGATGCGTCGTGTTGAGTGGCCAGAAAGATCTTCTTTTCACCGGCCAGCGCCTCCTCAAGGGCCCGGACACTGGATTCCCGGCCGACAACGAAGGGCGTCATCATATACGGAAAAATGACGACATCCCGGATGGGCATCATCGGAAATCGTTTTGTGTCGGATTTTTCTTTTGAGGTAAGCATGATTTATAGATGAAGGCGGTACGAAGCGCGTAGCAGGAATCGGGAATGAAGACGGGCTGGCGCTCAGCCCGCTTTTTCTAGCAACGCCATATTGATCTTTTGAGTCATCACCATCTCCTTGGTGACCAAAAACTCTCTAACCTTTTTGTATGAAGGGAGATAATACATGAGATCCAGCATTAAATCTTCCAGGATCATGCGCAAACCGCGCGCCCCGACTTTGCGCTCCATTGCAAGCAGCGCGATGGCGTCCAGCGCCTCGTCGGTAAACTTTAGTCTAACATTTTCAAATTCGAATAGTTTCTGGTACTGCCGGACAATGGAGTTCTTCGGTTTCGTCAGGATCTGAACCAAAGCTTCCTTTTCTAGCTCTTCCAGAATCGCGACCACGGGCAAGCGGCCGATAAACTCGGGGATGAAGCCAAACTTGATCAGGTCCATTGGCTGAACCTGTTCCATCAAATGCGATTCGGTCATCTTTTTCACAGAGCCGCGGCGCACATTCCCGTTTTCGGTCCCGGACTCATCCGAACCAACGAATCCCATGGATTTGGTGCCGACACGGCGGCCGATCACTTTTTCCAGGCCGACGAACGCCCCGCCGCAGATAAACAGGATATTGGTCGTATCCACGGGGGTGAACTCCTGATGCGGGTGCTTACGGCCACCTTGCGGAGGAACATTTGCTACGGTTCCTTCCAGGATCTTCAGCAATGCCTGCTGGACCCCTTCCCCTGAGACGTCCCTGGTAATCGACGGGTTTTCATCTTTCCGGCCGATCTTGTCAATCTCATCTATATAGATGATTCCCTGCTGGCAACGCTGCACATCCCAATCGGCGTTCTGCAACAGCCGGAGCACGATATTCTCAACATCCTCGCCCACATAACCGGCTTCGGTCAGGGTAGTGGCGTCCACTATCGCGAACGGCACATCCAGAATCCGCGCCAATGTCTGCGCAAGCAGCGTCTTACCGGTGCCCGTAGGCCCCACTAGCAGAATGTTCGACTTGGCAAGCTCGACGTCGCCGCCGCGCTGCTTGTTCATCTGAATCCGCTTGTAGTGGTTATAGACGGCTACCGCGAGTTTCTTCTTAGTGGCATCCTGACCGATCACATACTGATCGAGATATTCTTTCAATTCCAGCGGCTTAGCCAGCTTGTGGGGAGCGCCATAGGGTTGATCGTGACGGTCGTCCTCTAAAATCGAATTGCAAACCGCGATGCACTCGTCACAAATGTAAGCCCTGGGATAATCGCTAGGCGAGGAAATCAGCTTGCCTACTACGTCCTGGCTCTTATGACAGAAAGAGCAACGCAGCGATTCGTCGGAGCCTGTACGCTTCAAGATGTTCCTCCGCGTCCAAAAGTCTTCCGGCGGGCGAACCTACACCCGTGCCGCCTAATCAACTTTTCCATATATACCTATTATCACCCCAAAACGGGCAAACGATCAATCGGCGGTTTTAGCCGTTTTGCGGGCATGCTCGAAAAGAAAACTGAGTGTCTTCTCGGTGCGAATGCGGGAGGCGATGCGCCCAAGCGTGCCATCCTTCTCGAATTTCATGCGGATAGCCGCCGCTGGTTCCCGCTCCTGACGTGCAAAACGTTGCACTTCCTTATCCACTTCGTCATTTGCCGCGTGAATGGACTCAGTATCGGCGACCTTTTCAAGCAGCAAAGAAGCCTTCACGTCGCGCGTCGCTTTCTCGCGCTGGGCTTGTTTGATCTTCTCCCAGTCCAGCTTCAGGCTGCGCGGATCGACGCCGCGTCCGGCAATCTCGCGAAGATAACCTTCCACCTGCGCCTCGATCTGGCGGTCGATGAAGACCTCGGGAATCGGAAACTCGTGCGTGTTGACCAGCTCGTCAATCAGCCTGGCCTTAGCGTCCTGCTGTGCGGTGTACTGGTTCTCCGCCTGGATCGCCTTGCGAATGGCCTCGCGAAGCTCCCCAAGATTTTGGTAGTCGCCGAGGTCGCGGGCGAATTCATCGTTCAATTCCGGCAACTCTTTCCGCCGGACCGCCTTCACCTTTACCAAAAAGCGGACAGTTTTACCGGCAATCCGCTCCTGCGCGTAATCTTCCGGATAACTGACCTCGAACTCCTTTTCCTCCTCGGGCGACATGCCGCGGAGATTCTCAGTGAACTCGGGCATGGTTTCCGCGTCGCCCAGGTGCAGCACCATTTCGTCGTTTTCGATGGGCTCGCCGTCCACCCCGCCGACGCTCTTGAGCGACACTACCGCGTAATCGCCATCGGCCAGCGGCCTGGGATCTTCATTGACGAACTCGGCTTTCTGGTTACGGATGCTCTCCACCCGTTCGTCGATCTTCTCTTCGGTGACGGGAGCCTCATCGTACTGAACTGGCAGATCCCGGTACTGCTTGAGTTCGATGGTGGGCGCGACCTCAAACTCGGCTTTGAACCGGAGAGGTTCGCCCTCATGGAAGTGAACGTCAGTGACATTGGGCGTTCCAACCACCGCCAACTGCTCTTCTTCCGCCTTGGCGCGAAAAGCCTTGGGCAGCACGCTTTCCAGAACATCCTGCCGGATCTCACCTTGAAACCGGGTGCGGATCAAGCTTGCCGGCGCTTTGCCGGGACGGAATCCTGGCAGATTCGCGCGCTTCTGTATATTAGCGACGATTCGATCCGTCTCCTTCCGGATGTCCTCGAGCGGAACCGTAATTTCGAATTCGTGCTTGCAACCTTCAATCAAAGCCATGAGATGGGACTAGGTTCCTTCCGACCAACTTGCGAGATAGTGTTCTTGCTCCGCGGTAAGGCGGTCGATTTTGACGCCCATGGAGTCGAGCTTCATCTGGGCGACCTGCTTATCGATGACATCGGGAACGGGATAGACCTTCGGTTCCAGTGTTCCGCGATTCTTCACCAGATATTCGACAGACATAGCCTGGTTGGCGAAGTTCATATCCATTACCGACGCGGGGGGACCTTCAGCGGCTGCGAGATTGATCAACCGGCCTTCGCCCAGCACGTAAAGCTTCCGGCCATCGCGCATGGAAAACTCTTCCACAAATTCACGGCACGCCCTGCGGGACGAGGACGCCTTCACAAGCGCGGCGAGGTCGATTTCAACATTCAAATGGCCGGAGTTGCAGAGGATAGCCCCGCTTTTCAGCTTCTCAAAATGATCGCGTCCGATCACATTCTTATTGCCTGTGACTGTGATGAAGATGTCACCGGTGACCGCGGCTTCCGCCATGGACATGACACGAAAGCCGTCCATAGTGGCCTCCACGGCCCGGGTGGCGTCCACCTCCGTCACAATGACATGAGCTCCATGGCCTTTGGCGCGCATGGCAATCCCGCGTCCGCACCAGCCGTAACCGGCGACCACGACGTCGAGGCCGGCGATCAGCATATTAGTGGCCCGGATAATGCCATCCAGGGTGCTCTGTCCGGTTCCATAACGGTTGTCAAACAGGTGCTTGGTCCTTGCGTCATTGATCGCGACGATCGGGTACTTCAGGACACCCTGTTTCGACATCGCATGGAGCCGGCCCGCGCCCGTTGCGGTTTCTTCCGTACCGCAGAGGACTTCCGGGAGAAGATCCTGCCGCTTGGTGTGCAAAATTGTGACCAGATCGGCGCCATCGTCCATGGTGACATGCGGCTTGCGATCCAAAGCCGCAACTATATGTGAGTGGGATTCATCGATCGTTTCACCCCTAAGGGCATAAACGGGAATACCGTAATCGCGAACCAGAGCAGCCGCAACGTCGTCCTGCGTGGACAGAGGATTGGACGAGCAGAGCACAACGTCAGCTCCCCCATCCCGCAGGGTAATCATGAGATTTGCGGCCTCGGCGGTGACGTGGAGGCAGGCGGCAATCCGGATACCGGCCAGCGGCTGGGTCTTGATGAACTGTTTGCGAATGGTACGGAGAACCGGCATCTGCAGCGAGGCCCAGTCGATACGGCGCTTGCCCAGGTCCGCGAGAGAAAGATCCTTCACATTGGACGGCGCTGTGGCTGCTGCGTTTATTGACATTTGTATCTATTTTTGAAAACGGGGCTCTTGAAACGGGGCGGGATAGCATCTGCCCCGCGAATGCTAATGAGCCGCGGCCGCAACCTGGGCATCCTGGCGCAATGCCTCCGATTTATCGGTGGCTTCCCAGGAGAACGTGTCTTCGGTCCGGCCAAAGTGACCAAATGCCGCCGTCTTCCGGTAAATGGGACGGCGCAGCTTCAGGCTTGCGATCATACCCTTCGGGGTGAGCGCAAAGTGAGAGCGAATGAGTTCCACAATGCGGGCTTCTTCGATTTTGCCGGTTCCGAAGGTGTTCACCATCACAGAGACGGGCTCGGCAACGCCAATGGCGTAGGCGAGCTGCACTTCACAGCGGGACGCAAATCCGGCAGCTACGATATTCTTGGCGATGTAGCGGGCCATGTAACAGGCCGAGCGATCCACCTTCGTTGGATCTTTTCCGGAAAAGGCCCCGCCGCCGTGACGGCCCATTCCGCCATACGTGTCGACGATGATCTTGCGCCCAGTGAGGCCAGTGTCGCCATGCGGGCCGCCAATCACAAAACGGCCGGTTGGGTTGATGTGATACTTCGTGCCGGAATCCACCATGTTGCCGGGGACCACTGCATCGATAACGTGCTTCTTAACTTCAGCGCGAAGGTCGTCCGTGCTGACGTCTTCGTCGTGCTGCGTGGAGATCACAACGGCGTCGATGCGGACAGGCTTGTTATCCACATACTCGACGCTGACCTGAGATTTGCCATCGGGACGGAGGAAGCCAAGCTTGCCGCTACGGCGGATCTCGCTCAACTTGCGGACCAGCTTATGCGCCATCATGATGGGCAGAGGCATCAACTCGGCCGTTTCATCGCAGGCGTAACCGAACATTAAACCCTGATCGCCGGCCCCACCCGTGTCGACGCCCATCGCGATATCCGGGGACTGCGCCTGAATCATATTCGACACGGCGCAAGTCTTGCCATCGAAGCCATAAGCTGCATTATTGAAGCCGATTTCGTTGATCACTTCGCGGGCGAGCTTAGGCACATCCACATAAGTGGTTGTGGTGATCTCGCCTGCAACAATGCAAATGCCGGTGGTGACAAGGACTTCGCAAGCCACGCGCCCGGTGGGATCGTCCTTGAGAACCGCATCGAGGACCGAATCCGAGATCTGGTCCGCCATCTTATCGGGATGTCCTTCAGTAACCGACTCCGACGTGAATATATGCCTAAGGTTATCTGCCATCTTATGATTGCTTCCTTTTGATGCCGCACGGCATCGACCTGCGCCTGGTAAGCGTTCACGCCTTACTGAAGCGATCGGCTCAATGGGCTTTTTCCCTGGCCCACTGTTATAAGAGCGGGAGTAGACCGAATGCCTAAGTGTATCGGAGCCGAACTGGAGGCGTCAATCGCTCCTATGGGCTTAACAGAGGTGAACTCTGGCGCTAATCCGCATCGCTCCTTGTTTGTGCTCCACCGGGAGCATTCCTCTCAAAGGCAACGGTGAACTGCTCGAATTTGTCCGATTTTGACCTGGGTATCCGTTGTGGGTCCGTTTGAAAAAGTCGACTCAGGGGTTAGTAAACACAAGCCGACTAATGGTGAGTCAGGGGCAAAGTTCACTTCTCCGAGTAGCGACAGTAAAGCAGTAGGTGGTTTCTCTCTTGGTCTCCCACGGCAACGCAAGGGTTCTGATATCGCGATTTCCCAAGTTCGCTTCGTCCGCGTTATTCCAGAGTTCGCATCCCAAGCTAACTAACAATAGCGCCCTAACCAGCTTGTGCTAGGGCCGCGCTTGCATTCTCATCATCGCCGTCCCGAGTACCCTGTGGGCGATAAGCGTTTCGCGAATCCCCCGCAGTCGAATTCATCGGAGCGGCCCCACCCGCTTTTCCATCTCTTGGAATCGAGTGTCCGAACGAAGCGCGTCAAATCGCGGTTCTACTATCAGAAAAAGCAGCCGCGGCGAGCGCTCCTGAAAAGCGTTTTCCAACGAGGCTAATGTTTTATCCTTATCACCTATGCCCAGATAAGCCATTGCCACATCGAATGGCGCTACATATCTGTGGCCCGCCAGTTGTTTTAGTTCGTAGATCAACTTCAACGCATCGTTCCTTCTGCCGCTTACTCCATACGCATGCGCCAGAGACGCTCGATAGACCGGGCTGCCTCCTGAGCGATCCACCGCTTCCTGAATCTCGGCGATTGCTTCAGGAAACATCCTCTTTTGCTCATAGGCCTGGCCCAGCGCCAGGTGGGCCGGCGCGAAATCGGGGTCTAATTCAGTCACATTCCGGTACTGTTCAACAGCCGCATCATATCTGCGCGCGAAAAAGTACCGTGATCCAACCCAGGTTTTGATAATGCTGGATAGTGGATCTAACTCCCGGGCAGATTCCGACTCGCGTATGGCAACATCATGTTTGCCCACCAGTGACAAGTATTCGCCGTACCAGTGGTGGGCGTTGGCGTAGTTGGGGTTTAACTCGATTGCTCGACGGAACTCCCGATCCGCTGCGGTCCAATCCCAGTCGTAGTACAAATCGATAAAGGCGAGTGTAGTGTGAGCTTCAGCAAGCTCAGGATCTAATTCCAGCGCCTTCGTGATTGCCTTCTTAGCGCGAGGAAACGCTTCTTCTGGCGGCACGTATGCGTACCACGCCCTCGGCACCCAGGAATCCGCCAGCCCCACGTATGCTAAGGCGTAGCCAGGATCTTTGTCGATTGCATCCCCAAAGTACTCGACTCCTTTCCGGAGCCCCTCTTCAGTTCTTTTATTCCAGTAGAACCGACCCTTGGCGTATGCCAACTGCGCTTCGGGGCTCGAAACATGGACTTTGGTTAGCCGCGCCGCTTCGGCAGGTTTGAGCTTGACTCGCATTTCGTCGGTAATCGCCCTCGTGACTTCACTTTGCAACGTGAGCACGTCTCGGAGGTCTCGCTCGTAGGTCTGTCCCCAGATACGCTTCTCGATTCCCGGTTGCACCAATTGCACGTTGATTCGAACACGATTGCCGGAGCGCAGGACGGAACCCTCTACTATTCCGTCTACATTCAATTCACGTCCAATCTGTGGAAGGCCTTTACTCGTTCGTTTGTATAGCAATGACGAAGTCTGAGAAATAACCCTCAAGGCGCTTATGCCGGCTAGGCGAGCGTTGAGCGCGTCAGTTAAGCCGTCGGCAAGATAATCCTGCTCGGTATCGCCAGAAAGATTCTTAAGTGGTAGCACCAACAGAGACCGGATGGTTGCGGATGGACCGCGACCGCTAACCGAACCACTGCTGCTCACAAAGTACAGTACGGTGGCGCTTGTTGCCAGCGCCAGGAGCACCACTGTAAACAGAAGGTTCTGGCGAGCACGGAAAGGAGGTGGGGAAACCGCGATCGGATCCTCTGCTTTAGCGCGGGGGGCTAAATCTACCGGAGCAATGAAACGGTAACCCCGGCGGGCCAAGGTTTCAATAAACCGCGGTGTCTCAGCGGAGTCACCCAGCCCCGCCCGCAATCTTTTGATCGCTGCGTTTAGGCTGGTATCGAAGTCGACGAAAATCTCGGCGGGCCAGAGTTTGTTCCGAAGTTCCTCCCTGGTCACTACCTCGCCGGGGCGCGCCAGCATCGTTGCCAGGATTTCTACAGGCTGCCCTTGCAGCCTTATTTTCATACCCTGTTTGCGAAGTTCGCCGGAGTGCGGGTCGAATTCAAAAAGCCCGAACCGAATAGGCCGTATGGAAACCGAACCGCCGTTCTTTTGAATCGCCGAGCCCTGTGCTTCCTCCGTATCACGTATGCCTGTAAGTTTCATAAAATTAACCACTTAACGTGTCAGATACGTATCGCTTCCGATCCATTGAGGAAATTGCCCGCAGGTGCCAGCATATCACCTGCTGCGAGGCAGCACTCAGGAGGCAAATCGGGATTTCGTATGGCCACTTACACCAGAAAGGCGACCCGGATCATGACCGGCATCGCAATAACAACACTCGTTCTCACTCAGGAGGCGGCGCGCGCCGACGCCGTGCTGGATTGGAACGCGATCATGCAAGCTACAGTCGCCAGTCAGACACCCTTCGCCCAGGCGCGTTTTGCCGCAATCACCCAATTGGCGGTCTTTGAAGCCGTCAATGCAATCACGGGAGATTACGAGCCGTATCCTGGTACGAATACTGCGCCGGCAGACGCATCGGCTGAAGCGGCTGCGATTACTGCGGCGCACACGGTTTTGAAAAACTACTTCCCCGCAGCCGCCGCCACTCTGGATGCAGCGCGGGTGAGTTCGCTCGCTCAGATTGCGGGGGGCCCAGCCAAAACCTCGGGCATTACGGCCGGTGAGGTGGCGGCCGCGGCAGTGATCGCCGCCCGAGCAAATGACGGCTTGGGACCAGCCGAATTCTACCTGCCGACTTCGTCCCATCCCGGCGAATGGCAATTGACGCCGAGCTGCACTGTGGCAGGGGGAGCCTTCTTCCAATGGCGGAACGGGAAGCCTTTTTCAATTAGAAGCGCTGATGAATTCCGGTTGGACCCACCTCCGGAACTGAACAGCGCTAGGTACACGAGGGACTACAACGAGGTGAAGGCTGTCGGCGGAATCGACAGCGCCTCCCGGCCGCAGGATCGGGCTGACGTGGCACGGTATTACGCCGCCATCTCGCCGGTCGGCGTGTGGAACCCTGTTGCCAGGCAACTCAGTATAGCGTCCGCTAAGGCGCTTTCTGAAAACGCCCGCGCCTTTGCAATTTTGAATATGGCTATTAGCGACGCTGCGGTCGCGACGTTCGATACGAAGTACAAATATAACTTGTGGCGCCCGGAAACCGCGATCCATATGGGCGACGCCGACGGCAATCAGGCCACGGAAGCCGACCCGTCATTTACCCCGTTCATAGCCACCCCTTGCTTTCCTGGATATCCAGCCGGTCACGCGACCCTCAGCGGTGCGGCTCGTGATGTGTTAGAGCGACTGTACGGAGCCCGCCGTCATTCGTTGATTCTCTCAAGTCCGTCCGTACCGGGAGTTACGCTCAGGTATAACAAGCTGAAGGAGATCACGGAGGACGTTGACGATGCTCGCGTTTATGGCGGGATTCATTTCCGCTTTGAAATGGAGGCTGGCGCTGATCTGGGTCGTCGTGTCGGTGAGTACGTGTATAAAAACAACTTCGCTGTTGCAACCGCATGCGCTTGCCATGACAACTAGAGACTTGATCCGTCGGGTCGGCCACCCGGAATCGATCCACTTCGGAAGATTCTAATGCCGGGTAAATGTGCACTGTTCGGCGTGGCGCGAGCACTTGTTTGGGGCTCCGTCAGTGGTCGTCTGCTGATCCCGCACGGCGGCTTTACTGGCCACCAGCTCCCCGCAGGGTAGCCGTCGCGGAGCCACTTGGCCGCATAACTCCCCGTGCTGAGATGGGCCAGAGTTCAAGCCGCACACCAGGTCCTCCGTGACGCCGTTGTGTTTACCGGCCACCCGGGCGATGATCGGACTGGGATTCAAACTGACCACTACCTGGGTATCTGCTGTGATATGTTGGGCGCCGAAGCCATGAAACGCAATCTTTCAGCAATGTTCGCGCTACTGACCACTGTAGCGTTGGCACAGACACCGCCAATTACCGAGCCTGCGAACCCGCAAGCGCCGGCACCGGCGCAGCGCAGCGGTCAACGCCCCGCCATGGCTGAGGCGCCGAACACCGACCTCTACTACCATCTGGCGACGGATGCGATCCCGCAAGAAGGAGTTCCCAAGGGTGAGATCAAGGGTCCCTTCACGTTGCCGAGCGAAGCGTATCCCGGAACGCAGCATACATACTGGATCTACGTGCCTGCGCAGTACGATCCGGCCATTCCCGCCAGCCTGATGATCTACAACGATGGGCAGGCTTTTATGGCTCCGGAGGGCGATATCCGCGCGCAGTTCGTCATGGACAACCTGATCTACCGCCGCGAGATTCCTGTGATAATCGCGGTTTTTATCAATCCGGGCCGCCGTCCCGATCAGCCGGAGCCGACTCCGCGCAACTGGGGCGATCGCGACACCAACCGGCCCACTGAGTACAATACATTGGACGATAAGTATGCCCGCGTGATCGTGGATGAATTGCTTCCCGTGCTCTACAAGGACTACAACATCTCGAAAGATCCTGAGCGCAATGGCATCGGCGGGTCCAGCTCGGGAGCGATCGCCGCTTTCACCGTCGCTTGGGAGCGTCCGGGCCGCTTTCATAAAGTGCTGAGCAACGTGGGTAGCTTTACCAACATTCGCGGCGGGAATGCCTATCCGGACATCATTCGCAAAAGCGGGAAGAAGCCTCTTCGCGTCTTCCTGGTGGATGGCCGGAACGACAATCGATCTTTGCGGGCCGACGGAAGCTACGATCAGACTCGCGACTGGTTCTATCAGAACGTCCGGATGCAGCAGGCTCTCACCGAGAAAGGCTACGATGTGAACTACTCATGGGGCATTCAGCGCCATGGCCAGAAAATGCTGCAGACTGTGTTCCCGGAGATGATGCGCTGGTTGTGGCGTGACCACGGCGTTTCAACGGATGTACACGACATGGTGGAGCGCTCGCTCAACGCACCGAAACGCTAGTCTTCAGTTGCGGTTTGTCACACGTACCGGGGCGGATTGCCACCTGCGAGCCGGAGCGATGTTGCAAGCAAACCGCATCTGGTGGAACCCCATTTGCTCAAAATATGGCGCCGTTGTCACAATTAGCCGCTTCCGGGCGCCATGACTTTTAATAAGGCACTGAAAATTCCGGTTGTTGTACTCTTCTTTTCCACGTGGTTTCTTTATCACGCGGGACAAGGTCTCTAGGTCTATTTTGAACCCGGCGATATGATGAACCTGTACCGGGCTTGGGACCAACCGCTGCGGAAAGTCGTCCTCTCCAATATTGTCCCGTTCACAAGCGCTTACAGACCGCTCGGAACCGCTGTCTACCGCAGCGTGTTTGCGTTCGCGGATCTAAATCCGTTGCCTTCCGCGTGGTTACGAATTGCTTTTTGCTCTCAATATTTTGGCTGTATTTGGCCGCGAGTGCATTGAGCGGTTCCAGATAAGTGGCTCTGCTGTCCGCCCTGATCGGGTCATTCCACCATAGCATGGTTAGATCTCTACCTGAATAACGGCACCATTTATGACGTTCTTTGCTACACATGCACGTTACTGGCGCTGCTTGCCTATTTCGAGTACAGGCGCACGGCGCCTTTCAGTTCCAAGTGAACGGTCATTCTCTTTTGGGCATGTTTTACGGCAGCCTTGAACTCCAAAGAGATGGCAGCTGTCATCCCGGCAATCCTGTTGGTTTATGAAGCTGTCTATTATGGGCCATCGCGGGTCCGTATTCGGGAAATAACAGAATGGCTAATGACCGGCAAATCGCTGTTGTGGGTTTCAGCTCTAGCGGCGCTCCTCGCATGTGTTGGTATGCACAGGTGCCCAGCATCTTTCGGCTCGTTCTGAAGTACTGCCTCACCGAAACGTCCAGCGCGTATTCTGCGTTGTTCTTGAACAAACTATCGCCAGACCGCTTTCTAAGCCGCAAAAAGCATCTCAAATTCTGCGCCTGGTTCATACTTCTGACGCCTCTGCTTGTGAATTTCATTCCGGCGCGCGGCTTTTTGTCATGTACCTTCCCCTCGTGGGTTGGGCGATCTATATAGCGGCCGTTTTGGTGCATACCAGGAATTAGGTTTGGAAGACGGTTTGACGCTGTCCGCGGCTTCCGGCCGGCACTTGGGAACCGTAACGCTTGTTCCTATTTCTCGCTTGCGTCTGGTTCCTTTGGGTTGTTCACGCGCGAGACCCGTATGGTTCTTTTGACGAGAGAAATGCAGCTAACAGCAAGGTTCGGAAGCTGAAGAAACAGATGGAAACGATTATTCAGGTGTTCCCAAGAAAAGTAGGGTGTTGTTCTTGAACGATCAATTCACGGCTGACGATTGGATACCTACTTTTGTGCTCCGGCTGTTATACAAAGATCGAGAGTTGATTGTGGACCGGCTCAAAATGATGCGAAGAACACCTACCTCGGCTGAAGCCGCCTCTTACCGGTACGTGTTCGACTACTCCGGCGACGAACTCAAAGACGTTCTCAGAATTACGGGACCCTTTCAAGCGGGCGCTACGCCGATTTCTCCCCCAAGGCCATTAGCGTTTCGAAATGAGGGGTTTCCTCTTCGCGATGAATAATGGACACCTCGATTGCCTGGAATCCGGCCTTGCGCAACAAATCGATCAACTCCACCTGGGAAAAGCCAAGCCAGACGTCCGCGTAGAGTTCGCGGGCTTCCTCGAAGCCATGTTTCGCCAGGTCCAGAATCACAATGCGGCCGCCGGGCCGGAGAATACGCCACGCCTCTTCCAGCGCTTTCCGCGGATGCAGCGCGTGATGAAGGCTCTGATGCAGCAGGGCCAAATCCACCTCGCCGTCTCGCAGCGGCAGTTCTTCCAGATCACCGAGCCGGTACTCTAAATTATTGACTCCGTTGCTTCGTGCGACTTCGGCCCCGTATTCCACCATCTTTTCAGAGCTATCCACCGCGATCACCCGCTCGGCCCTTTGCGCAAGCAGCAATGCAATGGTGCCTTCCCCGGCGCCGAGGTCGGCTATCGCCAACGGCGGCAAAAGCCGCAGCAGCACTTCCGCCAAACCTTTCCAACTTCGCCCCGGAACGTAGTGCCGTCCAAAACGCCCTGCCAGATCATCGAAATACCCGCGCAGCTTGTCCTTGCGCTTTCGCAGGATGAGCGCAAGACCTTCGTCATCCTGCGGAGCGGCGCCGATTTCCCCGTTGCTGCGCTGAATTGTTTCGGTTAGGATTGCCTGAGCGCCCGCCGGGGTGGCGAGGCGGTAGAGACTCTTCTGCCCGGCGCGGCGGACCTCGACGAAACCAGCCTGCTTGAGCTGGGATAGCTGCATGGAGATCCGGCTCTGCCCCATGCCTAGCACCTCTTGCAGCTCGGCTACACTCAGTTCTTCTTTTTCAAGTAACCGTAGAATTCGTACCCGGCCTTCGTCGCCCAACAGTCGCAAAGCTCTCAGGAAACCAGCCATTCACCGATTGTATCAATTAATCATGATCCCTTGATTGATATTGTGGTATTCTATTCATCGGAGCAAACATACACACATGAGCACTGTCTTGACCAAACCCGCGGCGGCCCAATATAGGGTTGCGGATATCGCGTTGGCCGATTGGGGCCGCAAGGAAATTTCGATCGCCGAGTTCGAAATGCCCGGCCTGATGTCGATTCGCAAGAAGTACGCCAAGGATAAGCCGCTGGCCGGCGTCCGCATCACCGGTTCGCTTCACATGACGATTCAGACCGCCGTGCTGATCGAGACTCTTGTGGATCTTGGCGCCAGCGTGCGTTGGGCGAGTTGCAACATCTTCTCCACGCAGGATCATGCGGCGGCTGCCATCGCGGCCACCGGCGTTCCAGTATTTGCCTGGAAGGGCGAGACGCTGGAGGAATACTGGGAGTGTACTTATCAGGCGGTCAGCCATCCGGGTGGCAAGGGTCCGCAGTTGGTTGTGGACGATGGCGGCGACGTAACGCTTCTTTTGCATAAGGGCTATGAATTGGAGAACGGCAGCGATTGGGTCCACACGCCGTCCGGCAGTCACGAAGAGAAGGTCATCAAGGATCTGCTGAAAAAAGTGCATACCGAGAATCCGCTGCGGTGGCACGACATGATTGCCGATTGGCGCGGTGTTTCCGAGGAGACCACCACGGGCGTACACCGGCTCTACAAAATGCATCAAGAGGGCAAGCTGCTGGTGCCGGCCATTAACGTGAACGACTCCGTTACGAAATCGAAGTTCGATAACCTCTACGGTTGCCGTGAATCGCTGGCCGATGGAATTAAGCGCGCGACCGATGTGATGCTCGCCGGAAAAGTGGCGGTGATCTGCGGCTACGGGGATGTGGGTAAGGGATCGGCGCAGTCGCTGCGGGGCATGGGGGCGCGCGTGATCGTCACTGAGATCGATCCAATAAACGCTCTTCAGGCGGCCATGGAAGGCTATCAGGTCACCACGGTGGAGGATACGCTAGGGCTGGGCGATATCTACGTGACCTGCACGGGCAATGTGGACATCCTCACCCTGGAGCACATGAAACGCATGAAGGACCAGGCGATCGTCTGCAACATCGGGCATTTCGACAATGAAATCGAGGTGGACAAGCTCAACGAAGCAGCAGGCGTCGAACGGCTGAACATCAAGCCACAGGTGGACAAGTACACCTTTCCGGATGGTCACGCAATTTTCCTGCTGGCCGAAGGCCGCCTGGTCAACCTGGGTTGCGCCACAGGGCATCCGAGCTTCGTGATGTCAAACAGCTTCGCGAACCAGACACTGGCGCAATTGGATCTGTGGGCGAACAAGGATATTTACAAAATAGGCGTCTATACGCTGCCGAAGAAGTTGGACGAAGAGGTGGCGCGCCTGCACCTGGAGAAGATCGGCGTGAAGTTAACGGCGCTTACGCCCCGGCAGGCGGATTATATTGGTGTTGCCCCTGAGGGTCCGTACAAGCCGGATACGTACCGTTACTAACCTGACCGCTCGCTAAAGGGCCGGGCACCCGGCCCTTTAGAAGTCTAGTTTTCTGTGCTCTGCGTGTCCTTGACAGGTTCACCCAGACCATCTCTTCCGGCGCAATCAGCGGTACTCGTAATCCACAAAAGTCGCCTTCCGATCCATGGTCGAGCCACACTGAATCCACAGGCGCCCGCTGATTGGCCATCGCCCAGATCACGTCCACCAGATTTCCATCCCGCACGCCCCGGTAGATCCATCTGCGATCATAGGCCGCTTCCCCATAGTAGTCGGTAAGTCCCGTATCTGTGAGGACGCTAATCATGCGTTCCCGATCCTCAGGCAACACATATAGATCCAGGTCCTTCGTATTGCGCCACAGCCCGGTGTAAAAGGCCAACGCGAAGGCCCCGCCCACGGCAAAGTGAACCTGCCGGTCGAAAGCGCGCTGGAACACCGCACGGTAGACCTCGCACTGCTGCTCAGGAACAAGCTCCGGTGGCGGGCGGTTGAGAAAGGTTACGTTTTTGGCGTCACTCATAGACCTCGCATGTTTGACTCCTTTTCCGCGCTGGCGCATCGCCTGAAGTCACCGTAATGGGATGGGATGCGAAACTGCGTATGTGGAGAAATCATGAATCGTCCAGAGATGCTGAGCCGCGTTCACGCGCGAACGGAACCTTGGGACATCGTTATTGTGGGGGGCGGGGCAACCGGCGCCGGAGTTGCCGTGGATGCAGCCTCGCGTGGTTATGAGGTTTTGCTGCTGGAGCAGAGCGATTTCGGAAAGGGTACTTCCAGCCGGAGCACCAAGCTGGTCCACGGCGGCGTGCGATATCTGGAACAAGGGAATATCTCACTCGTGATGGAAGCCCTCCGGGAACGGGGCATCCTGCGTCAGAATGCACCGCATATCGTGCATAATCTGGCTTTCGTCGTCCCGAATTACGACTGGTGGGAAGCTCCATTCTACGGGCTTGGTCTTAAGGTCTACAATCTGCTTTCCGGAAAATACGGCTTCGGCGCCTCCGAAATACTGTCGCGCGAAGAAACGCTGCAGCGGTTGCCGACCATCAAGACCGAGGGCTTGCGTGGCGGCGTGGTCTATTACGATGGCCAGTTTGACGACACGCGATTACTTATCAATCTAGTCACTACAGCGGCGGAACAGGGAGCTACGCTTCTGAACTACGCCCAGGTGAATGGGTTCACAAAGGATTCCGACGGATTCCTGGATGGCGTAAACGCGTTAGACCTGGAAAGCGGAGAGCCGTTCCTGGCACGCGCAAAGGTGGTTGTGAATGCGGCCGGCGCGTTCGGAGACGCGGTACGGAGGATTGCAGATCCCGGCGTCTCGCCCATGATAGCGCCCAGCCAGGGGATTCATCTGGTGCTGGACCGTACTTTTCTCCCCGGCAGCAGCGCCATCATGGTGCCACACACCAGCGATGGCCGTGTGATGTTCGCCATCCCGTGGCATGGGCATACGCTGGTTGGCACCACCGATACGCCCGTCACTGAGGTCTCCCTGGAGCCCGTCGCGATGGAGGAAGAGATCAAGTTTATCCTGGGGACCGCGGCCCAGTACTTGCACAAAGCACCGGGCCGGAGCGACGTGCTCAGTGTCTTCGCCGGCATCCGGCCGCTGGTGAAGTCCGGAGCCGGCAGAAACACGGCCGGCCTTTCGCGCGATCACACGATTCACATCGATAACTCCGGGCTGCTGTCGATTGCCGGCGGCAAATGGACAACCTACCGCCATATGGCGGAGGATTGCGTGAACCAGGCATCCATGCTGGCAAAACTGCCGGAAAAGCCTTGTGCGACGCCGCACCTAAACATTCACGGGTTCCATCGCCATGCCGAGAGATTCGGATCTCTGGCGATCTATGGTTCCGATGCCACACTCATTCAGGATTTGATTCGAGCCGATCCAACGCTCGCCGAACCGCTGCATCCGGCATTGCCCTATTGCGCGGCCGAATACATCTGGGCCGCGCGCTTTGAAATGGCCCGGACGCTGGAAGACGCGCTTTCCCGGCGGACTCGCGCACTTCTCTTGAATGCCCGGGCCGCAATGGATATGGCGCCCCGCGTGGCTGCCTTGATGGCCCGGGAGCTGGGGTGTAGCGATTTATGGCAGGCGCGTCAAGTTAGTGAATTCCGCAAGCTGGCCAGTTCGTATTTGATCTCCTAACCGATACAATGCCGCGTCCGCCGTTCGTGCGTGCGTCCTGAATGCTTTAAGACAAAACTCCAGGAGCATACGTGAAACAAATCGCAATCTTCTTTTTTCTTTCGTCAGCGGCTATTGCACAGCCGATCGGGTTCGGCCTGAAAGGAGGCGTTCCAGTGACGGATGCGTTCTCAGACCGGACCATTACCGGTGTAGACTCCCGCACTCGATTCTTTTCCGATTCGAAAGGTTTCATCGTGGGTCCAATGCTGGAATTGCGTCTGCCTTTTGGCGTGGGGGTAGAGGTGGACGCTCTGTACCGGCGCACGAACCTGAGCAGCGAAACGACAATCCTGCCCTCTCGCGTCACCAGTAATTCTACAGACGAACGCAGTTGGGAGTTCCCGATCCTCGCGAAATACCGCTTCTATAGCGGATTGGTACGGCCATACGTGGAAGCCGGTCCTTCGTTTCGAAATACCAGCGTGTCCGGACTCTCGGGCAAGGGCTTCACCTTCGGGGGAGGAGTTGAGGTAAAGGCGCTTATCATCCGGCTTTCTCCTGAACTGCGCTACACCCGTTGGGGATCGGATTCGTTTTCAAACCCGGCGTTCTCACCCCGGTCCGGTCAGAATCAGGCCGAGTTTCTGGTGGGGCTGTCGTTTTGATTACGGGCCGCCCAAATCCACTGGAAAGTTATACGATAGACGCATGTACCGCGCTGAGCATCGAATTCCCCGATGCCACATATGACTACGCGCTTGAAAGATATCGCTAACGACCTGAGCGTATCGGTAGTGACCGTTTCCAAGGTGCTCCGGGATCATCCCGATATCAGCCCGGAAACCAAGGAACGTGTGCTCAGGCGGATGAAGGAACTGAATTACCGCCCGAACCTTGCTGCCAGGGCACTCGTCACAGGCCGGACCTTCAACATTGGTTTGGTTGTCCCCGATCTTGTCCATCCCTTCTTCTCTCAAATTGCGAAAGGCTTGTCCGGGGACTTACGCAAAAATGGCTACAACCTCGTCATTTCTTCTTCAGAAGAAGACCCGGCGGTCGAGCAGCAGGAAATCGAGCAGTTGCTTAGCCGCCGCGTTGACGCGCTGATTGTTGCATCGTCCCAGCGCACCAGTGAAGGCTTCCGGCGAGTGCAAGAACAGAACACGCCGTATATTCTGATTGACCGTAGATTCACGGGGTTGGCCGCCAATTTTGTCGGGGTAGACGATGAGGTGATTGGCTCCATCGCCACCGAACATCTGATCGAGGTAGGCTGCAAGCGATTGGCGCACATCGCCGGTCCGGGCGTCAGTACAGGGGCCGGCCGCGCCGAGGGCTACCGCCGCACTCTCCTGCGCCATCACATCCAACCATCTCCGGACTACATCATCACTGGCGAACATGGAGACGATGCCAGCGATCTCAGCGGCTATGAGGCAATGACTGTGCTGCTTAGGATGAACCCCCGGCCCGACGGAGTCTTTTGCTATAACGACCCCACCGCCATGGGCGCAATGAAGGCCATCCTCGAAGCCGGCCTGCGTGTGCCGGAAGATATTGCGATCGTCGGATGCGGTAACGTGCATTACGCGGACTTCTTGAGAGTGCCGCTGACCAGCGTCGATCAGGATTGCGAGAAAATTGGCAGCCTCGCGGCGGAACTGGCGGTTTCCATTATCGCGTGGAAGGGAGCGGGCCGCCCAAAGTCGATCCTACTGGAACCGAAGCTGATTGTCCGCCGGTCCACGCAACGCATGGCGTCCGCAAACGCAAGTAAACGTTGACTTATAATGGTTCTCTACGATATGATCGTCGCGGCGGAACAATACTCGGAACAACACCATGAATAAGCGCACAGCGGTTCGGGTAACGATTACGATTCTGTCCGCAGCGGCGCAATTGCTGGGACAGAACACGGCGGCCGATGAGTTCTTCGAAAAGAAGATTCGCCCGGTTCTCTCCAAAAACTGCGCGGGGTGCCATAACGCGAAGCTTAAGACCGCCGGTCTCGATCTGACTACCGCCGAAGGTTTCGTGAACGGCGGCCAAAGCGGCCCCGCCGTATCGAAAGAGAATGCTTCGAGCAGTCTCTTATTGAGAGTAATCGGCTACGAACAGCAGCCGAAGATGCCGCCTACCGGCAAGTTAAAAGACGAGGAACTGGCGGATTTGAAAACGTGGGTACAATCCGGCGCTTCCTGGCCCGGAGCGGCCGCCACAACACAAGCGCTGCCGAAGCCCGCCAACTCTCGCGAGTTTACCGATGCTGAAAAGAAGTTCTGGGCCTTCCAACCAGTTCACAAACCCGCCGTACCGGTCACAAAAGATAAAAAGTGGGCCAAGACCCCCATTGATAATTTCATTCTCGCCAAGCTTGAGGAAGAGGGCCTCAGACCTGCCCCGCCGGCCGGCAAGGCCACCTTGCTGCGAAGGATCACGTTCGACATGACTGGCCTGCCGCCAACGGAATCCGAGATCAGAGACTTTCTTGCAGACAGCTCTCCCCAGGCTTATGAGAAGGTGGTGGACCGCCTGCTTGCTTCCCCGCGTTACGGCGAACAGTGGGGCCGGCATTGGCTTGACGTTGCACGCTACGCCGATTCCACCGGGAACGACGAAGACCACCGTTATCCGTACGCTTGGCGCTATCGCGATTATGTGATCGGCGCATTCAACGACGACCTGCCGTACGATCAGTTTGTCCGCGAACAGCTTGCCGGCGACTTGCTTCCCGCGGCAAAGCCGGGTGAGATCAACCGGCGCGGTATTGTGGCAACCGGATTTCTTGCACTGGGCGCCAAGGCGCTGGCACAGAAAGACACGAAGAAGATGTTCTACGACGTGTATGACGAGCAGGTGGACACCGTATCGAAGGCGTTCATGGGCGTGACGCTTGCCTGCGCGCGCTGCCACGATCACAAGTTCGATCCGCTGCTGACCAAGGATTATTACTCCATGGTGGCGATCTTCGCCAACACGCGGGACTTCACGGCAAAGGGTTCCAAGCTTCTTTATAAGCCGCTGGTCCCGAAAGAAGAGGTGGACCGGTACAGCCAATATCAAGAGAAGGTGAACACGAAAACGCTCGAAATGGAAGACGTGACCGACGAGCAGATCGAGAAGTATACCTCTGAACTGGTGCCTCATCTTGCCGAATATATGGTGGCGGCGCGCCGCGTTTACGTAGACGGCGCGAATCTGGCAACCGTCGCGAACGAACAGAGTCTGCGCGAAGAGATTTTGCAACGCTGGGTGAAATACTTGCAGCCGAACGATAAAGAGTCTGCAAAACCGAGTCTCGATGGATGGAAGAATGCGGCACCCGGCGCCGCCACGGAAACGGCGAAAGCTTATCAGGCACGTTTTGAGACGCGGCGTGCGGAGTGGGCTCTTACCATGTCGAAGTGGCGCGGCCGGTTCCGCAAAATGACGGCTGAGAAGAACATGCCGCCGCCTGCGAAGCCGAAATTTAAGGCAGAGAAGGACCCGTTCTTCTATGAGGTCTATTTTCAGGGTCCGTTTTCGGTAAGCAAAGAAGAACGCGCGAAGATCATCCCGCAAGAAACTCAAGCCAGATTAGTGCTGCTTCAGAAAGAGTTGAAAGATCTGAAAGATACGATGCCGCCCGAACCCGACATGGCGTGTGCGGTGGAAGAAGGCGACAGCGTAGAGCAGAACATCTTTATACGCGGAGACTACAACAGCCCAGGGCAGGTTGCTCCGAAGGCGTTTCCGCTGATTCTCACCAGGTACGAGCAGCCGGCGATTCAGAAAGGCAGCGGCAGGCTGGAACTGGCGGAGTGGCTGACTCGGCCTGACAATCCGTTGACCGCCCGCGTGATGGTCAACCGCATCTGGCAAGGGCACTTTGCCGACGGCATCGTCCGCACGCCGGATAACTTCGGCAGGATGGGCGACCGGCCCACGCACCCGGAGTTACTCGATTTCCTCGCCAGCCGGTTTGTGGAGAATGGCTGGTCGGTAAAATCGATACAGCGCATGATCCTGCTTTCCAGCGCTTATCAGATGAGCAGTGACATTACCGATGCCTCGCTAGAAGCGGACCAGGACAATAGTCTTTTGTCGCGCTTCCCCCGCAGGAGATTGAGCGTGGAAGAGATTCGGGATGGAATGCTGGCTACCGATGGAACCCTCGATCTCACCATGGGCGGCACGCTGCAGAAGGGCTTCGGCACGGATAGCGAGAATAGCAACAGCCGCCTGAGTTTGCGGCCGGAAGACATCTCACGCCGGATGGTGTACCTGCCACTACGCCGCGCGAATCTTCCAACTCTGCTGAATCTGTTCGATTTCGGCGATGCGACTACGCCGGCAGGCAAACGTGCCATGACCACCATTGCGCCACAGGCTCTGTTCATGATGAATAGCGACTTCGTGGCCGGGCGCTGCAAGAATATTTCAGAACAGGCACTTAAGGATTCCGCCGACGCGAGTGTCCGCATGCGCCGCCTATACATGAAAATTTTAAACCGGGAGCCCGCGGCGGACGATTTGGATGCAGGGCTCACCTATGTGGCGAATTTCCAGAAGAAGTTCGCGGGCAAGCGGACGGAGGCGGATGCGTGGTTCAGCTTCAGCCGTATTCTAATCGCCTCTAACGAATTTATATATCTGGACTAAAGGGGGGCTTTATGGACTTCGTACAAAAGATGTTTCATCAATCGGAGACACCGGTGTCCCGGCGAGCCGCCCTCCGTGCTGCCGCGTGTGGATTCGGGTACTTAGGTTTAGCGGACTTGCTGTCCGCCGACGCCGATAATCCGCTGGCGCCCAGAGCGCCGCATTTTCCGGCGCGGGCGAAACGGGTCATCTTTTTGTTCATGCACGGCGGCCCATCCAGCATCGATACGTTCGATCCGAAGCCTCGCCTGTACGCGGAGAACGGAAAGCCGCTGCCCATCAAGCGCCCGCTTGCATTTGCCGGCGAGCCTCCAGGTCCGTTGATGAAGCCGCTGTGGGATTTCAGCCAACATGGGCAGAGCGGCATCCCGGTAAGCACTCTGTTTCCGAATGTCGCCACGTGCGTGGACGATCTCTGCGTAGTGCGTTCCATGGTCGGCGAAGGTGTGGATCACGGGGCGGCGCTGCTGCAGACGTTCACCGGAACCAGTACGTTTGTGCGTCCCAGCATGGGTGCCTGGACGCTTTACGGCCTAGGCACGGAAAACAAAAACCTGCCGGGCTTCATCACTATCAAGCCTGCGCTCTCACACGGCGGGTCGAAGAACTGGGGTTCCGCTTTTCTCCCCGGAGCCTATCAGGGGACCGCAATCGGGAACGCCGGTATGAAAGTGGATGATGTGAAAGGTGAACCGATCGAGTATCTGCTGCAAAAAGGGTTCACCGGCGAAGAACAGCGCTATGAGCTTGACATGCTGCAAAATGTGAATCGGCGGCAGGCCAGTATGCGCAAGAACGATCCGCAACTGGAATCGCGCATTCACACGTTTGAGCTTGCGTTTCGTATGCAAGTGGAAGCACCGGAAGCTTTCCTGGTGGATAAGGAAACCGAAGCCACCAAGAACCTGTACGGCCTGGATCAGGAAGTAACCCGCGATTTCGGCTGGCAGTGCCTGCTGGCGCGCCGCCTGGCCGAACGAGGCGTCCGCTATATCCAGTGCACGCACAGCTACAAGTGGGATCAGCACAGCGACCTTTTCGCCAAACACACCGAGAATGCGAAGGAAGTGGATAAGCCGATCGCAGGCTTGTTGAAGGATCTGAAAGCCCGCGGCATGCTGAAAGACACGCTGGTCATCTGGGCCGGTGAGTTCGGCCGCACGCCGGTTTCACAAGGCGGCAACGGACGGGATCACAATCCATACGGGTACACCACATGGATGGCCGGCGGCGGCGTGAAGGCCGGCTTCGTCTACGGCGCAACGGACGATATCGGGTATCATGCTGTGGAAGATCGCATGCACATCCATGACTTCCACGCGACGGTCCTGTATTTACTCGGACTCGATCACAAGCGATTGACGTATAAGTATAGTGGGCGCGATTTCCGCCTGACCGATGTGGCCGGCGTGGTGGCAGAGAAGATTCTGGCGTAAGCGTTCAGTGGGCCTTCGATTTGGAAGCCGTTCTGCCTTGACGTCAATCGCTTGAGTAGAGCGGCGGATTAGATCGCCTCACGAGGCATAGTGCTACCCATCCGCCAAGAATCCCATCGAACCCCAAGCAGAAGCCGGGCCACCAAATCGGTACGCCAGGGTTTTCGATGAACAAGTGATGAACGGAATCAAAGACTCCGTGCCCGATTATGGCAACGGCTACGAGCCAGAGGCTCCTTCTGAAGCCGAGCGCGGCAAGTAGCAGGAAGCCGGTTGCCACAACGATTTCAATCGTGAGTGTCTGCCGGGAAGCTCCCATTACGGCAAACAACACATAATCCTAAATCCGGCAGTTGAAGAAAGAGCATCGAGTGCTAAGGCATTGCTATGTTGAGACATGGACGAAAGGCAGGAGTGCATTCGATGTCACCCAGCGGGTGAAGCGGGGACAGCGGAGTCAGCGTTAGAGAAGGCGG
>JBBPYD010000102.1:0-4646 GCA_038200305.1 Bryobacterales bacterium
CGCGAGACTGCTCGCGTCCGGAAACGATCCGGAGTGAGGTGGCAAGCGGCTTCAATTCGTCGGGGAAAGCGGTTTGATTTACGTTAATGCCGATGCCGGCGATGATGGCGTCGTCCTGCAACTGAACCAGAATACCGGCGCACTTTTTCCCGGCGGCCATTACATCGTTAGGCCAGCGCAGGTCGCATGGCATTCCGGTTGTGGTGAGAACCGCTTCAGTGACTGCAAGCCCTAACGCCAGCGTCACGATGGGCAGCGTCTCCGGTGGAATCCGCAGGCGCAAGACTTCAGAGATATACAGTCCGGAATTTGGTTCTGAATGCCATGCGCGCCCATAACGCCCGCGGCCTGCGGTCTGCTCATCGGCCCCAACCACCGTGCCGCTGGAGCATCCTTTCGCGGCCAGTTCCGAGGCGGCTTGCATGGTGGAACCAATGCTGGGGAACCAGTGGACAGCACGGCCGGCGCTCATGGGACAAGTTCAATTCTGAAGTTGAAATCGGCCGATACGGCGGAGTGCGTGATGGCGCCTGACGATACAAAGTCTGCTCCGGTTTCGGCATAGGCGCGAACGGTGTCGAGGTTGATGTTGCCGGAAAGTTCAACCGAGGCGCGGCCTGCGATGAAGCGGATCTGTTCGGCTGCCTGCTGCGGCGTCAGATTGTCCAGCAGCAGGTGCTTCGCGCCGCAGCCGAGCGCTTCTTCGAGCTCGGCCTGCGTGCGAACTTCGATTTCAACAAATAGCGGCGAGGCCCTTACACGGTTGAGCGCGGCACGCACGCCCCCGGCTGCGGAGATGTGATTGTTCTTGATCAGGATGGCATCGTAAAGGCCCATCCGATGATTCGTGACACCGCCGGCGGCGGCCGCCATCTTTTCCAGGCGGCGCAGGCCGGGGGTAGTCTTGCGAGTATCCAGCACCTTGCACTTAGTTCCGGCCACGGCATCGGCGTATTTTCTAGCCAAGGCCGCGATACCGCTGAGGCGTTGCAGAAAATTCAGCGATACGCGCTCACATTCGAGCAGCGTAGTGGCTTGCCCGCGAACTTCGGCGATGAGTTGACCGTCTGTCACGCTCTGCCCATCCTCGACGCGCACGTGTAGATGCTCCACACCGCCGCGCAGGTCGTAGATCAGTTCCAACAGATCGCTTCCAGCAACTACGGCATCCTGGCGGGCGTAGTAACGGCCAACCGCGATACGCCCGGCTGAGACGCATGCGTTTGTGGTCACATCGCCGGCGCCGATGTCCTCCTGCAACGCAAGCTGGACCAAGGCAAGAATTTCGGGATGATCGATCACGCTCCCAACGAATCCTTGTTCTTCCGCAACTGCGATTCGTAATCGGCCAGCTTCTGCCGTACCGCGTTGATGATGTGCGCCGGCGCGCGGCCGACGAACTTTTCGTCTTCGAGTTGACGCCTCGAATTTGCGATCACTTTTTCCAGATCCTCGTTCTGCTTCATGAGGCGTCCAGTTTGTGCATCGCCGCTTTGCGCGGCGGGCGCCTGCACGATGAGGTCGAATTCCGGACCCGACCGGACCACGCCAGACTGGTCCGCAACCGGCTCGGTGCGCAACGTTAGTTTGAGCCCAGCCAGCCTTTCGATGGCCTGCTTCTGCACTTCTCCTACAATCCTGGCGGGCTCACGTAATACAAGAGATGCATCTAGGATCTGTTTCTTGTCCACCTTCAGATCGGCCTTCATCTCGCGGGCAGCGGTCACAATCTCCTGCAGAATGGTCATCTCATATTCGGCTTTGAGATCCGTCACATCAAGATTGTACTGCGGATAGCTCGCGATGGAAATGGATTCGGGGCGCTCCGCAATGCCTGCCGCGAGGCGCTGCCAGAGTTCTTCTGTAAGGAACGGCATCACCGGATGTAGCAGGCGCAATGCCATCTCATATACTGTGAGCAGATTGCGCCAGTGAAGATTGATTCCACTGTTTTCTTCAAAGCGCAGCTTTTTGAGTTCCAGGTACCAGTCGCAGAACTCGTGCCAGACGAAATGCCAGAGTGTCTGCGCCGCTTCGTGATAGCGGTACTGCTCAATGGCGCGATTCACGGAATCCGCGCATCGGTTCAGACGGCTGAAGATCCAACGATCCTCCAGTGGCGCCGTGAGGCTGTTGAGATCGGTCTCCGGAGTGCA
Organism: Bryobacterales bacterium; assembly: GCA_038200305.1. Lineage (GTDB taxonomy): Bacteria > Acidobacteriota > Terriglobia > Bryobacterales > Bryobacteraceae > JANXXV01. The sequence continues at coordinate 2,157 of JBBPYD010000102.1, forward strand.
GCAGTTGAGTTCCGTTGGAAGCCACGGACCCACTTGCGACTTCTCTATATTCAAGAAGATCAGGCGCGAAGCATTCCAGATTTTATTGGCGAAGGAGCGCGCGCTTTCCATACGGTCTTCCGTGAGGACAATGTCAGTGCCGGGAGCCGCGCCGAGCAGCAAAGACATGCGTACGGCGTCCGTGCCGTACTTCTCCGTTACAACTAAGGGATCGATCACGTTGCCGCGCGTCTTCGACATTTTTTGCTTGTCCGCATCGCGCACCAATCCGTGGATGTAGACCTGCCGGAATGGTAATTCGCCCATGCATTCGATGCCGAGCATGACCATACGGGCTACCCAGAAGAACAAGATGTCGAAGCCGGTGATCAGTAGCGAGGTCGGATAGAATGTGGCGAGATCTTGGGTCTGGTCAGGCCAGCCGAGCGTGGAAAAGGGCCACAGCCCGGAACTGAACCAGGTGTCGAGCACGTCGGGGTCTTGCAAAATCTTTGACGATCCGCAGTGCTGGCAAGCGGTGGGATTCTCCCGCGATACGGTCACCTGGTTACACGTCTCGCAATGCCAGGCTGGAATGCGATGGCCCCACCAGAGCTGCCGGGAAATGCACCAGTCGCGGATGTTGTACATCCATTCGAAATAGGTTTTGCTCCAGCTCTCCGGAATGAACTGAATGCGGCCGTCCTCCACTACGCGAATGGCGGGCTCGGCGAGCGGCTTGGTTTTCACGAACCATTGCTTGGAAACCAGCGGCTCCACCACCGTTTTACAACGCTGGCACTGGCCGATGCTAAGGCGATACGGTTCCACTTTGACCAGATAGCCCTGTTCTTCCAGAGCTTTCACCACGCGTTTACGCGCTTCAAAACGATCGAGCCCCGCAAACGGACCGGTCGCCGCGGTCATCTTGGCATTGCCGTCGATCACCTGAATCATCGGAAGATTGTGACGGCGTCCGGCTTCAAAATCGTTCGGGTCATGGGCGGGCGTAACCTTCACAGCGCCGCTGCCGAACAGAGGATCGGCCATGTCATCCAGAATGATGGGAATGTCGCGGTCCATCAGCGGGAGGCGGACGGTTTTACCGTGCAGTTCCAGGTATCGCGCATCCTTGGCGTTGATGGCGACCGCGGTATCGCCGAGCATGGTTTCCGGGCGCGTGGTGGCGACCACGATCCGCCGGTCCGTTCCATTCACGGGATAGGCGATGTGCCAGAGGTGACCGTTGGTCTCTTCATGAACCACTTCGAGATCGGAGACGGCTGTATGGCACCCTGGGCACCAGTTGACCATGTACTCGCCGCGATAGATAAGGCCTTTTTCGTAGAGGCGGACGAAGACCTCGCGGACCGCGCGGGAAAGGCCCTCATCCAGGGTGAAGCGCTCGCGAGACCAATCGCAGCTTGCGCCCAGGCGGATCATCTGCCGCTTGATGGTGCCGCCGGATTCTTCCTTCCATGCCCACACGCGTTTTTCGAACTCCTCGCGGCCCAGAGTGCGGCGGTCGAGGCCCTCTTCGGCAAGTTTCCGTTCCACCACCATTTGGGTCGCGATGCCGGCGTGATCGGTGCCTGGGAGCCAGAGGGTGTTATCGCCACGCATGCGATGCCAGCGGACGGTGACGTCGATTTCGGTGTGCTCCAGCATGTGCCCCATGTGCAGAATACCGGTGACGTTGGGCGGCGGAATAACGAGCGAGAACACACGCCCAGGGTTCCTGGGATTCGCTATGTAGAAGCCGCGATCGATCCACCACTGTGCCCAGCGCGGTTCAAACCGCTGGGGTTCATAAACTTTTTCAATTTCCATGGGAAACCACAATTTTATCAGAGAACGCGCGGCCGTCCTCTAAGAGGATGTTTGAAAAGGGTCAGATAGGCACGATCCGATTGAGCATGGGGCGAATAGCCGCAATGGCGATGAACGTCTCGGAAGTCTGTATCGCGTACTCGTAATCTTTGCTTAGGCGGCGATTTCTGCCGAGCCACGCGAAGGTACGTTCCACGATCCAAGTCAGCCCGGTGATCTGAAAGGCCCGTTGCCGGCGTTTGATGATCCGCAATTCCCAGCCCTCCTGCACTTTCAGCATTCGCGCTAACTTCTTGCTTTCATGACCTGCATCGGCCATGACTGTCCGGATCGCCGGAAATAGGGGCCGTAGTCCGCTGAGCAAAAGGACCGCTGCGCGTCGGTCAGAGATGTTGGCAGGCTCGACTCTGCACGCAATCGGAAAGCCCAGCGTATCCACCAGAATATGGCGCTTGCGCCCTTTCACACGCTTGTGTCCATCGAAACCGCGAACGCCGCCGCGTTCTGTTGTCTTTACGGACTGACCATCCATAATGACGAGCGACGGGCAGGCAGATCGCCCGGCTTGCGTTCGAGCGTGTTCATAGATCGCTCGCTGCAAACACGTCCATACGCCAGCGTTCTTCCACATCCGAAAGTAGTGGTACACCGTGCCCCATATTGGGAACTCCTGTGGAAGCA
>JBBPYD010000103.1:0-8123 GCA_038200305.1 Bryobacterales bacterium
GGTTCAGCCTGTTATCGCGCAAGACGCTTCGTGGCGCCAGTTTCAAAAGCAAAGATCAACTGCGAGATTCAATCGCGGCTTTTGCGCAAAAGCACAATCAGAACCCAAAACCGTTCCGCTGGCGCAAGCGCGAGGTCAAAGTGAGTCAGCTGCGGAATAAGATTATCAACTTATGCACTAAGCACTAGTAGCTTGCAGTTTGCTCCAAAAATCTACTTGGCCGTTTTAAGCGGACTGTGAACCACCAAGAAGCTATTGGAGCTTTTTCACGGCACGCTAGACTTCGCCACGAACCACCACCGGACCCGATGGACTTCAGCGAAGCTGTTGAATTCGTGCTCAGTTGATTGGAGCGTGGCAGCGTTTGGGACAGCGATAGCCATCGCGCCTTGTGATCTTGCGCCCGCTCTTTCTCTTCTGGACGGCGACGATCTGGGGCGGCAGCGGTCCGCTCCGGTGCGATGCTCCCATTTTGAAAACCGGGGCAGGGTGTGAGTGCGTCAAGTATACGCTTCGTGATCGGTCGTGGGTCGGGCGTGTCAGTGGGCCAAAGCGAAACTGCTGGCATCAGATTATCCCGTCCTTCGGAATAGTCAATCTGCTATGCAGTGCCGTCAATGGTTTAGCGCCATGGGCCGTTCGAAACCGCCAGCACCGTAGTTGGCGAATCAGACTATTTCATCCCCCGTTGTGGCCCTGGCCGTGGCGATCACGAGAATCTTCCTCCCATATCCGTCTGAAATCAAAGAACAATCGTCAGACGAAAAATCCCACTCAACCCCGTCCATCGCTAAATTCACAATTGAACAGGCACCCGCACGTGCCTGTCGGAGCATCCTTGCAAAAGGCTCTGCACCGGGATCTTTCACATCCGAATAGGGCTGTCCAGCCCACAGCGCACAAACAAAGCCAATTCCAGGGCCGCTGGAGTTGGCTTTGTCCAGGTGTCCGGAAATGGGATTCGCTGCGTTTCGTAAAACACGAATAACGCCCCTCATCCGATTTTGCACGAACAAACTACAACGACGGCAAGGCCAGCAAATACGACGTAATCCGGTCCATATCCCGCGACGAAAACTTATAAGGAGGCATCGTGGAACCCGGCGACATCTTCTGCGGATCGCGGAAATGATCCTCAACCCACTGACGGCTGCGCCGGTTCGCAAGTCCGTTCAGCGCTGGTCCCATCTTCTGTCCCATCCCGTTTACCTGATGGCAGATTCCGCACTTCTGCTGCTGATACAGCATCGCGCCTTCCACAGCAAATGCCGGAGCCGACTCCATTTCTTTGGCATTCTTCGGATTCAGCTTCAACAGAAAAGCCGCCAGCGTGTTAAGCTGCGAATCGCTCAACTGGACCGCCGGCATGGATGTCCCCGGCACCATTTGCGGACGCTTGAAATGATCGATCATCCAAGCGGCGTTCTTCCGCGTCGGGGCGTTTGTCAGGTCCGGCCCCAGTTTATTACCAGCGGAATGACACATCGCACAGTTCTCTTTACGGTAGTAGCCAATCCCGGCCAACTCCTGCGCGGAAAGCTGCTGCCAACCCTCCGGACCTTGTTCGTCCACCACGGAAACAGCTACCGTCTTCGGTGTGGTCGCGATCGCAGCCGCGGTCAGTGCCGACCAGCCTAGCACCGCAAACGCCAGTACGCCCATCGCTGTCGTCCTCTGCCGCACACGCGTCAGCACGCCTCTATCGATGAACGGAATCACAAACAAACCCATGATCGCGATCGTCGGCAGTACAATACTGCCCACCACCTCCATTGGTCCGTTAAAGAACTTGAGCGTTTGAAACAGAAATAGGAAGTACCATTCGGGACGCGGAATGTAGCTCGTGTCGGTCGGGTCGGCAAGCCGCTCCAGCGGCACCTTCACCACCACGGCCATTGTGAAAAGAATCGCGAACGCGGTAAAGATCGCCACCGTATCCTTGAATACCTGCTCCGGGAAAAAACGTTTCTTCGGAGCCGTGTCATTCACAGCCGGCGCTACCCCGTGCTTCCGAACCAAATAGATATGAACGGCAATCAGGATGGTGGTGGCAGGCGGCAGCAGCAAAACATGCAGCGCATAAAAGCGCGCAAACGTCACCACTCCAATGCTGCCCTCTCCGCCGAGCAATCGCGTCAGATATTGGCCCATCACAGGCGCTTGCGCCGCGATTTGCGTCGTCACCACCGTGCCCCAGTAAGCCCGGTTATCCCAGGGCAACAGATATCCGGTCAGTCCGTATGCCAGCGTCAGCAGTAATAGCACCACGCCCAGCACCCAGGTTGCCTCGCGCGGCTTCTTATACGAGCCGTAAAGGAAAACCTGGCACATATGCAGCACCACGATCACCAGCATCATGCTCGCGCCCCAGTGATGCAGACCGCGGATCATGCGCCCACCGGTCAACTCGGTGACGATGTACTTGAGACTGTTGTATGCCTCGCCCGGAGTCGGCGCGTAATTGAACGCCAGCAGCAGGCCCGTAAATGCCTGCGTCATGAACAGGAACACCGCGATGCTTCCGAACACCTGATGCCAACCACTCGAAGCGGGAATATCTTCGTACAGGAAGCTCTTGATCGCAGTCTCGACGCCCGTCCGATGTTCCAACCAGTCGATCACGCGGCGGTTCATACGTCTTCCGGTTTTTGCAGATCGCCGATCAACAGCTTTGAGCCGTCAATCTTTACTTGATAGCGATCCAGCGGCCGAGGCGCCGGCCCGCTCAACACCTTGCCGTCGAGATCGAAGGTGGATGTATGGCACGGGCAGAGAAAATTCTTGTTCGTTTCGTCCCAGTGATAAGCGCATCCCAGATGCGTGCATTGCGGCGCAAAAGCAACCGCCTTGTTATCGGCGGTCTTCACCACCCACGCCGTCGACTTCTCGGTTGTCACTTTCCATCCGTCCACGCGATTACGGTGGAACACCACTTCTTCCGGAACCTTCGGTTGAATTTGTGTTAGATCCGCGGCATCTACCCAATCGGATCCCTTCTTTGCTTTTGGCGGAAAGAGCAGATAAACGGCAGCTGGCGCCGCCAGTGCAGCCGTGATAATTCCAAACAACCCATAGATCATCGCCAGGTGGAAGCCCCTGCGATCGGACCCTTGCTCCTCTGTCATATGTCGGTATTATATGCCGGACTCCGGCACGTGCTTCTCTTACTGGCCGCACACCGAAAGCAACTGCCGCTTCAGCGAGTCTTGCCGCTCTGGGGTAAGCTTCTCTCCCTCCGCCGACAGATAGAAAACGTCCAAAGCTTTGTGCGCTTCCGTATCGATCAGCACCACTTCGATGCTGCAGCCCGCAGCTGAAATCGCGGCAGCCAGATCGTACAGCAATGCCGGGCGGTCTTCCGCCACAATCTCCACCAGCGTCGCCGTCTTAGATGCCTCTGAGTCGAATGCCACCGTAGGTTGAATCTGAGCGGTCTTGCGCGGCGGACGAGACCGTCTCGAGAGCATTTTCCTGACATCCTCTTTTCCTAATGCCGCGCGTTGCAGAACCAGCTTCAGGCGGTCCACCTCCATCGGATTCAACTCCAATGTCCGCATGGGATCGCTAAACGCGAAGGTGTCCAGCACGGTTCCCCTCTGATTGGCAAACGCCTCGGCTTTCAAAATGTTCATCCCAAAACTGGAGAGCGCCCCAGCCAGAGCCGCAAACAGATTCGGCCGGTCCACCGTAACCACAGTCACCCGGTACGCTCCCCGGTGCTTTTGCAAGTCGATGGCGACGCCCGCGTGCTTGCTCTTCAACTCCAAATCCATGTGAGCCCGGATTTGGTTCTCGTTGTGAGTGCGCAAATAGCGTGTGGGAAATCCCACCAGAAATGCCGCAGTGTCTTCCGTGCACGCCGCGTGAATTCGTTCGGTATCCAGTTCACGAGTCAACTCTTGATGCGCCGCCACAAACACCCGTCTGAGCTGCTCCAGGCGCCACGGCGTCATCGCATCGGGATTTACCGCGCTGATATCGGCATAGGTCAGCAACGTGAGATAGCGAAGATGCTCAACAGTCCCAACACGGTCGGCCAGCTCCCGCACCGTCACTGGATCGTTCAGGTCCCTCGCATTCATCACATGGGAAAGCGCCAAATGTTGCTCAATGAGAAACAAGCACATTTCCTGTTCACTCGTAGGCATCTGAATGCGGGCCAGCGCCCTTTTTGCGGCTTCGGCCGATGCAGACGAGTGGCCCTCGAACCCGCTCCCTTTGCCGGCGTCGTGAAACAGCAGAGCCATGGAAAGCAGCGCAGGATTGTCCAACTCAGCCTGCAGATCGACAAAGCGGCGCCTCGCCGGGTCGGTCGAATTGCGCAGATCCTCCAGCATCTCCAGCGTAATCAGAGTGTGCTCGTCCACCGTGTACCGATGATAGAAGTCCCGCACCACCAGGCATTCGATCCCTTCCCATTCCGGAAAAATCGCCAGCAGCACGCCGGTTTCGTGCATCGCCCGGACCGCCATGCTGGCGTTCGGCTGCGCCAGTATCTCGCGCAGTGCGGGCCAAATTGGACGAGAGATCGAGAACGCCTGGGTCAGATTCGCCAGATTCTCTGTGATCCGCCGCTCGGTATCAAGCGCCAACCGGATTCCGTGCCGTGCAACGAATTCAAACAGCCGCAGAACCACCTCTGGATCTGACTGCATCTGCTGCGGCCATCTGAAGAACACGCGGTCTTTGTTGACGCTGAACTCCGCATTAGAAAGCCGCGAGCGCCAGTCCCGAAACTGTTTCAGCAGCGACCCTTCATTCAGCCCCTCGGCGATTTCCATCTGGCGCAAAGCCGTCCGGTGAATGTTGCGTGCGTGCCGGTAGTACTGGCGCATCCACGCGGCAGGCTCGGGCGAAATCTCTTCCTGGAAATCGAAGCTCAGCAAATTATTGTCGCGCCCAGCCTTGTCGTGCAACCGTCGCCGGATATTCGACAGGAACTCGCGCGCCTCGCTCAAACGCTGTGCCGCTTCGTCGTCCACCCCGCGAAGCTGCGAGAGCCAGTGTACAAGATGCAGGTCCCGCATCCCTCCCGGAGTCTCTTTGATGTTCGGTTCCAGGTGATAGATCGTACCCTGGAACTTTGCGTGACGGTCCCTGGTCATCTCGCACAAGGCCGAAATCAGGCCCTGCCGCTGTGACCGGAGGAATTTTGGAAGACGAACGCAGAGCTGATCGTAAAGCGTCTGGTCTCCCGTCAGAAATCGCTGATCCAGCAGACTGACACTCAGCTCAACGTTTTTCTGATCCAGTTCGCAGCACTCCGCGATGGTCCGGACCGACTGGCTCACTCGAAGCCCGCTGTCCCAAAGAGTGCGAAGAAAAGCGGAGAGCGCCTCTCGTGAGGCGTTCCCCTCCAGCTCCTTTTCGATCAGTAAGAGAACATCGACGTCCGATTGCGGGAACAACTCGCGCCGGCCGAAACCACCCACAGCCAGCACGGCCACTCCTTTCGGAGTCACTGCGGCAAGAGATGCCTGGTATGCCCGGCAGACCAGATCGTCCACCATGGCAGTGCGGGCGGCAACTGCCGCGGCGGCGGCGATCTCCGGGCTAGAGTGCGGATTCGCCACGATCTTCGTTGCGGATTCGGATGGCTTCTGCCACATCGTATAGAAAGATCTTACCGTCGCCTATGTTGCCAGTACGGGCCGCGCTGGAAAGAGCCTTGATCACTTCCTCTGAACGGCTGGAAGGCACTACCATTTCGATCTTAACCTTCGGAAGCAGATCGACGTTATATTCTTGTCCGCGGTAAACCTCTTTGTGGCCTTTCTGGCGGCCATGACCGCGAACCTCGGTGATGGTCATCCCGTCGATGCCGATGGCTTTTAGGGCTTCTTTCACCTCTTCCAACTTGAAGGGCTGGATCACTGCTTCGATCTTTTTCATCTTCACTCCTTTCTCTTAGGATTCGAAATTGTAGCCTTCTTCGCCGTGCATGCTGACGTCCAGACCGGTCCGCTCCTGCACCTTGTCAACCCGGACGCCGACCAGGAGATCGCAGATCTTAAGCGCGATCAGGGTTCCCACAATGCCCAGCAGGATCGCAACACCGCACCCGATTGCCTGATTTACCACCTGCATTCCGTTGCCGTCCACCAGCCCGAGAGCGGCCGGCTGTCCCGCGCTGTTCTTGAGCGCATCGTTCACCGCGTTGGTCGCGAATACACCGGTTAAAAGCGCGCCAAGCGTGCCGCCAACGCCATGCACGCCGAATGCATCCAGCGAGTCGTCGTATCCGAACTTCTGCTTTACCTTTGTCACCATCGTATAGCAGACAAGGCCGGCCGCGAATCCGATCAACAGACCGGGAAATGGTTTTACAAAGCCGGATGCGGGCGTGATGGCGACCAGTCCGGCTACGGCGCCGGAGATACCGCCAAGCACGCTGGGCTTTCCGTTGTGGAACCATTCGGCGATCAGCCAGCCAAGCGTACCGGCAGCGGCGCCAAAGTGAGTGGCCACGAAAGCACTGGTTGCTAAGGGCGAGGCGGCTAGGGCGCTACCCGCATTGAAGCCGAACCAGCCAACCCACAAAAGGCACGCTCCAATGAAGCTCAACACAAGACTGTGCGGCTTCATGGACTCGTTCGGATATCCGGCCCGCTTTCCCATATAGAGAGCGCAAACCAGCGCGGAAACACCCGACGTAATGTGGACTACGGTACCGCCGGCAAAATCGAAGCAGGGGATTCGTCCCCCGAGGTAAGCGTTCAAAAAACCGCCCTTCCCCCAAACCATGTGGGCCATCGGGAAATACACCAGCAGCGCCCAAACTACCGTGAACAGCATCATTGCGCTGAAGCGCATGCGCTCCGCGAAAGCTCCGGAAATGAGCGCTGGCGTGATGATCGCAAACATCAGTTGATAGATCATGAAAGTTTGTTGCGGGATGGTTCCGGCGTAGTCCGCATTCGGCGCGGCTCCCACATTGTTGAGAAACAAATACCGGAGATCGCCCAGAAACGCATTCCCTTCGCCGAAGACCAGGCTGTAGCCGCATACCGCCCACAACACGGTGACCAGGGACATCAGAACAAAACTCTGCATCATGGTTCCCAAAACATTTTTCTTCCGCACCAGTCCGCCGTAGAAAAGGGCAAGCCCAGGGCCGGTCATCAATAGCACCAGCGCCGCGCTCACCAGCATCCAGGCGTTATCGCCGGCCATCTGCGCGCTCTTTACCGCCGCTTCCAGAGCGGCTATCTTCGCCTCGGTTCCTTGTGGGATCTGCGCGGCGGCTTGTTGAGCTTGCATCACGGCGGATCCGGCGGATAGCAGAATTGTCAATCTCAAAATCATATTCGACATCGGGGTCGTTGTCCTTTCACCACATGGTGTACTTCAATATGCAACGCCGCCACTGGTTAGCGGAAGCTAAACCTTTGTATCGAGGTCATTGAAATTTTCTATTGGTTTTTCAGACAGACCCGGCCCTACAATTGGGGTGCGTTTCAGAATCGCAAATAAAAATCCAGACAGGAGAGTTCCTACGTATGCGTCACCCGAAGTGTGTCTCCACAGGCCTGGCGCTTTTGCTGGCCTGTTCGTGCCTGGCGCAAACCACGCCCCCTGCCGCCACGGACAAACCCGCGGATGCCAAACCCCCGGAGACCCCGGTATGGTCCATCGGGACAATCGATTTCAGCGGCTTGGTTGACGGTTATTACGGTCTCAACTTCAACCACCCCGCCTCGCAGGTGAACAATCTTTACAACTTCGATGTCAAGGCGAATCAGTTCAGCCTGAACATGGCTAAGCTCTCCATGGAACACACGGCCGATCCCGTGGGCTTCCGCGTCGATTTTGGATTCGGCCGCGCTTTTGACATTGTTCATTCCACTGAGAAGGCCCCGTCTATTTTCAAGAACATTGAACAGGCATATGTTAGTTTCAGACCGAAAAACGCAAAAGGTTTCCAGGTGGACTTCGGCGAATTCGTGACCAATGCAGGCGCGGAAGTCATTGAGACGAATGCCAACTGGAACTACTCCCGCTCGCTTCTGTTTTCCTGGGCGATTCCGTACTACCACTTCGGAATCCGCACTTCGGTTCCGATCGGAACTCATTTCAACGGCGGCGTTTCGCTTACGAATGGCTGGAACAACATTGAAGACAAC
>JBBPYD010000104.1:0-77847 GCA_038200305.1 Bryobacterales bacterium
AAGCCGGACTATTCGCCCCAGGACCGCCTCACCATTGCGGCCAAGGTAGACGCGCTGGTAGCTCAAGATAAAAACGTATACTTATTCTTTAAACACGAAGACGCCCCAGACGGCGCACTGAATGCCGAAAAGCTTTTGAAACGGGAATGACAAGCGGCGGCGGGAAAGGTTCCTCTTCACCCAACCAAATCCGATCTAACGCGTCAAAGAACTCACTGGCTGGAACTTAATCGCGGCGCTCACCGTACTCTTCATACGAGCTAACTGGAAAAGGGGGATCACTTGTTGCAAGCGGAAGGTCAAGGGCGGCTGGCCCGATTCGGAGCCTTTGAGCTCGATCGGCACACCGGAGAGTTGCGGAAACACGGGATTCGGATCAGGCTGCAGACCAAGCCTTTTCAGATCCTGCTCGCGTTGCTCGAGCGCCCAGGCGAATTTGTCGCACGGGAAGAGTTGCAGGGCCGGCTCTGGACGTCAGATACCTTCGTCGATTTCGATAGCGGCCTAAACACGGCAGCCAACCGCCTCCGCCTTGCGCTAGGCGACTCCGCCGAGAGCCCCAGGTACATCGAAACGCTGCCAAGATCCGGTTACCGGTTCATCGCTCCCGTGGAGGAAATCGGCCCAAACGGCAATCCGGATATTCAGGAAGAATCCATACCTGAATCCGCTCTGGCCCTTGTCCAGGAAGGCAAGCCCGCCAATCTAAAGCCCTGGCTGGCCGGGTTGGCTGCGGCGTGCATAGTGCTTTCGGCGATCCTTGCCTGGCAACTCGGCCGGAGCCGGTCCCGCACGGAACCTACACTCAAACAAATCACATTCCGGCGGGGCACGGTATTTAATGCACGCTTCGCACCGGATGGCCAGTCCGTCATCTATACAGCCAAGTGGAGTTCCGGCACCCGTCAGCTATATCTGGCCAGTCCCGTCAGTCCGGAGTCGAGACCGTTAGGCATGGAAAAGACCAGCCTGGCTTCCGTCTCGCGATCCGGTGAACTCGCCCTGCTCGGCCACGATCCCAGCAGGCCTGTCAGCGAGCCCATCGGCCTCTCCCGCGTCCCCATGAACGGAGGGGCGCCGATGGAGATTGCGACCAAAGTCATTGCCGCCGATTGGGCGCCAGACGGGAGCCGTATGGCCGTTATCCGATCCGATCGTTCCATTGACTTCATTGAATTTCCAATTGGAAAAGTGATCTACCGCTCCTCGGGCGCTCTATCCGACATTCGCGTATCTCCCACCGCCGATGCCGTCGCGTTCCTCGAACATCCATATAGCGGCGACGATGCCGGCATCGTGAAGTGGGCTGACATGCACGGCAATCAAAAGACGTTGTCCTCTTACTGGGCCAGTTCCTCCGGGCTTGCCTGGGCGCCCTCCGGCAAAGAAGTATGGTTCACCGCCAGCCGCGCTGGCGCGGGCCGCAGTCTGCACGCGGTCACATTGGATGGCAAGCTGCGCAGTGTGGCCAAGATTCCCGGCACGCTGCACCTTCACGATATTTCGCGCACTGGAAGAGTGTTGGTTGCCCGTGACAACATCAACATGGCAATGTCCGGGTTAATTGAAGGCGATGCGGCGGAACGCGATCTCTCCTGGTTTGATTGGTCCAGGGCCGCGGATGTCACTCCGGATGGAAGATTTCTCATCTTCGACGAAAGCGGAGAGGGCGCCGGCCCACAATACGCGGCTTACCTGCACCGCACCAGGACCGGTGAGAATGTTCATATCGCGGATGGTCTCGCGATGGCCATCTCCCCGGACGGCCGTTGGGTCGCGAGCCTGCTTGTGCGTGATACCGGCAAGCTGAATCTCCAACCGGTCGGAGCCGGAGAGCCTAAAACAATCTCCGGCGGCGGCGTCCAGTATCAGTGGGTCCATTTCTTTCCGGACTCCGCTAGGCTGCTTGTGTCGGGTCATGAGCCGGGCAAGCCGATGCGTCTCTACACTCAATCCATCGGCGGCGAGAAACCTCGGCCGCTCGCGGCGGATATTCCCGCTAACAACGGCGTCATTTCTCCAGATGGCACAACCATCGCCAGCATGAGGGAGGATGGCAAGCTCGTTCTGTACCCGGTCGCGGGTGGTGAACCCACTGCCTTGCAAACCGCCCAGCCGCTGATGCCTATCGCGTGGACGAATGATGGCCAGTGGGTCTTCGCTCACGGCAAAATGATGGGATTGCCGGTATCAGTCTTTCGCGTGAATGTAAAGACCGGCAAAGCCGAACTCTGGAAGCAGATCGCCCCCAGCGACCGCGAGGGCGTTACCGACTTGGCGCACATTTTGATCGCCCAGGGCGGCAAGTCCTATTTCTATTCGCATCACCGCAATCTCTCTGAGCTGTTTATCGTAGAAGGTTGGGATAACAATTAACGCTACCGCATGTCAGCTCGGAGCCGATCGTCCCTATATTCATTGCCTTAGGCCGTTATAGACATCCAATGTCCAGTCCATTGATGTTAGCTTGCTATGCCGCTCATACTGCGGTTAATGAAGACAGCATTACTGGTGCTGATCTTAACCTCGAGTCGCTCCGATGTCGGAAGGCAAGCCTTCGAACAGGGGCGATACACCGAAGCCGAGTCCGAGTTCTCCGCCGCTGTTCAGCAAGCCAAATCGGAGAACTCGGAAGCGGACCTCCCGGTCCTTTTAAGCAACTTAGCCAATACCCAAGAGGCACTTGGTAAGTTCTCCGAGGCCGAAGCAAATTACAGCAGCGCGTTAGAGTTGTCGCGGAAATCCTCCGTCACTGCCAATTCACTAACCGGACTGGGTTCAATCAATAAAGCATTGGGCCGCTATAACGAATCGGAAAAGGACTTCGCCCGTGCGGTGGAAATTTATAAGGCTTCCCCGCCCTTGGAACCGGCCAAGCTCAGCGTCGCCATGAGCGGACTGGCAAGCATCTTCCGCCTCAAAGGCCGCTACGCGGAATCCGAAGAGACCATCCTGAAGGCACAATCGATACTGCGGAAAGCAGGCCGGGCCGAAACGCCTGAAATGGCGAGCCTTGATAACAACCTGGCGCAGCTCTATATCGCCACAGGAAAACTAAACAGAGCGGAGCCGTTGTTGCGGCGTGCGGTGGCAACCTGGAGGCGCTCCCTGGGTGCGGAACATCCCATGTACGCAGCCGGATTGAATAACCTCGCGGCCCTATACTTCCGCCAGAAGCACGACCGGAAATCGGAGCCTCTCTACCGTGAGGCGCTGGCAGTTCACCAGAAGTTGCTCGGGCCGGATCATCTCTATGTAGCATCCGATCTGAATAATCTAGGCACGCTCTACGCCGCCCGTCACCGCTTTACGGAAGCGGCCGGCTTCTTCAACCGCTCGCTGAGCATTCGCGAAAAGCAACCAGCGATAGCGAAGCCGGAGCGTTTGATCAACCTCTCCAATCTGGCTGAACTTTACTTTGCACAGAAAAACTACGGCATTGCCGAGCGGTATTACAAACAGATGCTGCCGCTCTTAGACCGGCAGATGGAAATGGAATCCCCTGTGCTTGCCCAGTCCCTTGAGCACTACGCAAGCCTGCTGAAACGCCAGGAAGACTACGCGGAAGCCGAACGCCTGCTGGCCCAAGCCATGCGAATCCGCGTCCGCAAAGCCCTATGCGAATAAACCGCTACCCTCGCGCTTTCAAAAATACCGCAAGCCGTTCCATGGCCGGAACCAAAATCGACGGCTCCGCCGCATAACACAGCCGGATCGACCCCTCGCCGCCCGCTCCAAACGCCACCCCCGGCGCCAGCCCCACCTTCGCTGTCATTAACAACTGCTTGCAAAACTCAAACGAATCCGTCAGCCCCTCAACCTTAGGAAACAAATAGAAGGCCCCATCCGGCTTCGGAACAGTAACCCCCGGCATCTTCCGCAACGCCGCCAAACACAAATCCCGATTGGCTCGAAGCCCGGAGTGCATCGCCTTCAAAGTATCTTCGCCCCACAGCAGCGCTGTTTCTCCCGCGCGCTGCGCAAAACTTGCCGCATGCGAAATAATAAACTCGTTCAGTTGCGTCGCGCGGGCCACTAGATCCCGCCGCCCCACAACCCAGCCAAGCCGCCAACCAGTCATGCAATAACTTTTCGAAAATGACTGCACCACAACCACCGCATCCTCGCGGGTGCATTTCTTCAAGATCGATGGCGCCGGAGCATTTCCGCCCGCGGCCGGATAGTACAGCCGCTCATAAACCTCATCCGCCAGCAACCAAAGCCCATGTTTCCGGGCGAAATCGAGAAGCTGCTGCTGTTCGTCCTCTGTCGCCACCCAACCAAGCGGGTTAGAAGGTGACGTATACAGCAGGAGGCGTGTCCGCGGAGTTACCGCGGCTTCCAGCGCCTCAAAGTCGATGTAGTATCGATCCCCCCGAAGCACATGCGGGATCTCCTTTGCCACCGCATTCGCCATCGTGATAATTGCCGACCCGTTCGGCCACGCCGGCGTTAGCACCAGCGCTTCATCGCCCGGATCCAACATGCACCGGATCGCGACATTCAACGCCTGCACGCCCGAAGCTGTAATTACAATTTCGCCTGCCGGATCCAGCGCTACTTGATGCTTCTCTTCGTAGTACCGCGCCAGCGTTTTCCGCAGGGACGGCAGACCGGCGTTCTCCGTATAAAACGTGAACCCATCCGCCATTGCCTTTTGTGCCGCGCGCTTGATAAATTCTGGAGTAGGGATGTTCGATTCGCCGAAGTACAGCTTCAATACGCCGTCCATCGACATGGCGATTTCAGCCAGTTCCCGGATGCGCGAATGCGGAACCCGCAACGCGGATTGGGCTACGGCAGCGGACATGTTCTACCGGTTCGCCTTCGCGCCCATCAGTTCCTGAATATGAATCAGGTCTGTCGGATAATCGCCGGTGTAGCAGGCATAGCAGTAATCGCCTTTGGTATCCGCCACCGCGGCGGTCAGCGATGCTTGTGAAAGATAACCGAGCGAATCGGCTTCCACGTAACGCCGGATCTCTTCCACCGAGTGATTTGCAGCGATTAGCTCACTCTTATGCGGCGTATCTACGCCGTAATAACAAGGCGACAGAGTAGGCGGGCAGGAAATTCGCAAATGGACTTCGCGCGCGCCCGCATTCCGCACCATCCGTACAATCTTCCGGCTGGTGGTGCCCCGGACAATCGAGTCGTCCACCAGCACAACGCTCTTGCCCTCAAGCAAATGCCGGATCGGATTCAGCTTCAGCTTCACGCCGAAGTCGCGAATCGCCTGCGATGGTTCGATAAACGTGCGGCCCACATAATGGTTCCGGATCAGCGCCTGCCGGAACGGAATGCCCGATTCGTCCGCATACCCCAACGCCGCCGCAACTCCGGAATCCGGCACCGGCACCACCACATCCGCACCCGCGGGAGCCTCACGATAAAGCAGCCGCCCCAGCATCTCACGCGATTGCTGCACGGAGCGTCCGAACACAATGGAATCCGGCCGCGCGAAGTAGACATGCTCAAAGGCGCAATGAGCCCGCCGGCGGGACGGCGCATACCGTTCACGGGTCATTCCCTTCGGCCCGGCGATCACCATCTCTCCGGGCTCCACATCGTTCATGTAAACCGCGTCGATCAAATCGAACGCACACGTCTCAGATGCAAAAACATAAGAGACTCGGTCGCCAGGTAATTCAAGCCGCCCCATCGCGAGCGGCCGGAATCCGTGCGGATCGCGTGCCACAATAATCTGGTCCTGTGCCAGAAACACCAATGAAAATGCACCTTCCAGTTGCAGCAGCGCCTCGCGCAACGCGCCTGCCAGCGTGCGCTCTCGCGACCGCGCAACCAGATGCAGCACCACCTCAGTGTCGCTCGACGCCTGAAAAATCGACCCTTCCCGCTCCAGTTCGCGGCGCAATTCCCCCGCATTTGTAATGTTGCCGTTGTGCGCAACCGCAATCAATCCCTTGTTGCACGCAACGGAAAATGGCTGTGCATTCCGCAATACCGTATCGCCCGCGGTGGAATACCGGGTGTGGCCAATGCCCAGCACGCCCGGCAAGCTGCCCACCACTTCCGGTGTGAAGATATCCGCCACATGGCCCATCGCTTTGTGGCAATAGATTTCCCGGCCATCGCTCGTGGCGATCCCGGCGCTTTCCTGCCCGCGATGCTGCAATGCGTAGAGGCCAAGATACGTCACATTCGCCGCTTCCGGGTGTCCGTAAATGGCGAACACGCCGCATTCGTCTTTGAACTTGTCAGGCTTTTCGGGCATGCAATAAACGTCCTAGTGAAGTCTCACGGAGTTCTCGCAAACGGGAAGTCTTACAACGCAGCAGAGATGTATTTCTGTTCCTCACCTCTACCCACTCTTCGATGGTAACACCCACCTGCGGCGCTTCTACGCTATATTCGGCCGCAATTTCCTGTACTCGCGCGGCATTTGCCGTCGAGATTAAAATCCGCGACGGACCTTCGTGAAATAACAGAAATTCAGGAGATAAATAGCTGTCCACTTCGATCCGCGCGCCGATGGCTTGCGCCGATTCCGCCAGCGCCACCGCCAATCCGCCATCGCTCAAATCATGCGCGGATTCCACCAGATCTTCCGCAACAATCTGCCGGATCGCCGCCTGCACCCGCTTCTCATAATCCATATCGAGCGCCGGCGGCATGCCCCACAGGTCCTTCAGAACCTGTTTCGCGTATTGCGTCCCGCCAAAATGAACCGAGTCACAGTTTCCAAGCCCGCCCACCAGCATCACCGCACGCCCTACATTCTTGAAATCGATGGTGGCCGGTGTGGAAGTCTTCATCAGCCCAACAATGCCCACCACCGGTGAAGGATAAATCGCCTCTCCCAACGTTTCGTTGTACAGACTGACGTTCCCACCCGTGATCGGAGTCTCAAAGAACGCACAGGCCTCCGCCATTCCTTCAATCGACTCCACAAGCTGCGCCATAATCTCAGGCCGCTCAGGATTTCCAAAATTCAGGTTGTTAGTCGCGGCCACCGGCAGCGCGCCCACCGCCGACAAATTCCGGCAGCACTCCGCGATGATCAGTTTCGTGCCTTCCTTCGGCGACAAATAGCAATACCGGCTATTCCCGTCGAGTGACATCGCAATCGAAGTATCTGTTTCCTTAATCCGGACAATCGCCGCATCGCCACCCGGCCCCGCCAGCGTGTTCGTCCGGACCATGTAGTCGTACTGTTCCCAGATCCAGCGCTTCGAGCAAAGATCGCCCGAACTCACCAGCGTTTCCAGATCCCCTTCCAGATTCTTACTGGCAAACTCCGGAGCTTCCATCGGAGCCGTCCGCAGCGGCACCGTATGCGGCCGGTCATATAAAGGAGCTTCATCGGCCAACGCGCGATTCGGAATCTCCGCAACCATCTTGCCGTGATCCTTCACGCACAGCTTGCCCGTATCGGTCACAACGCCAATCGTCACCGCGTCCAGTCCCCACTTGTGGAACACACGGAAAACCTCGTCTTCCCGGCCTCTTTCCGCTACCAGCAGCATACGTTCTTGCGATTCGGACAGCATCACTTCATAGGGCGTCATCCCCGATTCGCGCTGCGGAATATACTGCATGTCGAACTCAACGCCCGTTCCCGCGCGGCTGCCCATCTCGCAACTGGAACTCGTCAGTCCCGCCGCGCCCATGTCCTGAATCCCGACAATCGCGCCCGTCTGCATCGCCTCTAGGCACGCTTCCAGGAGCAGTTTCTCAAGAAACGGATCGCCCATCTGCACATTCGACCGTTTCTGTTTCGACTCTTCGGTAAACTCAGCCGAGGCCATCGACGCACCGTGAATTCCATCGCGCCCGGTCTTAGCCCCCACATAGATCACCGGGTTGCCAACTCCCGTAGCTTTCCCGTAAAACACTTCGCCCTTCTTAAATACGCCAAGGGCGAACACGTTCACCAGTGGATTCCCGTTGTAACAGGCCTCAAAAACACACTCGCCGCCAACGGTGGGCACTCCAAAACAATTCCCGTAATGCGCAATGCCGGACACCACGCCTTCCACAATGCGCGCATTCCGAGCGCCGTGCTGCGGATCGTCCAGCGGCCCGAATCGCAGCGCATCCATCACCGCAATCGGCCGCGCGCCCATGGTGAAAATATCCCGTAGAATTCCGCCAACTCCCGTAGCAGCGCCCTGAAACGGCTCGATAAAACTCGGGTGATTGTGCGATTCAATTTTGAACGCAATCGCCCAACCGTCGCCAATGTCGATAATCCCTGCGTTCTCGCCCGGCCCCTGCAGCACCAACTTGCTGCGAGTCGGTAACTTCTTTAGATGCAGACGCGAACTCTTGTACGAGCAGTGCTCACTCCACATCACGCTGAAAATACCCAGCTCCGTGTAACTGGGTTCGCGTCCAAGCAGCGAGACAATCTTTTCGTATTCCGCCGCCGTCAGTTGATGCGCAGCGACAATATCCGGTGTGACAGCGATCATTCTTATTTGACCGCCATGCTGGAGACCATGGATTGCAGCACCACCAGACCGTCCGTCGAACCCATCAAAGGCTCGGTGGCGCGTTCGGGGTGGGGCATCATCCCCAGCACATTGCGGCCGCGATTCAGAATGCCGGCGATACCGCGGGCAGCCCCATTCGGGTTATCCACATAACGAAACGCGACGCGGTCTTCCGCTTCGAGTTCATCCAGCGTACGTTCATCGGCCACGTAGCAGCCTTCCCCATGCGCAATCGGAACCTTCAGAATCTGACCTTTGATCCCGCCTACCGTGAACGGCGAATCGGTGGTCTCCGTGCGTAGTTGGACTTCTTTGCAAAGGAACTTGAGATCGCGATTGCGAATCAGCGCGCCAGGAAGCAACCCGCTCTCCACCAGGATCTGAAATCCATTGCAGATGCCGAGCACCAGGCCGCCATCCGCGGCGAATTTCGAAACAGCGGACATCACCGGCGAAAACCGCGCAATCGCGCCGCAGCGCAGGTAATCCCCATAGGCAAAGCCGCCGGGAAGAATCACCGCATCCACATCGCCAAGCCGCGTGGCATCATGCCAAATAAACTCAGCCGTTTGGCCAAGGTTCCGCGACACTGCGAACCACGCATCATGGTCACAATTACTGCCTGGGAATACTACGACGCCGAATCTCATCGGAAAACTTATTTTACCAAATGCGTCAGCCCTACTCACCTCTTCCGTGCCAGCGTCAAACCATCCCCAATCGGAACCAGACTCAATCCCACCCGCTCATCGTCATGAAGCTTTTCATTTAGAGCCCGGATCGCCATCGTATCCGCATCGTTCGCCGATGGATCGATCACGTGCGAATGCCATAGCACATTGTCGATCGCGATCAACCCTCCACGCCGGATCAGCACCAGCGCGCGCTCATAGTACCGGTCGTAATTCGCCTTGTCCGCATCGATGAACGCGAAGTCAAAACTACCCTGCTGCCCATCGGCAATCAATCCGTCTAGCGTCTCCACCGCGGGCGCAAGACGCAGATCGATTTTATGCGCGACCCCGGCCTCCTCCCAAAACTCTTTCCCAATTGAAGTCCATTCCTCGCTCACATCGCAAGCGATCACCTTCCCATCCGCAGGCAGCGCCAGCGCGACTGCAAGCGAACTGTACCCTGTGAACACGCCGATTTCCAGCGTCTTCCTCGCTCCCAGCATCTCAACCAGCAGTTGCATGAACTGCCCCTGCTCCGGCGTGATCTGCATCCGCGCATCCGGAATCGGCGCGGTCTTCTCGCGCAACCGCTGCAACACAGCAAGCTCCCGCAAGGACACCCGCCGGATGTAGTCGGCTAATTCATCGGTAATAGTCGTATGAGATTTTGACATTCGTATTCCATATTCGGATCGTAGTTTTCCGGCCGGCCCGCACGCCAGATATGCCCGCGCGCAGGCTGGGCAAGCAGTTCCACTTCCTTTAGAATCTCCGAATCGGGCGCGCTCCCCGCCGCTCGCAAATTCTGCCGGACCTCGTCCGTAGTGGAGATTCCCGCAAACGTCGAAGCGATCGCCGGATTCGCAAGTGCAAACTGCAGCGCAATATCGGTCACGGAAACGCCCCGCCCCTGACAATAATCCACAATGCGCCGCGCCGTATCGCGAATCAACGGCGTTGCCGGATGCCACGCCGGCGGACCAGCCACGGTCAGCAATCCCATGTGCAATGGCGACGCGTTGATCAGTCCCCCCGGATCGAGCGCCGCCGCATCCGTATTCAACAGGTTGTACCGGCAATAGCTCAACATGCAATCCACCGGCGCCTCCGCTGAAACCTCGCGCAACATCCGCAGCGAAAGCCCCGTAATCCCGATGAACCGTGCTTTGCCGCTCGCCTGAATGCGCCGCATCGCCGGCATCGCTTCGTCAACGATCTGCCGCTTATCGCCGAACTCCACATCATGAATATGGAAGATGTCCAGATAGTCCGTCTGCAGCCGTTGCAGCGATTCATCAATACTGCGCGTCACTCGTTTCGCCGAAAAATCAAAGCCGGCCACATCGTAGCGCGCGCATTTCGTCGCCAGCACCACCTCCTGCCGCCGGCCTTTCAACATGGCGCCCAGCCGCGTTTCCGCCAGCGTCCGCCCGTAGTAAGGCGCGACATCGAAGAAGTTGATTCCGCTGTCGATTGCCAGGTCCACCGCGCGCTGGGCCTCCGCATCGTCCATGCCCCCATATTCATTCCCTAAAGGGGCCGCCCCAAAGCCGAGCCGCGAGACCCGCAAACCTGTGTTTCCAAGAGTTCGAATTTCCACTAGATAGAATATACACTGCTACCATGACCGCGCTATTTTTGTTTGCGCTCTTAGCTCCAATCATCCATACGGACTTTGAAGCCGCTTCTCTCGACCACATAGAACAGCTAACCCCAACCCACTTCCGCCTCGCGGTAAAAGGAGAAAAGGATAACAATGGCCGAAATCGCCAAGCCAGTTGGTATTACTTCCGTGTCGATAATGCCGGAAAGCAGGAAATCACCCTCGACATGGTGAACCTCCCCGGCGAATACAACTACAAGCCAAACAGTGGAGCCATCACCAAAGACACTCCCCCGGTCATCAGCTACAACGGCCGCACCTGGACGCACGTCTCAAATTTCGAATATGACGCCACCGAACCTAAACTTCGTCTCCGCATCCAGCCCACCGCCGCCACATTCTGGATTGCCCACACGCCCCCGTACACCAATGAAAACCTGGCAGCGCTGCGCGCGTCCATCATGAATAATCCCGATTTCCATCAGGAGAAGATCGGTAAGACTCACGACGGACGCGACCTGCTGCTCTGGACCATCACCAGCGCACAAACCACCCCCGCCAGGAAAACCGTTTGGCTGATGTTCCGTCAGCATAGTTGGGAAACCGGCAGTTCGTGGGTAGGCGAAGGCGCCATTCGCGCGTTGCTGACGCCCGAATCCCGTCCCCTGCGCGAAACGTTCATCTGGAAAATCTTTCCGCTCTCCGATCCCGGCGGAGTAGCGCGAGGCGGAGTCCGCTTCAACGCAAACGGCTACGATCTCAATCGCAACTGGGACGTGACCGATGAATCAAAAATGCCCGAGATCTCCGCGCAGCGCCGCGCCGTCGCCGCCTGGATCAAAAGCGGCCACACCGTAGACCTCTTCTTCTCGTTGCATAACACCGAGACCAGCGAGTATCTCGAAGGTCAATCCAGCTTCCAGCCTCTAGCGGAACGATTCTTCAATACACTCAAAAGCTCCACCACCTTCGCGCCCACCCGGCCGCTCTTCTTCAGTGAAGCCACTACAACCCCCAGAATGCCCGGCCGCATGAACGTGATCCAGGGCCTCTACAGGGACTTCAAAACCGCCGGCTTCCTTATGGAGCAGCGCATCTCATTCAATGATCGTCTCGGTCATCTGCCCACGATTGACGACCGCCTCGCCTTCGGAGCCCAACTGGTCAGAGCACTCTTGGCGTCCGTAAAATGAAGCAGACTCCCAGCCCTCTATCTCGCCGGGGATTGCTCCTCGCAGCAGCACAACTCAGCGCCCAAACCGATCGAAACCCGTCCGGCGATCCCCACTTCTGGACACTCTGCGAAGCCGCGGATCGCATTCGCAACCGCAAAATCTCTTCTGTGGAACTGACCGAACTTTCCCTGGAGCGAATACGGCAGAGTCAGAAAACGCTGAACGCCTTCATCACGGTAACCGCCGATGCAGCTCTTGCAAAAGCCCGCTCTCTCGAGCGCGACCTGCAACGGGGCATCTTCCACGGCCCACTCCACGGCGTCCCCATCGCTCTGAAAGACAACATTGACACTGCCGGCGTCCGGACCACCGCCGCCAGTCAAATCTTCGCCGGCCGCGTCCCGGCCGAAGACGCGGAAGTGGCAAAGCGGGTTTTCCAGGCAGGGGCCGTATCTCTCGGGAAACTGAATCTCGACGAGTTCGCCTTTGAAGGTACCGGAACCACCAGCTATTTCGGCCCCGTCCGTAACCCCTGGGATCTCACGCGCATCACCGGTGGATCATCGGCCGGTTCCGCCGCAGCACTGGCCCAGGGACTCTGCTTCGCATCGGTCGGCAGTGACGACGGCGGCTCGGTCCGCATTCCAGGCTCGTACTGCGGCATCGTCGGATTCAAACCAACCTTCGGACGCGTGAGTACGCGCGGCATCATCCCCTCGGCCTACTCGCTCGATTGTGCCGGTCCCATGACCCGCACTGTTGAGGACGCCGCGCTGATGCTCGGCTTGCTGGCCGGCAACGACCCGCTCGACGCCATCGTGCTCGATCGCCCTGTGCCCGTTTACTCCCGTGCCCTCCGGACCTCCATCGCCGGCCTTCGGATCGGCGTGCCCCGCAATTACTTTTTCGAAAAGCTCCACCCGGACGTCGCGGCCAAGGTGGAAGCGGCCATCACCCTGATGCGTGGCAAAACAAAAGAAGTTCGCGACGTAACGCTCCCGCAATTTCAGTTCGTGGAAGGCGGCAGCATCGACATTGAACTGTATCACTACCACCGCCAATTCTTCGAGTCGTCGCCAGAAAAGTATCACCCTTGGTCGCGCAGACAACTGGAAAATGCCAAAACTGTGTCCGCCGCCAGTTACGTCGAGACATTGAAACGGATTCGCGAAGCCCGCCGCGATGTCCGGTAGCCGGCCGCTATCGGGTCACTCACCACTTGTACGCTGAGCCCGAATCCACGGCCCGGCGCCCGGCCGGGGACGGTCTCCGGCACGAACACCGACGCCATCAACTCAACCGTTTTAGGACTGAGCAGACGCTTCCCGTTCAACTGGCCGCCTTCCAGCAGCATCTCACCGAACTTGGCGTAATCTTCGGTGCTGGCCATCAGCCCGCCCCCGCCCGAAAAATAACCACTACCGAACATCCGGTTAATAGCGTCCGTTTTTTGCAATACATCTCCGGCTCGATGATACGTGCTCGGGATGCGGGGCAAGCGGTCTTCCGCCGGATGAAAGAAGGTATCCTTCATGCCAAGCGGATCGAAGAGGCGCTGCCGCAGAAACTGATCGAACGTCTGGCCGGAAGCAATCTCGACGATGCGCCCCAGAGTATCGAACGCCGCCAGGGGACTGTAGGTCCATCGCGAGCCGGGCTGGAAATCGAGCGGCGTCGTGCCCAGCCGCGGAATAAAGCCGGCCAGCGTATCGCTGGGCTTTCTGGCGATTCTCGGCATCTCGGCGCTACTGGCAGGGCCGCTGCCCAGACCGGAAACATGCGTTGAAAGATCCTGGATAGTAATTTCGCGGGCCGCCGGAATCGTATAAAACCCGGCAGCGCCCGCAGTCCCCTGGGCGACCGCTACTTTCATCCCTTGAAACTCCGGGATAAACTTCGACACCGGATCGTTCAACCGTAGCTTCCCCTCTTCCATCAGCATCAGGATCGCGGCGCCGGTAATGGGCTTCGACATCGACCAGATCCGGAAGATGGAATTCTTCGCCATCGGCTTTTTCGAATCCAGATCCATCGCGCCATGAGCCTCCAGATGTGCAATGCGGCCTTTACGCGCCACCAGCGTGACGGCTCCCGAGATTTGGTGAGAATCCATATGACGCTGGACGGTCTCGTGGATTCGTAGCAGACGGTCCCTGGAAAGGCCAACGTCTTCCGGTTTTGTTTCCGGAATCGACGCCGCGGTCAACGGCATCGCAGCGAGCATGAAAAGAGCAAAGTTCACAGGGAAACGCATCGTGGGCTCCAGCGCCAGCTTGAATGGTTACGCCTGGAATTTTATCGCACACTACGGCGGCAGTTCATTTCATCCAGTTTAGTCAGGCGCAGCGTGCATCGCCTGAAGTATGAGGGGAGTAGGATCCATGAAATGCTTCCAGCCGCCAAGAAGCCATTCCAGCCCTGTGGTCTACGTCTTTTTGAGTTTCGGCGGCGGCTCCGGCTTCGCGGCAATCTTATCGATCTCATTGAAGTACACCCGCCGCTCTTCATACATGGCACGGTTCGCCAGGATCACGCCCGCGGCATCGGCCAGTCCAACTTCCAAATCCGCCTTCGGATGCCCGCCATTGCGAGTGTCGTTGAAGAACGATTCCAGTTCCACGTCCACAGGATTCCGGTCTTCTTCCGGCATCATGATGCCTTTGTTCGCAAGCCAGCGGCGTGCGAACTTGGCCTCTTTTTGCATGAAGGAATCGGCGCCGTTCTTCTGATCCTTATCCAGAAAAATAGGGAGGCCCTTCGCCGCCGCGCCTGTGGCGATGGTTGCACCGGCTTTGACGTTTTCTTTCTTTGCGCCAGTCACCTGCGGCTTCGGCGGCTCGGGGAACCAAAGAGCCGTCGCTGGGAAGTCATCGCCGCCCAAGGTGATATGCACGGCGCCTTCTGTGCCCATGATCACCTCGCCGAACTCTCTCCGCTCAGACTTGAGCATGTCGAGGGAGCCGTTCGTTGTAATGGAACTGTACAGAAACTTTTGACCTTTGGGGTACTTGAAGATGAGCTGGATATTGTCGAAGATGTCGCGTCCATCGTGCAGGAAATCCAGCCCACCGACGCCAATTACGTATTCGAAGGGCGATCCGAACATCCAGTCGGCGATGTCCATCTGATGGGAGCCGAGCTCAGCCGTAAGACCGCCGGAAAACTCGCGGTACTTGCGCCAGTTCTTCTCTTTATCAGTCAGACCGGCCGGTACTGGCTTATTCCATGGGTCCTTGGCGATGGTGTTCCGATGCCACTGGCCGCGGATGTGGGTTACGGTGCCGAGTTCGCCCTTATCGACCATCTGCTTCACGGCTTGGTAAAACTTGCTGTAGCGGCGCTGCAATCCGACCTGCAGAACCTGTTTCGGGCGCTCATTGACCAAGGCCCGAAGCTCCACAATCTCCTCGGGTTTGAACACCAGGCTTTTTTCGCAGAACACGTGCTTGCCCGCTAAAAGCGCATCCTTGGTGACTGTGAAATGTTTGTAGAGCGGCGTTGCTATCAGGACCGCGTCGACATTTTTATCGGAGAGCAGCTCGCGGTAATCCTTATATTTCTTAGGATTCGTCCCGATGGTGTTAGCTGCTTCATTCAGGCTCGGCTCCCAAATATCACAAAGGGCGACGCAGTTGCCGTTATCCAGGTGCTTGAGATGGCCAAGAAGGTAATTGCCACGGCTCCCGGTTCCGATCATGCCGTACTGCACCTGATTGTTAGCGGCTTTCACGGTCTGAATGCCAGGCGCACCCTGGAGCGTAGAAGCTGCGGCGATGGCGGTTGCGGCACCAGCCATCTGCACAACTTCACGGCGTGTGAGGTCTTGCTTTTGCGACATTGGAGCTCCTCGGAGTTTCTATAAATATTGTACCGCTACTGCTTGATGACAGTGCCGTCTTTGCGGCGCACCTCGCCCCAGCCTCCGTTATATTTCTGGTGTTCGCCTCTTTCGCCGAAGCCGAATGGATACTTCGCTGCCGCCTTCTCATCGATCTCGATTCCCCAACCGGGGTTTTCGTTCGCGTAGAGATATCCGTCCTTCATCACCGGACAGCCTTTGAAAACTTCCTGCACGCGCTCGCTAAACGGACTGTATTCCTGAATGCCGAAGTTGTAGCTGACCAGATCGAGAGCTACGTTCGCCGCATGTCCGATTGGCGAAACGTCGCCCGGACCGTGCCATGCCGTTTTGACGCCGAACATCTCACCCAGAATCGCCACCTTCCGGCACGGAGTAATGCCGCCTGCCTGCGAAACGTGAATCCGGATGTAGTCGATCAGCCGCTCAGATATCAGAGGAGTCCACTCGTGCGGACTGTTGAATAGCTCGCCCATGGCAAGGGGTGTCGCGCACTGCTGCCGGATTTGCCGGAAGTATTGGATGTCTTCGGGCGATAGTACATCCTCCATGAAGAAGGGCCTGTATTGTTCGACATCCTTACAAAACTGCACTGCTTGCCGCGGTGTTACACGCTCATGCACGTCGTGAAGAAGTTCAACCTCGTCGCCGAGCTCTTTGCGGCACGCTTCGAACATTTTCAATGTACGCCGGATGTACGGAGCAGGCTCATACACCGGGCCATCGTGCAGCGACTTCACCGCAACATCGGAACGGCCTGCTCCGTAGCCTGCCATACCCGGAACGCCGACCTGCACACGGACATGCCGGAAACCCTGGCTCATGAACTTCTTGGCATTTTCTATGAGCTGCGGGATTTCCGCCGCAGCCGCGTGAGTGTAACAGTCCGCAGCCTCACGTAATTTGCCGCCGAGCAATTGATACACCGGCATGCCTGCCTGGCGTCCCTTGATGTCCCAAAGCGCCATATCCACTCCGCTCATCGCGTTGTTCAACACGGGGCCGTTGCGCCAATAGGAGCTGTTGTAAAGCGCCTGCCACGTATCGTCAATCCGATCGGCCGGCTTTCCCGTGAGGAATGGCTTTACATAGCGGTTGACCGCTTCCACGACCAGATCCGCCCGCTGCGTGAAAGTTCCGCAGCCATAGCCATAAAGCCCGTCCTGATCCGTCGTGATCTTAACCACCACGAGTCTTAACCCGGCCGGCGCTGTCGCGATCACGCTCACATCTTTGATCTTTGGGGAAGGCGTCGCGCGGGTGGCACGGTTCACCTTTTCCTGCGCCGCTGTCTCGCGTTGCGACATAAATCCGGCGAACACGCCACCGGCGGCCATCTTGAACATCCCACGGCGATTCATGATTACGTTTTAGTCCCCTCTTCGATCAGTTTTCGCAGGCGGTTGATTTCCTGGTGAATCTTCTTTTCCCGCGACACCAAAGTGATTACATATATCACAAGAACCGCCCATGCCGCGGCGAATCCGTAAAACATGTACGTGAAGTTTCGTTGGTCCATCGGTTCCTTTTAGATTTCGTGTGCCTGCCGGCGGAGGCCGTCGATCAGACGTTGCAGATTTTCTTGCCGCAAGCGGATGGTGATCAGGATGATACCCAGCACAGCCAACGGAAGCAGGTTCCAGTAAGCCGCCGCTTCCATTCCAGGAGCCATGCCACCGCCGCCGCGTATGCTGATGACCGGACCCGGATGCTGTGTTCTCCACCATTCGATGGATTTCCAGCTAATGTACACGCCGGAAAAAGTGAAGATAGAAATGACCGCGGACAGCCGGGCGCGCGTTGTTGGGTCATCGACTGCCTTGCGGAGAATCAGGTAGCTTGCGTATGCCAGCCACGACACAAGCGTGGAGGTCAGCCGCGCGTCCCAGGCCCACCAAATACCCCAAATGATACGAGCCCAGATCATGCCCGTAGCAAGGACGATAGCACCGAAGGCAAGCGTCACTTCGGTTGCGGCCACAGCCAGGGAGTCCCACCGGAGGTCGCGGCGATAGAGATAAAGAATGCTGGCGATCAGGGAGATAAAGGCTGCAATACCCGCTGTGATGGCGCTAGGAAAGTGAAAGAAAAAGATACGGTAGATAGCGCCCTGATTCGCTTCATCGGGCAAGCCGAGCAAAATCGTATAGAGATTCGTAATAAGCAGTGCGCCGACTGCGATAGCGATGAGATATGTGATTTTTTCGCGCATAGGTTAACCTACCAAAACGGTATCGATCAGAGCCAAGCCTAACAGAGTATAGATCACATCAAAACCCACCAGCACTTTCAACCAGGAATCATATTCCGAAGTGAGCGGCTCGCCAACTGCTAGTAGCGTTGTGAGCTGAATGGCGGCGAGCAGCGCCGGAATCATGATGGGATAGAGCAGCGTGGGAAGCATCAGTTCGCGGAGCCGCAGGTTCACGGTGAGGGCGCCGAACATGGTGCCAACCACAGTCAAGGCCCACGTGGTAAGAACTAGGACCAGAAGCAACATTCCGATCTGACGAGTCCATGGGACGTCGTAGAACAGTCCGAAGACTGGCAAGCAGATCAACTCCACCGTCAGGAGCAAAAGCATGTTCGCCATTGCCTTCCCGAGCAGGAGGGCCGCTGGTGCAATGGGAGACATAATCAAAGCGTCCAGGCAATCGTTGGGGAGGTCCCGCGCGAAGCTCCGATTGAGGATGAGCGCTCCCGCGAACGCGAATACGAGCCACAGCAGGCCGCCGCAGATAGCGCGGGTCTCTTCCGCACTCGGATCGAAGGCAAAGCTGAAGAGCAAAAGGATCACGACGGAGAATGAGAGCGAGGCGTTCACAGTCTCTTTGCCGCGCAGCTCCGCACGCAGATCTTTTCCGGCAATGATAAAGCTCTGGCGAAGGAAGTTCAATCTTCTATTCTTCGCACAATGGCCCTGGCGGGTGCGCCGTCGCCGCCAATAATTTTCAAAGGAAGGCAGATGAGTTCGTAAGCTCCAGGCTCCACGCCGGTAAGATTCAGCCCTTCGACGATCCAGATTCCAGCGCCGAGCAGAATCTTGTGCGTTTCCACGCCGTCCCCTTCGTAGGCGCCGATGGAGAGGTAATCGATCCCGATGGTTTGGACTTGCCTCTCGACCAGATAGGCCGCGGCGGCGGCATTGCAGTGTACGAACTGCTTCACAAAATCCGGACTGTTCCAGGCGGCCGGGGAATTGCGGGTCTTGAAGAGAATCCGCTCGTTGCGCTGGATCGAGTGCCGGGCCAGTTCCTCTGGAGTAAGGGATTCGGAGTGCTCGATGGCGATAACGCGAGCCGGGCCTACGGTGGCGGTCAGCGGCATCTGGTCAATGCTCTGCCCTGTGTTCACGAAATGAAGCGGCGCATCCACGTGCGTTCCGGTATGAGCGCTCATCCTGAGATACCGGACGTTGCACGCGTCCCCGCGGTCCATGTCGGCCACGCGGTCCATTAACGGCGATGGATCTCCTGGCCAGTGCGGCATGGGCGACTGCAACGGGACGGAGATATCGATCCAGTTATGCATGGGAGCCTAGCGGTCGATGATTGGACGCAAAGCCCGGTAATAGATGTTCCGGAACGCCACCGGCCCGTGATCGCCTTGCAACATGATAGGATTCATTGCCGCTTCGGGAATGTTCATCGAGGCGCGGGTGGGGCCATCCACTTCCACGTTCTGCTGAACCAGAAGGCCGTTATGTAGCACACGAATGAATCTGGCGTTTTCGGTCTTCTTGCCGGCGGCGGCAAAGCGCGGCGCGCGGAACCAGATCTGATACGACTGCCATTCGCCGGGGCGCCGGCTGGCGTTCACCGCCGGGGCCGAGCCACCCACGCCTTTGTTGTCAATCCACCGGTGGTAAATGCCACCGCAATCCGAGGATGTGATTGGCATTGCCGATCCATAGCTGTCGAAGATCTGCACCTCGTAAAGCCCTTGCAGATACACGCCGGAGTTGGAACCTTTGGCGAGCAGGAACTCCACATATAGTTCCGTGTCGCCGATCTTCTGCTCCGAGACGAGGTTCGTGGTTCGGCCGGTAAGGCTATTCAGAATCCGGTCGCCCGGTTCCTTGATGGCCCCCAGCCTTGTCGGCCCGAGGAGGCGGTCCCACCAGACGCCATTGGTCGTGATCCAGTCGTGCGGCTTGCCATCCAGACCGGCCCAACCGCTCAGGTCTTTTCCGGTGAGCAGCGGCTTCCAACCGTCTTCCACAAGGTAAGGCGCGTCCCCATGCGATTCGCCGTCGTTGAGTTGCGGATGGCGCTGCGCGGATGCCGCGGCGCAACAGATTAGAAAGCAAACGAAAGCGGATCGCATGTGAATATTTATTCTCATCCAAGCGTCTCTTGGAAGCAAATGCCCGCAGTGAGCGACACTAGACAGGTGCGCCGCTGGATCGCTCTTTCCCTGCTGACATTGTTGCTCGCCGCGAATGTTTATCGCGCGGCGACGCAGTCGTTGACCATTGACGAGGCGTACACATACCACCTCTATCTGGCGAAGAATCTGCGCGCCATTCTTACCGACTACGATGCAAACAATCATGTGCTGTACACCCTGCTTGCTAAGTTTTCCGTTGGACTGTTCGGCAAAGGCGAGTTTGCGATGCGGCTCCCGAGCGTTCTGGGAGGGCTGCTCTATTTCTTTGCCGTGTACAAGCTCTGCCGATTCTTGTTCGGGGACCGTTGGCTGTTTGTTGTGGCCGTGGCCGCACTCACTCTGAATCCGTTCCTGCTCGACTTCCTATCCGTAGCCCGTGGGTACGGGCTTGGGATCGCTCTCTGGACGTTGGGCCTATGGTTTCTGCTTACCGAGCGGCTGGAGCGGGCGGGTGCTTCGTTTGGCTTGGCTGTTGCGGCAAATTTGACGTTGCTGTTTCCGGCCGCGGGGTTGATCGGCGTGTACTGGTTTCGTTCTATTAGGACCACCTGGACGGTGGTGGATCGTTTGATACTGCCCGCTATCGTGAGTGCGTTCGCGATTCTGGTGGTCCCGATCTCAAATATGAAGCCGGGGAGCTTTTATGTGGGCGCGGAATCGCTTTGGACCGGGGTTCAGACGGTGGTCACGATGTCGCTGCGGCACCATATGACCGTCTTGCCCGCGATACAAATTTGGCTGTTGACCGCCCTGTTTCCGGTCATGCTGATGGCAGTTCTACTCCTGTTACGAAAGCCGGACGAGCAACTCCGGTTATTGGGCGGTGCTCTGCTGCTGACCATCGCGCTGGTGATTGCCGGACATTACGCGGCGCATCTAGGCTACCCCGAGTTGCGGACCGGCCTCTACCTGATCCCGTTCTTCACTCTGGTCTACCTGCTGGCGATCCGGAAACGGCCGGTCCTTTGGCGCCTGCCGGTCTGGTTGCTGATCGCGCTTTACGCGCTGCAGTGGAACGTGTCGCACTACACCGAATGGAAATTCGATGCGAGCACGAATAAAATCGCGCGAATGATTCGCGAGCGGCAGCCCCGGCGCGTTGGAGCGTCGTGGGAGCTGACGGAAAGCCTGAACTACTATCGCGAGCGATACCGCATCGCGAAGATGGAACCCGTTGCGCGAACGGGGCCGGATGCCGACTACGACTGCTATGTGCTGCTACCCTCCGATTACGGGCTCATTTCGAAACGCCGGCTGAAAGAGATTTACCGGGATGAGCTTTCGGAGGTTGTGTTGGCTGTTCCGGCGCATAAGTGAGCCGGCCAACCACGCTAGTCAGCGACCTAGTCGACAACGGAACTCCAGCCACGGCGGGAGAGATCCCAGTAGATTACCGCGCCGGCCAGGAGACCGCAGGCTAACAGGACGATCCCGATCCCGGTCTCTTTCAGGATCAGTTTGCCGACTCCGAAGAGCACGCCGTAAATGAGAATGCAGCCGCAGACCCAATCGAGCAGGTTCGACAGGCCGTCGCGCCGGGGCTTTACTTCGGGGGCGAGCGCGGCGATGGGCCTCCAACCGGTAAGCGACGGAGCGGTCCGGCGATAGAAGGCGACGAGTGTTTCCTGGGATTCGGGTGCGGTTAGAAATGTGACCGCCACCCAGACCACCGTTGTTATGGCGACGGTGATGAGCATAATGTAGGCGAACTCGGTGGGATTGTCGCTATCGAGTCCCCAGACGGTCTGCAACGACACGGAGACGATGAATGCGGAGATCATGGAAGATACTTCGCTCCAGGCGTTGATGCGCCACCAATACCACCGCAGAAGCAACACTCCGCCGGTGCCCGCACCGGTGACGATGAGCAGTTTCCATGCGCCGCTAATGGACTCCATGTAGAACGTGAGCACGGCCGAGACGACGGTGATGAGGATGGTGGCGAGCTGCGACGCGCGGACATAATGACGATCATTTGCGGTTTTGTTGAGGAATCGGCGATAGAAGTCATTGACGAGATAACTGGCTCCCCAGTTGAGCTGCGTGGCGATGGTGGACATGTAGGCGGCCGCGAAGGCCGCGACCATCAGGCCGCGGAGGGAAGGCGGGAGATGATCAATCATGACGCGAATGTAACCGGTTTCGGGATCGGCGAGATTGGGATAGAGGATCAACGATGCGAGGGCGACCAAAACCCATGGCCAGGGGCGGATGGCGTAATGGGCGATGTTGAACCAGAGGGTGGCGAGAAGGGAGTGCTTCTCATTTTTGGCGGAGAACATGCGCTGCGCGACGTAGCCGCCGCCTCCGGGTTCGGCTCCGGGATACCAGGTGGCCCACCAGTTGACGGAGATGTAGACGAAGAACGTGATCATGGGCATCCAGGCGGAACCGACATCGGGAAGGAAGCTTAACACCGATCCTTTGCCTCCAGTTTGCGAGCCGCGCGCGACGTCGATGGCGGCGAGTTTGGTCTTCATCGCATCAATGCCGCCGACGGCCTGCACGGCTACGACGGCGAGTACAACGACCATGGTCATCTTGATGACGAACTGGAAAACATCAGTGACGAGAACTCCCCAGAGTCCGGAGAGCGTGGAGATGATGGACGTGAATGCGATGAGACCCATGACGACCAGGAGGGCCTGGAATTTGGTGACGCCGAGGATGAGCATCAGAATCTTCACCATGGCAAGGTTGACCCATCCGAGCACGATGCAGTTGATGGGGATGCCGAGATAAAGGGCGCGGAATCCACGGAGGAAGGCGGCGGGTTTGCCGGCGTAGCGGATTTCGGAGAACTCGATATCGGTCATGACGCCGGAGCGGCGCCAGGGCCGGGCGTAGAAGAAGACGGTGAGCATCCCACTGGCGACGAAGTTCCACCAGAGCCAATTTCCGGCAATGCCTCCTTTGGCGACCATTCCGGTGACGGCGAGGGGCGTATCCGCGGCGAAGGTGGTGGCGACCATGGAGGTGCCAGCCAGCCACCACGGGACGTTGCGTCCGGCGAGAAAGAATTCGCTGACGCCCGAACCGGCGCGGGCTTTGTAATAGAAACCGATGCCGATGTTGAAGGCGAAGTAGAGGGCGACGACGATCCAGTCAAGCGTTGTGAGTTGCATTGGTAGCCGATTATACTGCAGACCTGGGGTTTGGATTGGGGGGTTTGGATTGGGTGGTTTGGATGGTTTTGGGGTCGTTTCGTAATTTTCGGTTTCTGTTGATTCGGTTGGGGGGTCGGGGTGGATTTGGGCGTCTGACGATGCTGGTTTTTGGACGCCGACTATGGCGATGGGAACGGGTTGCGGGGCTGGCGGTGCGGCCGTTTCGGCTGTTTGTGTATTCAAGGCCCGGAGGCGCAGGAGGTTGCTGAGGGCGCGGTCGAAGCTACGGCGGAAGGTGGTTTCGTAGCGGAGGTAGAGGGACAGGGTGTTGGAATTATTGGCAAGTGAGGTGTAGGCTACGGCGGTGCGGGTGGGCTCGTCGATGTGGCTGAAGTCTTTTTCTATTTCTTCTTCCTGGCGGTCCATTTCGAGATCGAACAGAGCGGTTTCGATTCCGCGCATGCGGCGAAGACGCCAGAGGGCGGCGACCATTTCGTGGACGAGATCCATTTCTACGTCGTCTTGAGGCTGGAATTTGGCGATGTAGGAATCGCGGAGTTGTTCGAAAACAGCCTGCGATTCGTTGGAAAGGACCAGGGGTTTGGAGGTGAGGCCGTGACGGACGGCGTTTTCGGAGGATATCTGGAGGCCCGCCGGGGATTTTGTGCCGGCCGCTTTGGCGCCGTTTACCTGGGCCTGGAGTCTTCTTTGTTTTTCGGTCATAAGTTTGTTTCCTGGGTTTAGGGTAGAGGGGGGCGTACCGGGTGGCGGGGGATTTTGGGGTAAGTGGTTGTGGGATGGGGAAGATGGTTTGAAGATTTCTGGGACCGGGTTAGGTGGGCCGTCAGACTCCCGAGGTAGTGCCAAGGGATTTGTGTAGACGCTCGATCAGCTCCACGTACAGCTATTTCCAGAGCCGATCTGACGGCAACTTCGGGCATGCTTCGGTCCGCTTGCTGAGACGAAATCCTCATCGAGCCGGCGGCGTGCCAAGATGTTGAGTAATGAGTGTTCAGGATAAACTGAATAACCTAGCCATAGGGCATTTTGTGCCCGTTGAACTGCAGCGCCGTGGTTACAAAACTATAGAAGTTTTCGCTGAGCTTGCTGCGCGCGGCTTGGAGGCCATACCTGATGGCTTCCGGCTGTTGCGGCCGTGGTGTCGTTGGAGGGGCCTCTCAACTTACCTTGATTGCGTGGCTTACGCCGATCGTGCCTCTGCCGAGATTCCGAGAGGGCGAGATCTGAACCTCGGGCACGTAACACCCGGTCAGGTCTGGATCCACACGCTCAGCGGTGGCTCTATTCCGATTTCCGATATTATCCGTTTGAGAATCCTGACACGGCCCACAAGTATCTCGGTGTTCCCATCAACCCGGCCATTCACCCCGACGAAAAGAATTACATGAAGCGGGTGGAACAATGCGCACTGGAGAATGAAGGAGCGTACCTGTACGACATCGCCAAGTTTACGAAGGAGATATTCGAGGGTGCAAACGCACTCTATTTGGGCTGGCTGCGATTCGCTCTCGATCACGTGAAATAATCCGCCGACGGACATTTGGAACGATTATTTCGGCCTCGCGCCAGACGACAAGCGGAAACATCGCGTACAATGCGTGAGTACATGAAGCATGCACCTGCATCGTTCTATGGACTTGGCTGGATCTCTACTTATGAGTACGTGCAACCGAACCTCATTCCCGTGGACACGGTTGTATGTTTGAACGCGTGGATGAAACAGTACTGTCGCGAAACGAATGCCGAGTTCCCAGTGCGGTACGTAGCCGGAACGGAACGCAGACGGCAGTATTGGACTAGCGACGGAACCTGCATTGCCCCTTGCGACAATTCGCCTGCATGGGAACTGCACGCTCTGTTGTTGCGGGGCGAAATCGATTCGTAGGCGGCATTTAAGCGTAGCGTGCCGGCGCTTCCGCGCCATTTCCATGACGTGGCGGCGCGTGCCACCATGAATCGGTACGGCTGGTATGTCGCGCACATTTTCCCTGACAAAAACGGGGATACTGTTTATTTGGACTGGCGCAGATCGGAAGTAGACCGGCGTTTTCTGACTGCGCTCCATCCCTGCAATCTCTTCTTCGTGCCGAAAGTCCGGGGCCGCGATCTCGGCGAGGACAGCCGCGTCGTTCTTCGCCGACCAGTATTCACGCCGTTACGCAACGGTATGGGCGGACTTCCTGGACTGCATTCACGTCCGTCCACTACCTGTGGTTCCAGAGTTTGGTAAGCAGTTCGTTAGCTTTCAGGCTAAGTCAGATGGGCGTCAACACCTGGGCTTACACCGGGATGATCCCCGAGTGCACGTGGCTTCCATCCCGATCGCGCCATCAGGCGGGTTCGGCAACACCCCGAAGACAACTTACTCCGCCACACGGCTTCTATTTGGCAAATTTGAAATAGAAGCGATTGGGTTGGACGAGAGTTTCGAGGTGCGGACGCCAGCCGGAATATTCCGCAAGACAAAACCGAATTCTATTCCGCATTCTCGAACGTCGTGACCTCGGTCTCGTATGCGCAACACGGCATCTACAGCTACTCTGTCCTGCCTGGGAAAGCGGCGCGCTTTCGGGTTCTGTAACCAACGCGTGTTTTTGTCATTCTGTTTCGTACTGTCGAAAACAGCTTCCGCCACTCAACCCAGACGGCAATCCCTGCGCCCCCTATTGCCGCTCCCGCGTCATGCGTTCGCGGAGGATTTCGTTGATCCGGCTCAGGTGGCCCTGGCCCTTCGACTTGAGCCAATCCAGAACCTCATTGTCGATTCGGAACGAGATCTGGGTCTTCAGGGGGCGATAGTACTTGCCGATCGCCGCGTTGCTCCAGTATTCGGGGGGGCAACTGCCGCGCGTCCGGATCACTGTCGAGCCTGTGATCTCGCTGCTGGTATGCTTCCCGCGTTTTCTCGCTGATCTTCAGCCGCTTAACGGAACTGGTCTTCGTAGATATTTTTTTCATAGTCAACTGCCTTTCGTGCCGAGATGAAGTGGATGACTTCGGCGTCTGGTTCGCGCCGGTCAACGAAAACGACGAGGAGCAGGACCAGATTCCGGGTCACCCCGATGACCTGGTAACGTTGCTCGCCTTCCGTCACAATGAAGTAGTTGTCCGCCGCCACGTGATGCGGGCCGTCGAAGACTTCCCTCGCTGTCTCGAACGAAAGTCCATGGACCCGCTGATTGCTTTCGGCCTTGGCGGGGTTCCATGTGAATCTCGCTGCCATATAACATTATTATATATTCAACGACAGGCGATGTGACCGCTGTTGTAGGCGTGGGCAATTTGGGGACGAGCGAGCGCGGAGACCAGGAGACCTTCATCCCGCAATCCACGCGCGCCGCCAAATTCGGCCAAGCTCTCTTCGTGCAGCAAGAGTAGGGCTTTCTTGGCGATCCACTTCGGCTCAACCGTCATTTCGCGAGGGCTTTAAACGTCTCGCGGTACTCTTTCATGAAGTCGCGTCCGGCCTTCAGTTGTTCTTCAATCGCCGGATCGTAAGGCGTGAGAAGGTAGCCCTCGGGAGTTTCAATCGCATAGAGGCTATCGCCCTTTTCTACCTTGAGCCGCGGTCGGAGGCGGAATGGGGCCGGGTGCGGGCGGCAATTTTGCGGGCCGATTGAGCCGTTTGCGGCCGCCAAGGATGCAGTGTATGCGGCGTTGCTGGAGTTGTGCGAGGCGCCAGAGGATGCACCGGCGTGATCGCTAAGGACCTGTTACATGAGATGGACGCGGCTGCGTTCGCGAGGGACCGGCTTGGGTTCGATCCCGATCTCCGGCAGAGCTTATTGCTCCAGGGGTCAATCCGGCGCGGACTGCTGAATTGTTCGCGGCAGTGGGGGAAGTCGACAGTGACGGCGGCGAGGGCGGTGCATCGGGCGCAGTGTACGCCGGGCAGTCTGGTGGTGGTGCTGAGTCCGAGTGCGAGGCAGAGCGGAGAGTTTCTGCGGAAGGCGGCGGGGTTTACGCGGCGGCTGGAAATTCGTCCGCGCGGGGATGGAGATAACGAGATTTCTCTGCTGTTTCCGAATGGGTCGCGGATCGTGGGGCTGCCAGGGATGGAGAATACGGTCCGCGGGTTTTCAGCGGTGAGCCTGCTGCTGATCGATGAAGCTTCGCGCGTGAGTGACGGCCTGTACAAAGCGGTGCGGCCGATGCTGGCGGTGGGCGATGGAGATTTGTGGCTGATGAGCACGCCGAACGGGCAACGCGGGTTCTTTTACGAAGAGTGGACGAATGGGGGCCGCGATGGGAGCGGGTGGCCGTGACAGGGGCCGAGTGCGCACGGATTTCGACAGCATTTCTGGAAGAAGAGCGGACGGCGATGGGCGACCGGTGGTTTCGGCAAGAGTACTGCTGTGAATTTGTGGATGCGGAGGACAGTTTGTTCGACAGCGAGTTATTGAAGAGAGCAGTGAGGGATGACATAGAGCCGCTGTATCCGACGGGGTGGTGAGATGTGGATTTTGGAATCGACGAGGGAATGCTTTGTGAGCGTAAATTTGAGTGGAAGCATCATCCCGAGGTGGTGGCGGGTGCGGAAGGTGGCGAGCGAAACGGCATCTGATTATTCCGCGTTGTAGAGAGGTATATTTTGAATTCCGATTTGCAGTGTATGCGGCACTGCTGGAGTTGTGCGAGGCTCCAGAGGATGGGGCGGACTAGAAGAAGATGTTTAAAAGATCAGCTTCAATCCGAACTGAATGCGCCGTGGTTGTCCAGCGGTGGTGATTACACCGGGGTTCGTTCCATTGAGGGTGTTATTCGGTTGTCCAAACGTTGGAGTGTTGGTGAGGTTAAAGGCTTCCGCGCGGAACTGCAGCCGGAACCGCTCAGTGACGGCGAAGACCTTCTGTAGTGAGAAGTCGATATTCTTCACTCCCGGACCTACCAGAATATTTCGACCGGAGTTGCCATAGGTATATTGGGGCTGCACCTGAAATGCGGAAGTATCGAACCATTGATTGATGTTCCGCTGCGACGAATCAAGCGCTCCATTGCCGATCCGGTTGGGCCGGTCTTCGCCGCCTGCATTGGTAAGCCCGCCGGTGGTGATAACGGTAAACGGCAGTCCGGAACGAACCGAGAGAATGCCCGCGAGTTGCCATCCACCAAGCGCAGCGTCCACAATGCCGCCACGGTTCAACCAGCGCTTTCCTTTCCCGGCCGGGAGTTCCCAGGTGGAGCTGAGAACGAAATTACGCCGGACATCCAGGTCCGAATTACCGCGATTGAGTTGGCGATTATACGGATTCACCGGGCCGCCGCCACCGGGTCCATTGTCGCTGTAGACCTCGGTCACGTTGTCGAGCGCATGAGCCAGGGTGAATGCCGAAAGGAACTGGACGCCGCGGGAGAAGCGTTTCTCCAGCTTCAGCGTCATCGCATTGTAGCTTAGGTTTCCGGCGGTAAGAGTGCTGAATACATTGGTGTAGAACGGAAAGAGGCGGCGGCTCGCCACGGTGGCCGTGGAAGGTCCAAGGGGAAGATTATTGTCGAAATCGCTGGTTAGATGATGGGTGCCGTTGCCCTGGTAACCAGCCGTAAGCAGCATGCTGAAAGGCAGCTCCCGCTGGACATCGAAGAACCATTGCGCGGAATACTGCGAGGGGATGTAGGGATCGCGAACCGTGGCGCCGACAAGGGCCGGACCAGGCACCAAAGCCGCCGGTAACTGGACAGCGGGAAAGCCGCCGCTCAGCGTTAAACGGGGATTGATTCGATCCACCGTGGCAAACGAAATCTGAACATAATCCGGAGCCTGATTCGTCCCGCGCGCAATCTGCGTGGAGATATTATCCGCCTGCGCGTAAATAATTCCGAAGCCGGAGCGGATCACGGTCTTGTTTTTCAGCCGGTAGGCGAAGCCAACGCGGGGCGCAAGGTTGTTGTAATTGTTATCGCACAAGCAGTCGCTGCCATCCTTGGGCCGGATCTGCTGCAATCGCGCATCTGGACCCAGCTTGCTGAAATTGAGAATGTAATTCGACACCTGGCCGCCCGGATACGTTGGCGCGAGAAACACGTCATAACGGAGTCCGAGATTGAGCGATAACTGCGGAGTGACTTTCCAATCGTCCTGAACGAATCCCGCTACGCTATTGACTCGAATGTCTTCGCCGTTTTCATTGCTGACATTCCCGCTGGAGGCAGTACCGAGCATAAACTCGGCCAGACCGTCGCCGGTCGCTGCGCGGTTCTTTGGATCGGATGTGAATTCGCGGTTGAAGATAAATTGGCCTCGGGAGAACCGGGCGGCATTGCGGTAGATGGCTTCATGACGGTAATCAAATCCAAACTTGATGGTGTGACTGCGGTAGATCTTAAATGCGGTGTCACTCAACTGATACAGCGTCAGGTCATTGAAGTTTGGCCAGAATGCCCTTGAACCAAGTTGGGCGTAACCTTGTGGCGTAAACAGCGAAAGGCCATGGTTGTTGGAAAGAGGACTGTTTGTTGTGGGGATACCGGTAATGCCGTAATCGCCAAACAACGGCTTATCGTATGGAATGTCGAAAGCCGACGTGACGACCGAGGTTCCAAATCGCGCCTCGTGGTTGAGGCTTGGGCTCAGGTTCTGGGTAAACGACACCACGCCGCTATGGGCGGTGAGCCCAGTGGTGGTTGAAAGACCTCCATCGGCGGGAAGCGGCAGCGGTCCGTTTTGATATTGGGACCGGTCGCGGCGGCTGTACCGCGCCGAAAGGCGGCTGCTGGAACCGAAGAGTTGGTCCCCCCGGAAATCATATTGATTTGTATCGTCGCGATCGGTGGGCGAGTAGAAAAAGTTGTTCGAGATTCCTCCTGTAATGGGAAGAGGATAGAGCGCGAGCAGCTTGGGGAAGAGCGGATCCCATCGGCTTTTGGGGATCACATTACCGGGAAACACCTGCCGCGTCATGTTGGCGCCGGTACCGGCGGTGGTTGCTGGATCGAAGATGGGCCGGATTCCTGAAAAGTCTCCCTGGCGTTCCAGAGCCGTTGGCACCGTGGAAATGAAACTGTCTCCCAAACGGATGCGGGTGCCTTCGTAGCTGCCAAAGAGGAACGTGTGATTTTTCCAAATAGGACCACCCATGGTTCCGCCAAACTGATTCTGCTTGTAGGGCGGTTTGCCCGCCCCATTTGCGTTGGCGAAGAAGTTGGTGCCGTCGAGCTTGTCGTTCCTTAGAAATTCGTACCCGGTGCCGTGGATCTGGTTCGTTCCCGATCTGGTGGTGACGAAGACCTGGCCACCCATGCGGTAGCCGTACTCGGCGGAGAGATTATTCGTCACCACGCGGAACTCCTGCACGGCGTCAATAGAGGGTTTCACCACCTGCGCTTCATAGCCCAGCGGTCCACCGGAACTGCGCGTCGTGTTGTCCAGACCGTCCACTGTAATGTTGACCTGGTATTGGTGCTGGCCGGAAGCGGAGAATCCTCCCTCGCTGCCGGTGCGGCCTCGCGTGTCCGGCGCGGTTCCGGCAGTGAGGAGCGACAGTGTCAGGTAGTTGCGGCCGTTTAGGGGGAGGTCGACGATCTGCTTGGTATTGATCACCTGCCCTACGGTGGAGGTTTCCGAATCAAGCAGCGCCGCGGTAGCGGAAACATCGACGGACTCGACGATTGCGCCAGGCTTCAGAGTGAAGTCAAGGCGGGCCACTTGTTGGGTGTCGAGCTTGATCTCCGGTTGCGTCTCCGTTCCAAAGCCTTCTTTTGACGTAGCGACGCTGTATCTTCCCACCGGAAGCAGCGGAACCGTGTAATTCCCCGCTTCATTTGTTATGGCGGTAAGTTGCAGGCCCGTATCGAGGTTTGTCACCTTGACCGTTGCACCAGGTACGGCGGCCTGGGACTGGTCCCGCACCAGACCGTTGATGCCGGCATTCTGGGCCGAGAGGGCGAAATTGAAAATGACCAACAGACTGAAGAGGCGGACGCGCATATCAGTACTCTTTACTGCTTTGCCTTCGGCGGCAACTGCATGAGTTCTGGCGGAAATGCCGCGGGCTTAGCGCCCTTTGGATTGCGCCGGTTCGACTGCCCGCCAGAATCGCGGTACAGAGGGATGCTCATCGCGCCGGTGTCTTCCATAATGTCGAAGAGTTTCTTGTTCATATCCTTCGCCATCGCCTGGTGTTTTGGGCTATAGATCAGGTTGTTGGTCTCAAGTGGATCTTCCTGCAGGTCGTAAAGCTCGTCGGAATCCCAGATGCCGTAATAATGGATGTACTTGTACCGGCTTCCCCGCAAGGCGTGCATGGTGGGCGTTTGCGGAAAATTGCGCTCCCAGTAGTATTCATAGAAGAGCCCATCGCGCCACGGGATAGATTTTCCTTCCAGGAGCGGAAGGAAGTTCCTGCCCGGGATATTTGCCGTCGGTTGGAGACCGGCCGCGGCGAGGAAGGTCGGCATAATATCGATGCCCGCGACGACATCCTTGACCACGCCGCCGCCGGGGAACAGTTCGGGGCATCGGGCGAGCATGGGAACACGCATGGACTCTTCGTAGGCGGTGCGTTTATCGATAAGACCGTGCTCGCCGAACGCAAAGCCGTTGTCGCCCATGTAGACGATGAGAGTGGAATCGAGTTCGCCCCGTTTACGTAGAGTGTCGATCATGCGGCCCACCGAATCGTCGACCGCGCATAGGGTTTCGGCGTAGCGTTTGTAGTATTCGCCCAGCGAGAGATCGCTGTGATACGGATAGTCAACGCCATGCCAGCTATTCCGCTGGTTCTGCACCCACATGGGGCGGTGCCGCGCCATCTCACCCTCGGCGGCCATCGTTGGAGGTGGAACGAACTCGGCGTTGGCGTACTTGCCCTTGTGGCGTTCAGCCGGAATGAAGTTGGAATGCACCGCTTTGTGCGACAGGTAGATCATCCAAGGCTTATCTTTCTTCTGTTGATTCAGCCAATCGACCGCGTAATCAGTCAGTTCGTCCGTGATGTAGCCCTTTTGCGGCACGTGCTTGCCATCAATGTTCAGTCCGTTGGGATTCGGAAGATACGTGCCCTGCCCTTTAAAGCTGA
The DNA here is from genome assembly GCA_038200305.1 of Bryobacterales bacterium. Classification (GTDB taxonomy): domain Bacteria; phylum Acidobacteriota; class Terriglobia; order Bryobacterales; family Bryobacteraceae; genus JANXXV01. The sequence continues at coordinate 32,299 of JBBPYD010000104.1, forward strand.
CCCAACGATCAAAACCAGGCTGCGGCTCGTCCCCCGCGCCGCCCATGTGCCACTTACCGAAAAAGGCTGTGCTGTAGCCGGCTTGCTGAAGGTCCTGCGAGAAGAATCTTGTTCCCTTTGGAATAGGCGTGTTGTTATCGACGATCTTATGTTGATGCGCGTATTTGCCAGTGAGAATAGAGGCGCGGCTTGGCGAGCATAGCGCGGTGGTGACGAAGGCATTCTTCAAGTGGACGCCCTCTCGCGCGAGCGAGTCGAGGTGGGGTGTTTCCAGAAACTTCTGGCCTTTCAGAAACCCGATGGCGTCATAGCGGTGATCATCGGTTAGGATGAACAGGATATTCCGCCGCCGGGTAGTGGGTTGCGCCTCAGCCTGGCTCATGCTGAGCGATGCCATAGTCCCGAACAACATGCTTCGTCTGTCAATCATTGCCATTCTCCCGTTAAAGCCTTACCTTCTCTCGCGATCAATTTCAATCATATGAAACAGTGTGTCATCGCCCGATATCTTGACCAGCATCAAATCGGTGGAGTGAGGACAGCGATTCGTGAAATTACCATCTGATATACGCACCGCTGCTTCTTTCCACCGGCCGGAGCCCGTCTTTTTCACTTCCAAAGCAGTCTTTTCCGGCTGCGAAACGGAATCGTATTTCACGGCAAAGGAACCCTCCCCGCGATCGAGATAAATCACGCGGATGTCCACCGGATAGGCAGCAGCCAGAGGTTTGCCTCCGAAAAACCGGTCTTCGATATCGAAATACATCGCGGTCTTTCCGTCCGCTGCATCGAAGCCGCGGGCGAAACGGCCATAAGGCTGATCCGTTGGACCCTGCCGCCAATAACCCCGGCTGGTGCCGTTCGGGTCCCATTGCCGAAGATACCGCTGATAATTGCCGGATTCGATGTTCCAGCCTACATCGTTCATCTTCCTGGCATCGCGATTCTGCATGACAACTTTCATGCCCTTTTCGGGATCTTCCTGCTGAGCGCCCCAGCGCGCAAAGGCGCCGGCGATACGCAGCGTACGCTGAAGCCCCTGGCGTTGCGCTTCCTCGCTCCCATGGAGTGTTCCGGGTCCAAATGTTTCTACAGAAAAACGCGCCAGATCTCCAGCGTCCAGACCGTCGCGCAACGCGCAAAAAGCGCCGGGGCTGGCCGAGGCATCCTTTCTGCCGCCGTACTTCGCGTAGAAGCGGAACCCTTCATCAAAGGCGCGATTTTCAAACGCCTCGGACTCATGTTGAAAAATGTCGAGGCCGAAATGCAGACCCCACAGGTTCAGCCAGTACATGTTCCAAACAGGCGCTTCCTGGAACCAGCCCTTGAACATTTCATCCATTTCAGAGCGCACGCGCAGAAAGCGTTCGCCGTCCGGATGATTGATCAGCGGATCGAAGAACGCCATCATGTTCTTCTCATCGTTCAGCTGATAGCCGTGGCCGGGATTGCCGGCCTTGCGCCATGCATCCGGAAGATTCTGGTTCAGCCAATCGTTGTACTGTCCCCCATTTCCGGAGTTAATCAGCAGATGAATGGGAGGACGCTTGGGCCGGTACAGGCTGTCAAAGAGCTTCCATGTCTCAAATTTGAACGCCGTCCATTGGCCGGGGGGCAGTTGGTACTTTTCGTCGAGCGGATCGCCCTTATAGCCGCCTTCATCGCCCGTAGTGCCTTCGGCTGTCTGGATGCAGACGACCCGCGCGCGTACATCGGGCGGCAGCGCGTCCATGTGGGCCGCTACCGCGCGGATCAAGCGGTAATAATAGTTTTTGTATTCCGGCGCGAGATAGAAAGGATACGTCCATGTGCGCAGCTTGCCGTGGGGGTCGCGTGAGGGCGTGGTGCGGACTTCCGGCACGCCGGAGCTATAGATCCATCGTGGCGAGTGGGGCCCTACCCAGGTCATGAACTGAATGTAGAGACCGGCGTGCGCATACCGCTCCAAGGTGGCATCGAAGCTTTTCCAGTTGTACTGGCCGTCAGCCGGCTCCAGTTCGCTCCAGGGGATGGCGACGAAGACACCCTTGACGAAAGGGGCGCGTTGTTTCACGGCCGCCGCATCCGGACCGCCGCGCCACCACACGCCGTAGATGTCCGGATTGTCCGCGGGGCTCGATACCGGATTTGCCGCCAACGCCAGCGCCGACGAGGTCAACGCGAGCAGAATGGCGAAACGCATTACTGATTCCTCTTGGCCCTGGTTGCGTCTTTCATCGGTAAACCGGTTTCGTAAACAAGTTGCCGCGGCTCATAGCCGTCGTTCTCGCGCTGCCGGGTCATCCCGGAATTGGACCAGGTCACCGGAAAGTCGCGACGCCATTCCCGCCGTCCCCAGTAATACCCGCGGAACGGGTCGCGCGTGCGGTCCATCCAGGCGAGCAGCGTGTCATGCAATGCGTTCCGTTTTGACGCGTGCTCTGGTGAATTGATCAGGTTCTTCAACTCAGCCGGATCGGAATCCAAATCGTAGAGCTCGTCGGTGGTCAGCAGGTGGATGGATAATTTGAATCGCCCATCGTGAACGCAGCGGATCGGTTGAAATCCGCCAAATCCGTCGTGATCCACTTCATAGCGGCCCCATTCGAGAAATACCTCATTCCGGGGCTTGTTTTTGGGATCGCGGAATGTGGCCAGCATACTCTGGCCTTCAAAACTTTTGGGCACCTGGTGGCCAAAGAATTCCAGCAACGTGCCGGAAACATCAATGTGCGAGATCGGGTGCGGGCAGATGGAATTCGCCGGCGAGTGTCCCGGCCAGCGCACCAGGAAAGGAATGCGCGTGATTTCCTCATACATTGCCGGTCCCTTGCTGGTGAGATGATGCGAGTCGAGAAAATCACCGTGATCCGAGGTGTAGATCACCATTGCGCCGGGGCATTGCCGATCAATCGCATCCAGAACGCGGCCGATCTCACTATCGATAAATGTGAGGCAACCGAAGAAATCCGGCGCCTTGATCTGCGGGTTCGCAGAGCGAGGCCGGTCTCCAGCCCAGACGCGTTGTTCTTCGGGCTTACCTGGAAACGTGTCCGACAGATTCGGACTGGCCGGGAAGGTAAAGTCCCGGTACCTTTCCGAGTACGGCTTGGGGCAGAGATACGGGTCATGAGGCTCGTCATAAGAAATTACGAGCAGAAAATCTTCTTTGCCGTGCTTGTTCAGAAATTCGATTCCGCGATTTGAGCAACGATGGCCAAATGTGAAATCGGCGGAGAGGCGTAGATCCTGGTTGGTTGAAACTTTTCGCGAGCGCAAGCGATCCTCAGGCGAGAGTTCATCAAGGTAATTCCGCTGATCGTACCAGTAAGACCGGTCCCAACCCGGAGCCGGCCGTCCGGTTCCGAAGTAATCCGAGCCATCGAGATGCCATTTGCCGACATAAGCCGTGTGGATTCCCTGGTCCTGTAATCGCTGGCCGGTGGTGTGGACCGTCTGGCCCAGCGCCAGACTATTCGACCACGAACCATTGCTGTGCGGATAACTGCCGGTGAAAAGCGCCGAGCGGGCCGGAGTGCAAACCGGTTGACACGTATAAGCCCGGTTAAAACGGATGCCGCCGGAGGCGAGCCGGTCCAAATTGGGCGTCTTCAGACCCGTGTTCCGGTAGCAATTCAGCATATCGGCGCGCACGGAATCGGTCATCAGCAGCACAACCTGGCGAGGCGGTGTTCCAGCAGCTTGCCGTGCTTGTGCCGCGACAGTTACCGCACCGAATGTCTTGACGAAGTTACGCCGGTCCATTTTCATCGAATTTAAAACCTACGCCCGGCGCCGTTGGGTGCGCAGGCCGCCATGGATCTTGTCAAATTTGCCGTCGGGATCGAATACCCGGACCACGTAGACGCCTTCCTGCTGTACAGGCGCGGCAAACGAGGTGCCCTGGACGCGAACCGTGTATAGAATCTGACCATCGCGAATCACCTGGACGCAAAAGTCGCGCAGCCCCTCCGCCTGCACGGGCGGCAGCGACCAGGCCGCGCTGGACCATCCGTTATCCAGTTGATGAATTTTGACTGGCCAGCCATCGACGGGTCTAGCGCCCGGCTGCAGTGCGTTGCGGCGCGGCCAGACGGTCAGGGTAATCTCGCGCGTTGCGCGGTCAAACTCCACGATTCCGAATCCGGGTGAGCGATCCATCAAAGGATTCGGCGTGGCGTCCATCTGCTGGGGATTGAACACCGCGTGGATCGTGATCTTGTTTCCGAAACCATCCAGAAACTGTCCCGTGTTGCGGGGACTATACGGCAGCGGGTTCTTACCGGGCTGCGATGGAAACCAGCGGCGTGGAAAAAGGTTCGACAACGCCGGGCTGCAAAGCGCATAAGACGCATCGTTCCAGTTCTCCACGCCATACTGTACGGTGCTGCCGATATGCTGATCGCCGCAGAGATGCACTGCCGCGCAACGCCGGAATGCACGCAGGGCATCATCGCGCCCATGCTGGGGCCAGGCGTTGGAATCGTGATCGGCAGTCAGCATGTCGTCTGGCGGGTACTCGCCCGGCTTCATGATGGGCAGCCTGGGGCACACCGAATCGGTATTGGCCGGCGGCGGCAGCGTCCCCACATTGGCAAAGAGGGTTTGGGAAAACACCGCCTTCATCCAGATGCCACCGCTCCAGTCCTTCGCCCACTGGTCCAGGAAGGCCAATTGCCGTTTTCCGAGCAGTTCCGCGTCTGGGACGTTGCCGTCCCGCGGTGCGTGGTAATCCGGATTTTGCGCCCACCCGTTCACAATCTTCGCGGCTGGAATCGCAACCTTCGGCGCGGATTTCCATTTCCGGTCTTCCAGGATGGCGAAGCTGATGCCGCCCCAGCGCAAATCTGTGTAATAGACACCGATGTTCTGTTCCACGGGAGTGGGATCAAACGGGTCCGGCAAATGGCTGGTTTGCGTGCGCTGCACCATATTGACCCACGCCGCAGGTTCCAGATAACCGCCACTGTCCTGCCCCGGCTGCCCCGTGCCTTCGGCATGACGCCCGCCCGCTCCCCATACATTGCCGTGGAACACATCGTGGTCGTCTGCCATGCAGATGGACGGGGTATCGCGCAGAATATCGCGGAACGACCAGCCGAATAGAAACCATTTCCGGAGATAGTCGAGCGCAGCAGGTTCCAGTGGCGCCCGCTGGATTCCATAGCTCGCCGCCCGCTCGTAAACCTGGTCTCCTTCAAAGGCCGCCAGATCTGGCTGGAAGTGCTGGATGGAAGCATTCAGATCCGTGTGCGGAAACCCGAAATCGTTCAGGCAGGAGAGCACAGCGACTGTGATCTTCGCTTTGCTAACTGGATCTTTCCGAACTGTCCCCTCGAAGGCGTGATCGCCGTCCATCTTGTAAGTGACCCGGTATTTTGCATCCGCGCTTGCATTCCAGTTAGGTAACCGGAACGTGGCGGTGCGCGCCAGCGGGTCAATCTTGGAAGATGCGGCCGTTTGCCATTGGCCATTTCGCAATAGCTGTAGATGAACCTGCTCAGAGCGCTCCCCCACAGGCGCCATCTGCGCGGTCAGCTTGAGCACGTTCCGGCTCAGCGTGTACATGGTCCACAAGATGGGTCCAAAAGCGCGGTCAGGATGAACGTCCAGTTTGTCGCCGCTGGTTTTCAGATCGCTAAACCAGAAGCGCCAGTTTCCTTCTCTGGTGCGATTCGGCATCACATAGCCGCTCATGGTCATCTGAACCCCGGATTCGTTCTGACCAATGTCATGTGGACCGGCGCTGCACACGAGTGCGATCCCGCCGGTAAGCTGTGCCGCGGCGATCCCGTCACGGGAAACCGAAGCGAGACTGCGCCCCTGCTCATCGAGCGCGGACAGTTGAACGCGGTAGCCCGACCCCACAGGCTGCGCTTCCAAAACGAGTTGCACCTGCCGGGGGAATCCCGCGGCGGCCGACTGCTCTTTGCCCGGTTCTCCGATAAAGAGCCGCCCGTCAGCCAAAATGCCGGCATTCAGTCCGATTCCATAAATCGCGCTGTCGCGGTATTCGTTCAATTTGCCTTTGACTCCGATTCTGAATCCGGCAAAACCTTCGGACAAGGCGCTTTGATCACCGTCCATGCGTCCAAGCGTGGCCTGCAGCGAGATCTTGCCGGCGCGGTTCGAAATCTCGCGCGTCAGCAGGAACACATGGCGGTCTTTTCCGGAAACAATACATTCCATCCGGTTGTTCCGGAATTGCCAATCTTGCAGCGGATTGCTCCAGAAGTCCGGCCCGATCCAGGGCCGTACCGGCTCCTTCGGATCGGCTGCAAGAAGGTCGGCACTAAAAGCGGGTGCGGACGACAGAATTAAACAAGCGGTTCTACGATTCATGTTTGCCTAGAATAAGAACTTTAGCGCCAGTTGAACGATGCGGGAATTTCCCGCCGTCGTAATCCGGCCGAAGTTTGCCGAAGATACTGTGCCATTCGGGTTGCCAAGATTCGCGTGATTGAGCAAATTAAATGCCTCCGCGCGAAACTGCACCCTGGATGCCTCCACTACCGTGAATGTTTTAATCATTCCGAAATCGATATCCTTGTTACCCGGTCCGCGCAGAACGTTGCGGCCCGAGTTCCCGAATGTCCCTGCTGCGTTCGCCGTAAAAGCACCTGTGTTGAAGTACCGGTTGACCATCGAATTCTTCGATTGATCGCCGCTCAAATGCCAGTCACCTACTACGTCCGCGCGGTCTTTGCCCACTCCGCTCTGCGAATTATCGGCTCCGGACAAAATCGAGAACAGACTTCCACTCTGCAGTGTCACGATCCCGTTCATCTGCCAGCCACCCGCGATCGCGTGCAGCAGTGCGCCATGTGAGTTTACAGCCGGAAGCGCCCACACAAGAGACCCCACCATACGGTGTGGGATATCGTAATCCGAAACGCTCTTTTCCGCCGCGATGTTGAATGGATTGGTTGCCACCGTCCCATCGTCAGATCCGTTGTCAATCGACTTGCTCCAGGTGTAATTGAGCAACACCGTTAACCCGTGCGCCAGACGCTTATTGGCGGTGGTTTGGAGAGAATGATACGTCGAATTGCCAACACTCTGCTGCGATTGGATGGAGGAGTAGTTCGGAAAGAAGAGCCGCCTCGCGTCCGTGGTCTTGCCCGCCCTTCCAAAGATCGCAGGGTTTAGCTCCTCCGTCAGAAAGAGATGATTTCCCTTGCTCCCGACGTAGGCGACGGTGATAATCCAGTCTGAGAACACTTGTTGCTGCACGTTGAAATTCCACTGTTGGACTTCGGCGTCACGGAAGTTCGGCTCCCACTCGGATACCGTGAGTGGGGTGAAAAATTTGAGGTTCTGCTTTTCACTATTAGTAGCAGGCGGCTGGTAGGGGAAGGGATTGCCGGTGTCGCTGTATGGATTCACAAGTCCGCCGCTCGGATTTGTCGCTACGAGTTTGATGGCAAACGGCTGGTTCGTGGATAGCTGATTCATCGCCTGCTGCCTTACGTCCGCGAAAAAGAATCCATATCCGCCGCGAATGCTGGTGCGGCCATTTCCGAACGGGTCGAAAGCGAAGCCAAAACGTGGAGCTAAATTCGCGTACCGGCTTTGAAGCGTGGTGGAGGAAACACCGGCATCGCCCGGAAATACGTACCCCAACGGAGCTGTCGGATAAATGTTCGACTGCTGCCCTGGACGGACCTGCGCCAGCTCGTTATCTAGGTCGTGGAACGGCAGGAACGGGTCCCAGCGCAGACCCAGATTTAATGTCAGCCGGCGGTTTACCTTCCAGTCGTCCTGAATATACGCATCCAGCTCCAGGGTACGGGGGCGCGCGGCATTACGCGACTGCTCCTGCACGGTGCTGGGTCTGCCGATAAGAAAATCCGCGCCGGTGTCGCCGGTGAAAATGGATGTAAACTTCACTTGCGGGTCGGACTGGAAGGTCTGATTCTGATCCACCATCGATTGCCGGAGATCGCCTCCAAACTTCAGAGTGTGCGAGCCTACCGTCCAGTTGAGGCCATCTGAGTACTGGAAGCCTTTGCGAAATTGATTGAGTGGATATCTTGATTGAGCATTGAAATATCCATTTAATTCCGTGTCATAGCCGATCGGCCCTGGGGCCGCGCGCACAATTCCCGCGCCAAAGTCGCCCCATGTCTTTTGCGATGGAATGATGGGAAGCTGCTGTCTGGTGATGTCGTTAAATCCGAAAGTGAACACATTCACGATACGGGCCGAGAACGTATGGGTATCGTTCATCGAAGCGTTCCAGTTGCGGTACTGGATCAGCGCGAGAAACCCCGGCAGCGTGGTGGCATTTACTACTTGGTTCGTGTCATTGCGTTCATAAACGAGCCGCCCCGAAAGCTGATTATTTGCGCTGAAATTGTGATCGACTTTGGAGATTAATTGATCATCGTTGACCGACTGTTGGCTGGCGAACGAGTACAACCCGTTGGGCGCGTTAGGCAAGGGCACAAACGTGTTGAGAAAGTTCAAGGACGGCTGGCTCAGCCGGCTCGCTGGAATGATATTGCCGGGAAACGTCCCGCCCAAGGGATCTTTCAATGCTTTATTGAGGTTGGAAAAATCGCCTTGCCGCTGCGCAGCCGTCAATACCGTTGGCGTTTGCGAACCCGGTGAACTGCGCTCCCGCGTGCCTTGATAGGACGCGAAGAAGAACGTCTTATCTTTCCTGACCGGCCCGCCTACAGTTCCCCCGAACTGATTCCGCTTAAACGGCGGGACGATGTTCGAAAAGAAATTGCGCGCGTTCAACTTGTCGTTTCGCAGAAACTCGAACAGCGTTCCCCGGAAGCGATTCGTGCCCGACTTAGTCACTGCATTCATCAATGCACCGGCGTTTCTTCCACGGTCCGCCCCGTACGCGTTCGTCTGCATGCTGAATTCATCCAGCGCGTCCGGGTTGGGAAACACCGATGGAGTGTTGAAGAACGGATCATGATTGTCCGCGCCGTCGAGCATGTAATTATTCATGTTTGGGCGGCCGCCGTTGATCGAAACAGATTCATTTTCCGCTTGACCTGCCGGATTGATTCCACCCGCGCCCGGCACCAGATACTGCAGTTGCAGCGCGTTTCGCCCGTTCAGCGGAAGTTCCACAATCCGCGTGGAATCGATTACTTCCCTAAGTGCGCCGGATCGCGTATCCACCTGCGCCACGTCCGCGGTTACCGTCACATTCTGAGAACTGGAGCCGACCTCAAGCGCAATCGGCACCCGCCTGTTCTCATCCACCTGAACGGCAATGGAATCCTGTACAAACGTCTTGAACCCGGACGCCTGCGCCGTAAGGTTATACGTCCCACTCGCCAGATCGGTAATCACGTAACTTCCATCGGCCGAAGAGATGGCTTCTCGACTGCGGGCCGTGGCCGTATTCGTTGCTTTAATGCCGGCGCCCGCAATGGCCGCACCAGTAGGATCGGTAACGGAGCCAAAAAGAGTAACAGTGCCTTGCGCGAACGCGGACACCGCAATCAGAAACAGAGCAGCCAATCCAGAGATGTTTCGCATCTTATGCATTCCCTGGGTCTACGACGAGAGGCGTTTCCCCCGGGCCAAATACCGCGGCGCACCATACCGCCCTGGCCTCTGGCCCGGTAACGTCCATCGGCTCGGCAGGCCATAGGGATCTTCGAATTTGTCCATCATTTCGTACATCCGCGCCCGCATGTCGTCAGCGTACTTCGTGTAAGAAGCATCGGCAACGGCATTGTGCATCTCTTCCGGGTCGCGCTCCAGATCGTAAAGCTCGTCGATGTCGAAACCGTTGAAGACGTATTTGAACCGCTGCGTGATCGCGATGCGTTGCGTGTACAAAAATTCTCCGCCATAGTAAGCGCATAGGATCTGGTCAGTCCAGGAAGACGCGGCGGGATTTGCGAACAGCGGCTGCAAGGCGCGCCCATCGGCGTAGGGAAGAGGTTTCGCGCCGGCGGCAGCCACGTAGGTATGCGCCAGATCGTGCGTTTGGACCAGATGTTTGGATACGGCTCCGGCCTGAACGTGACCTGGCCAGCGGACCACCATGGGAATCCGGTAGGTTTCCTCATACGGAATCCAGCCCTTGATCCACATGCGATGATTGCCGCACATATCACCGTGGTCGGTGGTGAAGACGACCATCGTATTCTGCGCTTGCCCGGTCTTGTCGAGAGCATCCAGAAGACGGCCGATCTGCGTATCCAACTGCTCCACTGATGCGTAATAACAGGCCCGGCTCTGGCGATAATCGTCCTCGCTCATATTGCCCCAGATGGACGACTCCCGCGCGTGCATTCCGGGTTTGCCCTCAAAGGTGTCGTGAAAGCTCTTCGGGACCGGGATGTTCCGCGGATCATAGCGGTCCAGGTACTTCTTCAACGGGAAATAAGGATCGTGCGGGTCGACGAAATGTGTTTCCAGAATCCAGGGTTTCGTGTCCTTCGCCAGGCGGCCCATCATCCGGATCGCCATCTCTGCCACTTCCCAGGCGTGCGTCCCTTCCTCTGGTCCTTCGGTGTAACCCCACTCAGCGAATGGCTCGTCTCCGGGCCACTGGACCATTTTCATCGGATGCCGGCGAAGCCCCCCTTTTTTCTGCTCCACCTTGTCCGGATTCATATCGTAACCGCGCAGAATGGCGGGATCGCATCCATTGATTCCCGCCATCTCATACCCAAAGTCCGCGGGACAACGTGTCCAACTGGCGTGCCACTTGCCTACGTAGCCCATTCGATAGCCGGCGTCCTTCAAGCGATTCGAATACAGCACGACTCCGGGGTACATATCGCGATGAACCGAGGGTGCGGAATGGATCTGATTGAAGACGCCATTGTGCCAGTGATACGCTCCGGAAAGAATCATAGCCCGCGCCGGACAGCAGACCGCGCTTGGCGTATAGCTTCTCTCAAACAGCATCCCTTCTTTTGCCAAGCGATTCAGGTTAGGCGTGTTGCATAACCCCCGGTTCGCGATGCACGCCCATTGTTGCTGATCGGACATGATGTGAAGGATGTTCGGGCGATTTGCCGCTTGTGGAGCAGCCTGCGCCAGCAGAGCGGAGCCGGCCAGGGATTGTGATAGAAAGTTGCGTCGGTCCATCATATGGTGATCCTGTCAAACGTAAGGGATAAAGGGAGGGTCGATCACGGGCTTCGGCCCACCCGACTCGACAATGCGCGTCATCAGCCGTTCTCGAAGATGCTGCGAAATTTCGCGGACTTCGGTTCGCCCCGCCAGATTTACGTGCTGGTACGGATCGGCAAACCGGTCATAAATCAAATATTCGTTGTACCGGGGACTCGCGGCTTCCCGCTTCGGCGAAGCAACCGCATATGTCCACTGAGGCGTCCGAAGCGCCCGCCCCGTCAGCGATTCGCTGATCTCTATATACACTTCATTTCGCCATCCATCCGTCTTTCTGGCAAGCAGAGGCAGCATACTGGCGCCTTGCATGGATGCCGGCGTCTTCAATCCGCAGGCTTCTAATAACGTCGGGGCCAGATCCACCTGGCTCACCAACTCCGGAATCTCCATGGCACGGTCAAACCCTGGACCCTGAATGATGAGTGGAATGTGAATGGAGCTTTCGTGCGGGCTGCGTTTATATTCCGCATTGCGCGAGCGGAAGTGGCATCCGTGGTCGCTCACAAAGACCACGATGGTGTCCTTTTCGATTCCCTGTTCCTTTAATGAACCAAGAAGGGTTCCTACCGCGTCGTCAATTCCGGCGACGCAGCCATAGTAGCCGGGCAATTGGCTCGGCCAGGTTCCGGGCAAAGAGCGAAGATCCTGCGGCACGAATGGATTCTGATACTTCTTCTCGTATTTCTTTGGAGGGACGAACAAGTCGGTGTCGTTCTGGTGATGGACCTCCAGGTAGGACACGACTAGAAGAAACGGACGGTCCTTTTGCCTCTTTTCCTTCAGGAAGCGTATGGCCCGGTCCGTGAGGAAGTCCGCCCGGTACTCGCCTGAGAAGTGGAGCGGTTTACCGTCTCCATCGAACATGTCGCCTTCAAAAGGATGCGACGTCAGTTCCAGCGCATTGCTGGCTTCCCAGAAGTCTGAGAATCCTCCGCGGTGAGCCGGCGCTACAGGCCCATTTTCGCGATTGGTTTCACTCTGAGGAGAAAGGTGCCACTTGCCGATGTAGTTGGCTGTATAGCCGGCCTGACGGAGAGTTTCAGGAAGAGTGATGGCATCCGGTTTCAGGCCGAGTGCGTTTTTCCAGACGCCATGCCGGGCAGGATACTGGCCCGTGAACATAGTCGCTCTGGCTGGCGCGCACACCGGCTGGTTAGAGATCGCTTGCCGGAAGAGTACACCGCGTTTCGCCATGGCGTCCAGGTTGGGCGTCAGGTTCATGGGATTCAGGCCCATGCAGCCGAGTGCATCCGCGCGGAACTGATCGGAAATGATAATAACGACGTTCGGCCGCGGCCGGCTGGAATTCGGGCCGCTCTGGGCTTCCATGGAAGCCGCTATGCCGCTGGAAGCTGTCAATGCAGACGCGCCATTAAGCAGTTCCCTCCTTGTTATTTTGGACAACGGTGTCCCCTCGCGATGCGGGTAGATTTACATCCAAGCGTTTCGATCATAGGACTACAATAGAACAGTCGGCAAGTAAAAACTCTGTGAGTCACACGTGATTCACAGCCGCCGCCGTCATGCGGATCTTGCGAGACGAAGCCATTGTGCACCTTTGTGCATGTTTGCCGTTTTGCACAACATGAAAATCAACACCCAGATGTTGTCACATTCAAAATGTCGTCACATTGAGGTCTCTTTCTTGCCGTCGGTGGTCTCGTATAGGACAATATCCAGATCTAGGCTTGTCCCAAGTCGGGCAATCAACTGCACGGCTCCACGGTCCAAAGAGAACTGCGGCACGCTCTCCGAGAGCATGTATACGCCGACATCTACATAATTTTCCGACGAGAGTGAGTTAATTCTATCAACGAACGTTTCAACTCGCTCGGAGAAGCGCCGCAAACACCCATCCAAACAATTCACCCGTCAGCTGCTCGCCAGTCCAGGATTCGTCGCCCTCAAATAAGCGCCAGCCGTGCGTTTCCCATTTCAATCCAGACCTCTCGGGTCTCCGATCCGCCATGCGGCGTCAGAGGATAAGCCCACGTGTCGCGAGATCTCATCTGGCGACATGCTTGTGCTAATAATCGTCAACTCGAACTTCGCTTTGTCCAAAACACGCATTTAGATATTCCGGGTCAATCCGCTTGGCCTTCAGTTTACCGATCTTTCCAGGGCTGAACTCCTCAAGGCCACCACCAACATCACCTTCGCTTCCTTTCCCTTAACCCCGGCCGGTGTTGCTGTAGAAGACATCGCCAGCTATCGCTCCAATCTCCGCCAATCGAGCCGCCGGCGAGACCTCCTTCCATCAAACCCGAGTGTCGCACCGCCCGCGAGACTGGCGGCATTGTCGGCCACGAGCACGACGGGCCGAGTGCGAACCCTGTCGCACCACCGCCCCTCCGCCGGCATACGCCCCAACACCTGCTCCCGCTGGCAATCCTCCGAGCGTGGGCACAGTCGCGCAATTTGGGCTCGGTCTGAATCGTTGCTGCCACTCAAGGCGCTGTGGACGATATTCACGGCGGTCTCATTCTGGGAACGCAGGGTTGACGGCACCGGCAGGGGAGCGCAGATCGTCGCGCACCGGAAAGTTTTGACCCAGGCGCATAAGGAGCCATAATGTCCAAGAGCCCTTTATGCCAGATCAATCCCACAAACCGGTAGAAACCCAGGAATCCAAGATTTCGCGGCGCGCAGCCCTTGGCTGCCTTGGAGCAGCCACACTTTCCACCACCAGCTTTTCCTCTCCGGCCGCATCCGGATCGAAACGAAACCTGCTGTTTATCGCGATTGACGATCTCAACGACTGGATCGGCTGCTTGAACGGTCATCCCGGCGTGATTACTCCAAATCTCGACCGCCTCGCCGCGCGTGGCACGCTATTCACCAGCGCTCATTGCGCCGCACCCGTTTGCAACCCTTCACGCACAGCTCTGATGTACGGCAAGCGGCCATCCTCATCCGGCGTTTACACCAACGATCAGCCCCATCGCCGCTCGCCGTTGTTGCAGAATGCGGCTACACTACCGATGCACTTCATGCAGAACGGCTATCGCGCCGTGGGCGGAGGCAAGATTTTTCACGAGCGTTATCCCGACCCGCAGAGTTGGGACGATTACTATCCATCTAAGATGAATTGCAAACCGCCCGATGCACAGCCCGATCACAAACCAATGAATGGCATGCCCGGCACAGCCAATTTCGACTGGGGTCCGCTTCAGGTTGCGGATCGGGAGATGGGCGACTACAAAGTGGTGGATTGGGCGTCTAGTGAGCTATCGAAGACGCAGCCGAAGCCGTTCGTTTTGGCTTGCGGCATTTGGAAGCCGCATCTTCCGTGGTACATCCCGCAAAAATACTTTGACATGTACCCAATCGATAAGATCAAGTTGCCCCTGGTGAAGGATGACGATCTTGACGACATCCCGCCCATAGGCCGCGAAATGGCTGTTACGAAGGCCAACGATCACGAACGCGTTTTGAAATACAAGCAATGGGAGACCGCGGTGCGGTCGTACCTGGCGGCGATCACCTTCGCCGACACGCAGGTCGGCCGTGTGCTCGACGCGCTCGATAATGGTCCGCACGCAAAGAATACGAATATCGTGCTGTGGAGCGATCACGGCTGGCACTTGGGCGAGAAGCTGCACTGGCGCAAATTCACGCTTTGGGAGCGGTCCACGCGCAATGTGTTTATGGTGTCCGCGCCCGGCGTGACGAAACCTGGAACACGTTGTGACCGGACGGTCAGCCTGCTCGACATCTATCCCACGCTCATAGAGTTGTTCGGCTTGCCCCCGAAGGAAGGGCTGGAGGGCAACAATCTCATGCCGCTACTGAGAAATCCCGCCGCTGCGTGGGAGCACCCCGCGATCACTACGTATCCACGCGGCAATCATGCAATTCGCGACGCCCACTGGCGATACATCCGGTATCACGATGGCACCGAAGAGTTGTACGACCGCGATAAGGATCCGAACGAATGGACGAACATCGCAGGTCACCCCGATATGCGGAGCACGATACAGCGGCTGGCGCGCTTTTTACCGAAGTCGGACGCTCAGGATGTGGAGCGCGAGAAACCTACGGCGCACGGAGAGGCCGATTAGAGATCCAAAGGAGGGCGAGCCGACGTTACCCTTTCAGCTTGGCGGCCAAAACGTCCAGTTTCTCGATAACGGGAGGTTGAGCCAGTAGCTCGGGTGCCTTTTCCATTAGCGCCGCGGCGATCGGGCCTGAGAGATGCGCTTGCCGCCCCGTCTCGTCTGGAAACACGTCAAAGATCCCAAATGTGGATGGTCCCATGCGGACCGCAAACCACGCCGCGGTGGCGGGCTCTTTTTCCGCCAATGGCAGTGCGCCACTCAAGAAATTGGCGACCTCGTCCTCTTTCCCCGGCTTCGCTTCCAATCTAACGAGTATACCCAGTTTGACCATTGTTCCTCCGTGCTGCCGAGTATGATGCAGGTTGCCGGAATATGTTTCCCAGGGAAGGTCCCAACCGTGTAATTTAACTAATGGATTGTATCTGCGCTCTGCCGCAAGAGGCGGTTGGCGGCACGGGAAACCAGCCGTCTCGGATCGAGCAAGTGCTGCGGCCGAAATGCCCGCTGGGACCAGCGAAAACCAGGCTCGAATTCAACGCCTAAAAAATATCCTATCTCCCGATAGATACAGTAGCGGACCTTGCCTTGAAGTTCCCCTTTGGGGTAGCTGATTTGTAACGTTGTTTGAAGCGGAATCGGGCTATCCACTTGAACACAGGCGCCCGAGAGCGATATATCTTCTAAATTTGCGACGGCGCGGCGCACTCTCCCATTCTTGTCCTTCCATCGGACATCTACCAGGTCTGCGCATAACATCCGCGTTTCCACTCGGCGGTTCTGCATCTGTTTCTACTATCGGCGAGACGCTGCAAAAGGATTAGCAAAGTTCAGATCCGAATCACCTTACGACCATTGTAAGAAAACTGACCCGAGAAATGGTACTACTAGCACATTGCATGAAACGCTCAACCGTATTTTCCTTTCTGGTGGCGGTGATTGGATTTGGGATCTTGGTTCCGTGGTGGAAGGGAATTGATTTTCTGGACACTAGTATTATCCTGGCGTCCAGCTCGGCCTCTCTTGTTTTTGCCGCCCCCATGATTGCGTCAAGTTTCAGTGAAGAGCACGTAAGTCACCAAATCTTCCGTGTTGTTGGGTTCGTTTGGGTGATGGCGTTTCTGATCCTGGTAAACGGAATTGCCACAGTCAACATACGGCACTGGCGGGGACACTTGCTGCTGCCGCCCTGGAGTATTTTAGGCTCCGCTCTGCTGCTGAATTTTTGCGGAGCAATTTTCCTGGCTGTGCTGACCGCAGCAGTCGCGTTGCGGACCAGGAAGCCCGCAGTGGGCGTCCGGACTGCCCGGATCGGATTCTTCGCGCTTCTTGGGATACTGGTCTTTCTGGCTCGCTATTCGCCTGGGAACGTGCGCTCGCGATTCAATGAGATGATGACGGCGGAAGGGACTACACGTATCGTGCTGATGGCGTCCGCGGCACTGGCAGGGTTGAGCGCTCTGCTATGGACACGAATAGCGCGCCGGGCACCACGATGAAAATACACCTCATCTCCGTTCCCTATCACATGGGGCGGAAAGACGTGGAGGTGGGATTGGGCCCGGCGCGATACCTGGAAAGCGGGCTGGGTTCGCTGTTGCGGGCGGCTGGACACGCCTTGACGCTGGTTCCACTTGAGCTTGGGGCCTCGGCACAAATCGAACGCGTCCATGCCGCCGTTACCAGTGCAACGGCGGCGGCCACGGCTTCCGGTGCGTTTCCGTTCATCGTGGCCGGAAACTGCAACTCCTGCCTGGGCGCCCTGCCCGGATTAAAACTGTCCGGACTGGGAATCGTATGGTTCGACGCGCACGGAGATTTCCATAATCGGGAGACGAGCATCAGCGGAAATCTGGATGGGATGGCGCTGGGGCTGGCGACAGCACAATTTGTTCCGGAATCCCGGACGGCGCTGGTGGGAGTACGGGACCTAGATCCAGGGGAGCGCGAGCGTGTCGCTGCGTCCCGGATGCGTGTCATTCCGCCCTCCGGCGCGTTCAGCGATCTCGATTTGACGAATCTGCCGGCGGCAGAGCGGGTGTATCTACATGTTGACATCGACGTGGTGGATGCGGCCGTGAATCCGGGCGTCAACTTCCGGGGGCCGGGTGGGATTTCCTATCGGCAGCTTGAGTCTGCGATACAAGTTGTTGGGGCACGATATCCGCTGGCCGCATTCGCGCTCACCAATTACAACCCGAATCGCGATGTCGATAATAAAACCCGCGATATGGGATTGCGGGCCGCTCGCTGGATCGGCGGTATGATGTAGTTCGCGTTTGCATCTCCCCTAAATATGAAAATTACCGCTAAATCGCCGTGCCGGGTTGACCTGGCGGGCGGCACTCTCGACATCTGGCCGCTGTACTTATATCACTCGAATGCTGTCACGGTGAATTTTGCCGTGGACCGCTATACCTCTTGCACATTGGTGACGCGGAACGACGGGAAGATTGTGCTGCGCTCGGCGGACCAGCGCGGGGAGGAAACGTTCGAATCCTTCGATGCGTTCCGGGCGGCTTCGAAATACAAGCTGCCACTGCTGGCCTATGTGCTTCGCTTTTTTGAACCGGAAGGCGGCATTGAGCTAAGCACCGACTCTGAAGCGCCGTCGGGAGCCGGCATTTCGGGGTCGTCTTCCCTGATCATCACGATCTGTAGCGCGCTGAATAAACTCAAAGGCACCGGCTACAACATTGAGAAGGTCCGTGAGATTGCGCAGAACGTGGAAGCGCAGATCATTCGCGTGCCCACGGGGTGTCAGGACTATTATCCGGCGATGTATGGCGGCGTGAACGCGATTGAGTTGACGGCGGCTGGCATCGTCCGCAAAGCGATTCCGGTGGACCTTGCGGATCTGAATGAGCGCATTGTGCTGGCCTACACGGGAGAACCGCGCAATTCGGGAATCAATAACTGGGAAGTGACCAAGGCGCACATCAACGGGGATCGGGCGGTGCAGCGCAACTTCGATAGGATCGCGGCCATTGCGGCGGGCATGCGCTCGGCTCTGGAGAAGGCGGATTGGACGGAAGCAGCGAGGCTGTTGCGCGAAGAGTGGACCAACAGAAAGAAGAATGCTCCGGGAATCTCGACTCCATTGATCGACAGACTGATTGAGACCACGCGCAAAGCGGGCGCGAAGGGCGCGAAAGTGTGCGGGGCGGGCGGAGGTGGCTGCGTATTCTTTCTGGTGGAACACGGAGCCAAGGACCGCGTCTCACGATTGATAGTGGAAGCGGGTGGGCAGGTTCTGCCGGTGCAAGTTGCGCCGCAGGGAGTGCGGGTCAAGGCGCTCGCCCAATAAGATTCAAGGCATGGAAGTCACACTACCGAGCGACAAACTGGGGCTCGTGCTGAAGGTGGGGCTGTATGTGTTTCTCGCGATCCTGGGATTGATGTTCTTCCCGATCGGCTTGAATTATGCCGCCGGCTACCTGATCGGCTCCGCCTTGGGAACATTCGCCGCGGCGGCGGTGGCGAACGCGGTTTCGCTTCGAATTTTTGAACGCGGCCGTCTCGCCGATATTGGAATGAACTGGCATCCAGGGGCGGCGCGCAATCTGGGGCTTGGGGTGTTGGGAGGAATCGGCGCTGCAGCGATTGTGCTGGTAGGACCGTTGATTGCCGGGATCGCGCAGTTGGAGAAGGCTCCGGACCAGCCCGCCAATTTCGGAAGCTTCGTTTTCGTCACGTTGATTCTGCTGTTCGGCGCGGTGGGAGAAGAGATGTTGTTCCGCGGTTATGGCTTTCAGGTGCTGTTGGGTGGGCTGGGCCGCTTTGCGACGATTCTTCCAGTAAGCGTGCTATTTGGTTTGGCGCACCTGAGCAACAAAAATGTATCGGTGCTGGGCATTGTGAATACGATGGGCTTCGCCGTGGTGCTGGGATATGCGTTCCTTCGCAGCGGCGATTTATGGCTGCCGATTGGAATTCATTTTGGCTGGAATTGGACCCTGCCGCTGTTTGGCGAGAACTTGAGCGGGTTTACAATGGGGATGACAGGAGTCACGATGCACTGGAACGTGGCGGACATCTGGAGCGGGGGAAGTTACGGTCCGGAGGCTAGTCTGCTGACGTGCGGAGTGGTGATCGCGCTGCTGGTTTATCTAGTGAAGGCCCCGGTACAAAGCCAGGAGCCGTTCCTGGTTCCGGCTTCGGCGGAGGACGTTCTTCCATGAAACTTCCGGCTTTTCTGGTGATCCCTCTGCTTGCAGGGCCGCTTATGGCCGACTCGGCTACCAAGCTGACCTTCGATCAGCGCGTGGAGATTGTACGCGGGTTGATGGCGGAGTATGCGACGGTGAAGACCTTTCTTCCACGCTCTAAGAAGCCCTTGCTGTTTGAGAGCACGGGAACTTACGACAAGAAGAAGTGGGATGAAATCGGGAAAGAGCTTGGGCCGGCGGCGCGCGTTGGCGATCTGGTGCAGATCACGAAAGTGACGCTGGAAGACGAGAAGATTCTGCTGGAAATCAATGGCGGCATGAAGGGCAAGAAGAAGTGGTACGAGAACGTGGAAGTGGGCATGGGGAACCGCACAACACCGATTGGACAACAGAACACGAATGCACCGGGCGGCACTTACGTATCACTGGAGTTTGGGAAGCCGGTTCCACCGATGCAGGCGGTCGATATCAAGAAGATGCTGGCACCGATTCTCGATTTCGATAAGCACAGTGCGTCTGAACAGGCAATGGTCTCCCTGCCGCCGGAGGTGCAAAAGGCCGTGAAGGAGAATCGTGCCATTGAGGGCATGGATCACGATCAGGTTTTGATGGCGTTGGGAAAACCTCGAACGAAATCGCGCGAGACGAAAGACGGGGATGAACTGGAGGACTGGATTTACGGGAATGCTCCAGGGAAGATCGTTTTCGTCACTTTTAATGGGAATAAGGTCGTGAAGGTGAAAGAGACGTACGCCGGGCTTGGTGGGCAGGTATCGGCACCGCTGCCGGTGCAGTAGCAACGTCCCGGGAAAAGCGAATTTTCTTTAAAGCGCCGCTTCACTCGTCCTTGTAGCTTTTGACGTCGTTCATCGTGAGGCCGCATTCCGCCACGACTTGCTCGAAGGGAATACCTTCGGGATTCCTCTCGAACCACTCACCGGATTCGGCGACCGCCTGACGGTCTCCCCCGGTCAACGGGTCCTCACCGGAATTCATGGGATCGGTCAAGACTTCCAGCAGATGAACGACAGCCGAGAGCTGGCCAGTATCGAGTTTGTCGAGCAACTGGTGGGCGTGCTGCTTATCAATGGCGAGATCCATGAGTGCGGCATCCTCCCGATTCTATTATCCCGCTCTTCTGTCGCGGCGCAGTGATGGCGACCAAAAGATTAATCAGCCCTTTACTCTATTTTATGGGCATGGAGTTAATTTTTGAAGTTCGCGACGCGGACGAAGGTGGCTATAGCGCCCATGCTCTGGGCCACCTCGAAGACAGCCCCGGTGCGTCCCCGCTTGGTTCAACTACACTACGTAAGAGACGAACTGATCCCGGTCGAAGCCGCATGAAGTCGCCGCGAGGCGTATCCGCTGATCGTCTGATCCGCTCACTGGAGGGGTCTTGGCTACAGCGTGATCCGTCAAAAATGGAAAGCCATGTCAGACTCTGGCATGACGGTCCTCCGGCCCATACGATCACGGTCCCGCTGCACAACCCGCTGAAGACCGGTACGCTTCACGGTATCTTCTCCGAGATTACGCGCAGTGCTTGAATGAACCGAACCGGCAACCAGTGCCGTTACGAGAACGGCGCTGTCATCATATCCCCGGTTCAGCTTCAAAACTCGCGATCAATTCCTGCTTATTGGCCGTCGCGGTTCCCACCTTGGCAATCACGATGCCGCTGGCGTGATTGGCGATCTGGGCGGCTTGCACCGGATCGGCGCCGGCACTCAGGGCGAGTGTTAGAAACGCCATCGCGGTATCTCCCGCGCCGCAAACATCGAAGATTTCGCGCGCCCGGGTAGGCGTGTGATAAGGCGGCTGATCGCGGCGCAACAGCAGTGTGCCCTGCTCGCTTAACGTGATCATCAACAACCTGGTGTCCCAATTTTCGAGCAACACATTTGCCGCATCGAGCAGGCGGATGTCGTTCTCTACCGGGTCAACGGGACTGCTGATAGGGTGTCCCGCCGCCCGGAAGGCTTCTTCGCGATTGGGCTTGATCGCGGTGACGTTCTTCCATTGCAGAGGATTTGACGGATGGGGATCGGCGGTAACGATTGCGTTGGTTTTGCCAGCGAGCAATGCAACGTGATCGGCGATCTCCTGAGTGAGATAACCCTTCGCGTAATCGCAGAGGATCACGGCATCCACACCGGGGACCAGCCGGTTCAGCAGTTCCTTCGCGGCGGCGGCGTGGGCGGGGCCGGCCTGCTCAGATCCTTCGCGATCAACGCGGACGACTTGTTGGTTTCGGGCGATGATGCGGGTTTTTACAGTGGTCTGGCGGGTGGGGGACAGTTGCACGCCCTCAACCCCAATTCCGGTGGACTTCAGCAGATCGATAAGCCGTTCTCCATACTGATCCTGGCCAACGAGACCCATCATTTTCACGCCGGCTCCAATCTCCCGCAGATTACGCGCGACGTTGGCGGCGCCGCCTGGGAAGTAAGATTCCGAAGTAACCTGAACGACGGGAACCGGGGCTTCAGGCGAGATACGGCTGACTTTACCCCAAAGGAACTCATCGAGCATGATGTCGCCGATGACAAGAACTTTCTGCTTGCAGAAGCGGCCAATAATTTCGAGAATGTCCGGCCGATTCATTCCGGGAAATCGATTTGATATGCTTCGGCGGAGATCAATTGAATGACTCTTTTTGATATGTCGAGCACAAGAATACAGTCTACTACGGTGCGGCACGCGGTCCTGGGTGCGTTTATTGGGTTCTGCTGCACGAGTTACGGCGCGGATGCGGATCTAATTCTGCATAACGGAAAGATCGTCACGGTGGATGCGCGCTTCTCCATCGCGCAGGCCGTGGCGGCGAAAAATGGAAAGATCGTCGCCGTGGGAGACAGCCGGACGATCCTGGTGGCGGAACGCGGGCCACATACGAAGGTCATCGATCTCGCAGGAAAGATGGTGCTGCCGGGGTTGATTGACAGCCACGTGCATCCACTGGGCGCCGGCCTCAGCGAGCTTCGCTCTCCGCTACCGGTTCTGGATTCGTATGCCGCGGTGCAACGCTACATCGTGGACCGGGCGAAGACAACGCCGAAGGGGCAGTGGATCGTGGTGCCGCGCACGTTCCCGACAAGGCTTGCGGAGATGCGCATGCCCACGCGCGACGTCCTGGATGTTGCGAAAGAGCATCCGGTGATGTTTGACGCAAGTTATGTAGTGGTAGCGAATTCGTTGGGGCTAAAGGTTTCCGGGATCACGCGCGATACCCCGAATCCGCCGGGCGGCGAGATTGTGAAGGATGCCCGTGGCGAGCCGAACGGCATTTTGCGGAACGCGCAGGCGCTTTTAAAGGGCGTTGAGAGTACGGAGCAGTTTACTGAGGCAGAGAAGCTGGATGCATTGCAGGGCCAACTCAAGCGTTATACGCAGGCTGGGCTAACGTCTGTGATCGATCGGGCGCTGACACCGGAGGAGATTGCGCTGTACGGGAAGCTGAAGGCGCAGGGACGGCTTCCTATCCGCGTGGTGATGACGTGGCGGATGCCGACTGCTGGGACGGCGGACGAACTGGTGGCGAAGATTCGCGCGGCCCCCTATCGCACAGACACCGGAGACGATTGGCTGCGGTTCGGCATCTTCAAAGTGACGTTGGATGGCGGGATGACCATCGGCACCGCGTATCAGCGCGGGCCATATGGAGCGTTCGGAAAGCAGCTTTACGGAATGACAGATCCGGACGATCGCGGGCAGTTGTTCGTTCCACCGGACAAGCTGCTGGCCATTATGCGCGCAGCCAGGGACAAGGGCTGGACGTTGACGGCCCACTCGCAAGGCGGGGGCGCCGTGGATGCGTTGCTGAATACATTTGAGGCTTTGGACCGGGAACGTCCGCTTGCTCCGTCGCGCTCGCATTTGATGCATGCCAGCTTTCAGACGCCGGAAGCCATTGCGAAGGCAAAGCGGTTGGGCGTGCTGGCGGATGTGCAGCCGGCTTGGCTGTATCTGGATGGAGAGGCGCTGGAAAAAGTTTTTGATACCCGGCTAAACCCAGACGGGATGAAGTACTTCTTCCCGCTGCGGTCTTATGTGGATGCGGGTGTCGTCTTTGCCGGCGGCAGCGACCACATGATTGGCCATGATAAGAACCACGCGGTGAATCCCTACAACCCGTTTATGGGAATGTGGACGGAAGTCACGCGGCTGAAGCGGGATGGAAAGGTGCTACATCCGGAGCAGAAGATCACGCGGCAGGATGCGCTGCGGAGCTACACCATCTGGGGAGCGTATTTGCAGTCCGGGGAGAAGCTGAAAGGCTCGATTGAGATGGGTAAGCTGGCCGATTTCGTGGTGATTGATCGCGATTTCCTGGCGTGCCCGGAGGCGCAGATCAAAGACATCGAGCCCGTGACCGTCGTTCTAGGCGGAAAGGTACTGTAAGATTGTTATAGAACCCCAAACAATCCTATAAGGAGAAATTTTAGTAAATGGCAATAAAAGTGGGCATCAACGGCTTCGGCCGCATTGGCCGGAATGTCGTTCGTGCAGCTCTGCACAATCCGGAAGTCGAAATTGTGGCAGCCAACGATCTGACCGACACCAAGACGTTGGCGCACCTATTGAAGTACGACTCTACGCTGGGCCAATTGAAGGAAGAAGTAAAGATTGACGGCGATTCCGTGGTGGTTGGCGGCAAGAAAATTAAAATCTTCGCCATCAAGGATCCTGCTGAGATCGACTGGAGTTCGCTCGGTGTACAGATCGTGGTGGAATCGACGGGCCGTTTCACGAACGCGAAGGATGCGGCGAAGCACCTGCGCGGCACTGTGAAGAAGGTCATCATTTCCGCGCCTGCAACGGAAGAAGATATCACGCTGGTGCTGGGCGTCAACGACGACAAGTACGATCCGGCAAAGCACAACATCGTTTCAAACGCATCTTGCACAACCAATTGCCTGGCGCCAGTGGTGAAGGTGTTGCATGAGAAGTTCGTCATCCAGAAGGGCTCGATGACGACCATTCACAGCTATACCAATGATCAACCGGTGCTGGATTTTCCGCACAAGGATCTGCGCCGTGCGCGCGCCGCCGCGGTGAACATGATTCCGACTTCGACGGGTGCCGCAAAGGCGATCGGCCTGGTGATGCCGGCCCTGAAGGGCAAGCTGGACGGCTACTCCATGCGCGTGCCCACGCCGGACGTTTCGGTGGTGGACCTTGTGGCTGTTACCGAAAAGACGACCACGACTGACGAAGTGAATGCTGTGCTAAAGGCTGCCGCGGAAGGCGAACTGAAGGGAATTCTGGCTTATACTGCCGACCCAGTGGTTTCGTCCGATATGCTGCACAATTCGAACAGCTCCATTGTGGACTCGCTGCTGACCAAGGTGCTGGATGGCAATCTCGTGAAGGTGGTTGCGTGGTACGACAACGAGTGGGGCTACTCCTGCCGCGTGGTCGATCTAGTGGGTTTTCTGGCGAAGAAGGGCCTTGTAGCCGTCGAGCCGAGCCTAGTGTCAGCTTAGATTTTCGACCATTAACTTATTAACGACAGCATCGGTGAATTGGGAGGTGCCTACGGTGCCTCCCACGTCCGATGTTAGGAACTTCCCGTCAGCGTAAACACTCTCAATCGCGGTATGCAGCCGGACGGATGCTTCCTTTTCGCCGATGTGATCCAACATCATGACGGAGGACAGCATGAGCGCCGTCGGATTCGCAATTCCCTTCCCAGCGATATCCGGCGCGCTCCCGTGGACCGCTTCGAACACCGCGCTGGTTTCGCCCATATTCGCGCCAGGGGCGATACCGAGTCCGCCCACCAAGCCGGCCGCAAGGTCCGAGGCAATGTCGCCGTAGAGATTGGGCATCAGCAGAACGTCAAATGTTTCGGGCCGCATCACAAGCTGCATGGCGGCGTTGTCGACGATCAGTTCCTTGTATTCGATCTCCGGATATTCACTCGCCACCTCGCGGCAGCATCGGAGAAACAGACCGTCGCTGAGCTTCATGATGTTTGCTTTGTGGACGGCGGTAACCTTCTTGCGTCCGAGTCTGGCGAAGTTGAATGCCGCCCGCGCGATGCGGATAGAGGCGTAGCGAGTAATGATTTTCAAGCTTTCGACGACATCCTTGATGATTTCGTGTTCGAGCCCCGAGTAGACATCTTCCGTGTTTTCACGGAAGATCACCATATCGATATTCACGTCCATGTAACGCGTTTTCACACCCGGAAGCGTGCGGACCGGACGGACATTCGCGAATAGATCCAGCTTCTTCCGCAGCGCCACGTTGACACTCGGGAACCCTCCGGCAATGGGAGTCGCGACCGGTCCTTTCAGCCCCAAGTGGGTGCGGTCCAGAGATTCCAGCACGTGTGGCGGTAGCACTTGACCAGCCTTGGTGATCACATCCGCGGTGAGTTCCACGCGTTCCCATTCGATCTTCACGCCGGTGGCGTTTACGGCTCGAACAGTGGCGTCGGCTACTTCGGGACCAATACCATCTCCAGGGATCAACGTGACGGAGTAAGACACTCTCAGATTATAGCGGTCACGTTTAAAATAGAAGGTTCATGGCCAAAATTCAACGCGCGTTGCTGAGTGTCACTGACAAGACCGGTTTGGTCGAATTCGCCCGGGGACTGAGTGAATTGGGGGTCGAGCTGATCTCCACTGGTGGCACCGCTTCCGTGATTCGCGATGCGGGCCTGGGGGTGAAGGACATCTCCGATATGACCGGTTTTCCTGAGATGCTGGATGGCCGTGTGAAGACGATCCACCCGCGGGTTGCGGCTGGCGTGCTTGCGATTCGGAGCAATCCGGAGCACATGGGCGCGCTGCAAGAGCATTCGATTGGAACCATCGATATGGTGGTGGCGAATCTGTATGCGTTTGAGAAGGTGGCCGCGAATATGGACGCTTCCGTTCATGACCTGATCGAGAATATCGATATCGGCGGGCCCACCATGATCCGCGCCGCAGCGAAGAACTATCAGGACGTGGCTGTGGTGGTTTCGCCTGGCGATTATCTGCCGATCCTGCAAGAACTGCGGGCGAATGCCGGCGAGCTTTCCATTGCCGCGTGTTGGCGGCTGGCAAAGAAGGCGTTCGCGTTGACGGCGAGTTACGATCGGGCGATTACGGCGCGGCTCGGCAGTATCGAATGGGACGGCGGTGCGTTCCAGGATACGCCCACTGCTCTGCCTGCCGTGCTGGACGTACATGCAGAGCGCACCACTGTGCTGCGGTATGGGGAAAACCCGCATCAACAGGCGGCGCTGTATTCGCTGAAGCGCGGAGGAATTGCGGCGGCTGAGCAGCTTCATGGCAAGGAGCTTTCGTACAACAATCTGGTGGATCTGGATGCGGCTTGGCATTTGATCCGGGAATTTGAGAGGCCTGCGGCGGCCATTATCAAGCATACGAATCCGTGTGGGTGCGCTGAGCAGGCGTCGCTCGCGGAGAGTTACCGGAAGGCTTTGGAGGCGGACCCGATTTCGGCATTTGGCGGGGTGCTGGCTTTCAACCGCACGGTGGATGAGGAGACGGCGATGGAAGCCGTGAAGATTTTCACGGAGGCGATTGCCGCTCCGGATTATTCGGCCAAGGCGCTGTCGATTTTGGGTGCGAAGAAGAATCTTCGCTTGTTGAAGGTGAGCCCAGGAGCGGAGGAGTTGGTGGTGAAGTCGATTAACGGTGGCTACCTGGCTCAGACGGCTGACCTGTACAGGTTGGATCGTGCGGCTGCGCAGGTGAAGACCGAACGGGCTCCGACGGACGAGGAATGGACGGCACTGGAGTTCGGCTGGAAGGTTTGCAAGCACGTGAAGTCGAATGCGATCGTGTACGCCAGGGCCGGCCAAAGTGTCAGCGTGGGCGCGGGACAGATGAGCCGGGTGGACTCGGTGAAGGTGGGGGCAATGAAGGCGGTGCTGCCGCTGAAAGGTACGGTGCTTGCTTCGGACGCATTCTTCCCGTTCCCCGATGGTGTGGAAGAGGCGGCGCAGCACGGAATTACGGCTGTGATTCAGCCTGGCGGTTCAGTAAAGGATCAAGACGTGATTGCGGCCGCAAACCGGCTGGGACTGGCGATGGTCTTTACGGGTGTGCGGCATTTCCGGCATTAAACGCCGCGGCTTCATTGCAACCGGTTGTTGAGAATTGCGGCCAAGCGGTAGCCCGCCAGTCCGATGCGCTCTTTCGCCGTCTTTAGAAGTTGTGCGCGGTACTCCGCGGGGACACTTGGAGCGGGCATATTGGGTGCGTCCGGACCTAGTGAATACACCACTGACTTCGCAAGTTGAACGCTTTCCGCCACCCATGAATTCGTATCCAGACGGATAACCGGGTCCGCCGGTGCAGTGAGTCCTCCGGCGATTGCAGCCAGTTCCGCCCCGGAGTTTATTTTCGGAAGCGCATCGTCCCAGAGTTTGTGAACGTTCTTTGCTGGATCTTCGATTACAAACAAATTGCCGCCTTGATCGCCGCGATCCCGTTTTGTAATTTCATCCAGATGCCGGCCGCTGAATCGAGATACACAATGCAATGGCTGATGGATATCGCCGATTAAGTGAACAAGCCAGGCTAAGTTGTACGGCGTTAAAGGCTCATTCCGCAGCGCATCCAGCCGGCTCCAAATATTGCGGACGTCTGGCTCCATACCCGCTTGCCCGCTGGCGATGTACGGAAGGTCGGTATAGTGCCAGTTTTTGTGCATCTTCATGTCGGGAAAACCGGGTAGCTGGGGAGTTGGATGCGGATCGCGGAAGCCGTCATCCCAGAACCGTGAATCTCCCTTGATCTGGTCGGGCCAAACTGAAGAACGGAGGAACGCCTCCAGGCCCCGGTCAGCGCCGTCTGGCATGCCGTTCACCCACGATTCATAGTCAGGGTGCGTTTTCAAAATCGAATCAACCTGCACTTTCACCTCAGGCGAGAGGTGCTGGTAGGCGACGTACGCCACGGCCATGTGGCCGTCCTTATTCCACGCCGACAACGAAGAGACAGAAAAGAGGAGGACGAGAACCGCAGGCCAGGCTCTCATGTTAGGTCGAACTCGCCGCGGATGCGCTTGCCCAGTCTTCCGGCGCTGTGCCTTCCGGAAGCAAAAGACCCTTATCCAGATGCCGGATCTTGGTGGCGAATTTCGCCGCGTGCGGGTCGTGCGTGACCATCACGATGGTTTTCCCATATTCTTTATTTAGCCGCGACAGGAGCGTCAAGACATCCTGGGCCGATTGCGCATCCAGATTTCCGGTAGGCTCATCGGCCAGAATCAGGTCGGGATCGGTAACCAGCGCGCGGGCTATGGCGACGCGCTGTTCCTGACCGCCGGAGAGCTGACGCGGCATGTGCCCAAGGCGATCGCCCAATCCAACCAGCTTCAGAGCCGTCTGGGCGTGTTCTAGCCGTTCTTTTTTCTTCAGATTCGTAAGCTTCAGCGGCAGCTCCACATTTTCGAGCGCAGTCAGCACTGGAATGAGATTGAAAGACTGGAAAATGAACCCAATGTGTTCGTTGCGCCAGTGCGCAATCGCGCGATCACTCAGTGCCCGGAGATTCTCCCCCAGGACCGCGATTTCACCGGATGACGGGCGATCCATCGCTGCAATCAGATGCAGCAGCGTCGATTTTCCGGAACCGGACGGACCCATGAGTGCGACAAATTCACCCTTGTGGATCTCGATATCGACGTCTTGCAGCGCAACCACCTTGAATTCGTCGCGGACGTACTGCTTGCCCAGATTTTTGGTTTCGATTACGACATCGCTCATAGCACTATCCTTGTTTTACAAGGACTTTATCGCCATCCTTGAGATCCGCCGGAGGGTTCACGATTAGATCCTCACCGCCGATGAGACCTTCATCGACGCGAATGCCCTGTGACGTAACCGGTCCGGTTTTGATGGCGCGCTTCACGGCTTTCCCTTGGAAGATGATGAATACGGAATCGTTCTTCACAGCGGCAGCCGGCACAAACACAACCGGCTTAGCGGCGGCGGCGCTACCGGGTGAGGACTTCTCTTCGTTATAGAATGCTACGCTCGCATTCATTTCGGGACGAAGATAATCATCCGGATTGAGAACTTTAACTTTGACCTGAACGGTGGCCTTTTGACGATTTGCTTCCGGTGAGATTTCGTGGATTGCTCCTTCGTACTTGCGGTCCGGATATGCATCGGTCGTGATGATACCTTTCTGCTTCGGGCCGAGCTTGGCGAAGTCGTTCTGGTTGATATCCAGTTCCACTTGCAGGTCGTTCAGATCGGCTAGAGAAACGACGTATCCCTTTGCGCCACGGTCGCCGACAAAGCTGGTGGTCACGAACTCACCCTTCTCCACGGCTCGCTCGAGAATCGTACCGGTGACCGGGGCCTTGATGATGGTATTGGAAAGCTGTGTTTCCGCGAACGCTACCACGCCGCGTGCCTGTTCAATCTGACCGCGCACGGCATCCACCTGTTCAATGCGCGGGCCGATGCGGATGAGTTCGGAGGATTTTTCGAGGGAACCTACTCGCGCTACCTGACTGTCATACCGGGCCTGCGCATCATCGAGAGCTTGCTTGGAAAGAACGCCTTGGCTGACAAGCTCTTTCGTTCTGTCCAGGGTAATGCGGGCGTTCTGCAAATCCGCGCGCGCCACATTCAGATCGGCAGTGGCACGCGAGATCTCTTCCGGACGCGAGCCGTTTTCGAGCTCTTTCAACCGGGCCTGAAGAGCCAACAAACTTCCACGCGCCTGCTGCAATTGCGCGCGGTACTCGTCGTCTTCCAGACGGACAATTGTTTGCCCTTCACGAACTTTGTCCCCTTTCTCAACTCCGATCCATGCTACGCGTCCTATCACCTTCGAAGCCACCTGTATGTTGTGTGCGGCAATGATGTAGCCAGTCGCATTCAGAATAATGCTGTTCCCGGACTTCGAACCGGCGGATACGGCGGACCGGACGCGCACTGTCTCTACTTCGGTAGCCGCGTTCAACTTGCCATAAACAAAACGGCCCATGCCGAGCAGGATCAGCAATACAATTCCCGAAACGATCCATCGAGTAGCCCATGGGGAGGGTTCGCTGGAACGCCGCTTTGCGCTGCGGTCGATCCTCAGACTTTTTAATTCAGTTTCCATAGTTATCTACACTTCACGCAGGGCCACCAGGATCTCTTTCTTTGCGGCATTGCGGGCAGGAAACAGACCGCCGATAGCTCCCATGAACAGGGCGAATAAGATACCAATCAGCATGATCAGCGGCGTGACACGGAACCGGAATGCAATCTCGCTGAACGTCTTAAAGCTCCCAATTCCAGTGGTGATGTTATTCAACGGAAGCACAAGAATGCAGCCAAGTATGCCGCCGAGGGCCGACAACAGCAGGGACTCCACAAAGAAACTCATCAGAATGCCGCCGCGGGAAAAACCGAGCACTCGAAGCGTTCCGATCTCCTTTGCACGGCGCGATACGGCCGCGTACATCGTATTCATTGCCGCAAAACAACTGCCGACTGTCATGATGATGGCCACGAAAATACCCAAGAATTCAATCGGCGCGGCAGAGTTGGTCTGCGATTCGAAATATTCCTTTTCGGGAACGGCATCGACGTTCAATTTCTGGTCGGTCTTGATGTCGTTGATGAGCGCGGTGGCGGCAACCGGATCAGTGGCGCGGACCAGAGCGGAACTCAGCACTTCAGAGCGATTGTAATCGGAACTGACCTGGTTCAGATCGGCAAAGATCTCGCTATTCACGGCGGACTCGCCCGCACTCATAACCCCAACCACTTCCCAGTCGCCACGCCCAAATTTCAGTTTGCTTCCAATGCGGGCATTTGGGTAGCGCTTTTCGATGGACTTCCCAACCACGATTTCACGGCGGCCCGATTGGAACCAGCGCCCCGAATCGACTTTCAATCCCTCCCGCATCTCCAGGCCGATTGGCGTGATACCCCGGAGCGTTACATTCATGCCGGACGGGCTATCCACACTTTCGAGATTGATGACCGTCACCATTTCGAGAGATGCCAGCGGCTCGCCAGCTTGATTGCGGGCGATGCCAGGTTTGAATTTCAGATCCTGATAAGCACCACGGGTAAAGTTGCTGTTCAGTTCCGCGGTGGATCCTTTCCGCATGATCAAAACCTGGAGTGGATTTCCACTAGATTGAAATGCGCTCTGCAGACCGGCGACCAGCGCCAGAACCGCGAGCAGAACCGAAACAGTCAATGCCACTCCAAGGGCTGTCATCAGAGTAGTGGTCTTACGGACCGTTAGATTGCGGAGATTGTAAGCAAGGGGAATCGCCATGATCAGAAGTACCTATCCGCTGTAGCGCAATGAATCGAGAATGGGAGTTCGAGACGCGTTCCAGGCCGGAATAAAAGAGCTGGCTACGCCTATACACACACCGATAACAAGAATGAGTGCCGCGACGGACGGCTCCAGGGTGAGGGTTTTCAGTTGGATGATGAACGCGGGCGCCTGCCGGACCAGATAGGTCAAGCCGCTGGCCATCAAACATCCAATCACGCCGCCGATGAGTGAAAGAAACGCCGCCTCGCCGAGAATAATTCCCAGGATGGATGAGTTCGTGAAGCCAAGCGTTTTCAGCACACCCACCTCACGAACGCGCTCCCTGACCGACATCGCCATGGTGTTGGCCGAGACCAGAAGGATAGTGAACGTGACGGCGCCGCAGATGCTCAACAGGAACATTTTGACGTTACCCAGGAACGAGATGAAACCTAACTGGAACGCCTGCTCAGATTCGGTTCTCGTCTGAATGGGGGCATTGCGGTATTGATCGTCGATCTCTTTGGCGATACGCGGGACTGAATCCGGACTGTCGGCCAGAATCACGAATGTACCGGCGAAATCCCTGCGTCCGGCTGAAAGACTCTCGAACAGGTAGTCGAGATTAAAGTAAAGACTTGCATTGTTCTCGGGCGCATCGTAGATCGCGCGAGTGGTCAACTCGAGTGTGACCGGAAAGATATCGCCCACCAGTGTGACGCGGTCGCCAAGTTTGATGTTGTACTTGTCGGCAATCGCACGGCCGATCATACAGGCGGAGCGTTCGCGAAGAAACGCCTTCTTCTCCTCTTCCGATGTTTTGTATTCCGGATATAAAGTGAAGAGCCGGCTGGGCTCGATGGCGAAGCGGGCGAAGATATTTTTCGGGTCCTTATAGACTCCCCCGAACCACTGCATCACCATGGCCTCGCGGACGCCAGGAACCTGCAAAATCTTCTGGCGATAGGAGATCGGCATCACCGTGGCCAGCGAAATCCGGTTGCGGGTGACCAGGCGAAGAGCTTGCTCCGGGGTTGCCTGGCCGAAGTAGAAGGCATGATAGATCGCCATCAGTACGCCCAGAAGGCAGAGCGAAGCCGCAACGCTGCAGATGGTCAAAATGCTGCGCCGGCGGTTACGCAACCCGTTCTTCAAAATCAACGGAAGATACCGAATCATATATATCTAGGGTACATCGGCGCACGGGACCGAGTACAGTGATGAGGTGACAAAATACTCCGGCGAAAGCGCTGAATCGGCGGACGAGGGCTTCATGGGCGCCGCACTCGAATTGGCACGGGAGGCCGGGGTTGCAGGCGAGGTGCCGGTCGGCGCCGTCCTTGTAATCGATGGCGGGATTGCCGGCCGGGGTTTCAATCGGCCGGTGTCAACGCACGATCCGACTGCTCATGCCGAAATGCTTGCGATTCGCGAAGCTGCCACAGCGATGGGTAATTACCGGCTGACCGGATCGACGCTGTACGTCACTCTGGAGCCATGCCCGATGTGCGCGGGAGCGGTGGTGAATTCGCGCGTCAGCCGGTTGGTTTTTGGCGCTCGAGACCTGCGATTCGGGGGGGTGCGGAGCAAGTTCCGGTTAGCCGACTCCGAGTTGTTGAATCATCGGGTTTCCGTGGTGGAAGGTATCCGGACGGCCGAATGCGTTGAGCTGCTGCAGAGCTTCTTTGCGAAACGGCGGCCGCTGTGACATTGCCCCTAATTTGGCTTCGTTTTGCCAATTTCCTTGATTCTGATATTTCGGAACATCACAATGCTGGTTCCGTCATGCAATTGGAGACCGATGGGTCCGGTCTTGCTTCGTTTAGGATCACCGGGATTTTCCATAACTAGCTGTCCGTTCAGTTTCACCCGGATCATGTTATTCCGGGATTCGATGTCCATTGCGTTCCAATCGTTGTCTATTTGAGCGCCGGTTTTGGCTGCCTCAAACAGGTAGAGGCTGCCCGTGGGGTACTTATCCTTATACCCGTTACTGATCTGGATCTCATAGCCGACATGCGAGGGGGTGTGCTGCGGATCGGCTTGCGCTCCAAAAGAGTGAATGGCGCGGGTGGTGTCCCGCAGAGAAACTCCGCTGTTGCCGCCCAGGCGTGTCCACCATTCCAAGTGCAAATCGAATTCACCAAACTCCTTGTTTGTATAAAGCCATGACTGATTTGGGTTCGTTTTCGCAATTTTCGTTATATCGCGCTGACCCAGAAGGGTCCCGTCCCTCATCACTGTCCATACGCCATCTCCGACGGCCTGCCACCCATCCAGGTTCTTTCTATTGAACAGGTCGGCGGCTTGCGCGTTTGAAACGGCAAGGAAGAGAAGCAGACAAGCTGGCAGATTCATCATCGCAAGAATGATATGACAAAAAGAGAGCGGTTACAAACGTGGGAACCGGCATAACCGCTCTCGGAGAGTAGATGGAGTAGATTACGCGGCTCCATGCAAAGGCGCCAGGCCGCTCAGCTTCTGAGTCTGCGGCCGGATTGGAACCGTTTTTGAAACATCTTTCGAAACTTCTTTTAACCCAGGCAGTTCATTGCGCATGGTGCCGTTGAAGTATTCATCCAACGGAAACAGGGCGTATGGCTCCAATTCACGGAACCGGCGTCCCAATCTTTGCTGGATACGATACACGGTGTGAAAGAACGTGCCACGATCCATGTTCAACTTCCGGCAGCACAGTTTCCAATCGGCGCCTAACAGGAAATGATATCTAAATAGCCGGTGCTCCTCGTCGGTAAGAGAGCGCCTACTGATATTGCAGAAATCCACTACATATTCTTCCTGCTTAAGTCCATACGTCTGCCGTTTATTGGATTTGTGATTATATTCCAATACCGCGCTGTTCAAGGGCTTATCCTTCGCTGTACAGAGGCGGAAATGTTCGAAGCATAGCCGGAAAATTGTCCGGAATACGCAGTTGCAAGCAGCCGGCTCCTGGCCCCGGCTGGCACGCAGTCCCATTCCATGGCACTGTGTACATTGAATCATGGCTAATGCCAAGGTTTCTGTTCTAGTCCACTCCATTGCTGTTCCCTCCGGCTACGGGTATATTTTAGGTAAGTAGCCATGTATTGAGCTAATGCTACCTCGGTATGTAAAATTGTCAATAACGACTGGTACTTTTTACATCATTTGTCGGGAACTATGGAAATACTTTTGCAAGTTGCTGATAACAAGGAAGCTTCATTCCAAAGATTAACGCTAAACTTCATCGCGAGAGTGTAAATCTGCTATATTGGCATGGCAACGGGGGCCTATAGCAGGTCGAAATACAGTACTGACTGTAAAATCAATGTGTTTTGATGATTTTCAACAACTTTTGCTTCAGAGCTTGAGGACGCGCGTTCGCAATGGCGAAATCACAGAACGCGGCTTGGCTAAGGTGGTAGGCATTTCGCAGCCGCACGTGCATAATATTTTGAAAGGCGTGCGAGTCCTGACATCGGACGTAGGAGACCAGATTCTTCATAAACTAAATCTGTCATTATTCGACCTTCTCGATCCCGACCATCCCGCGAAGCGTTTAGCGCTCAATAATACCGTGGCATCTCAGCACTCGTTCGTCCCTGTGCTCATGGGACGGCTCGGCCCTGGATATACATGGCCTACCGAAATCAGCCCAGCCGAACGCTTTCCGGTTTCCTATTCGAAGTTGGCGGACATGACATACCCGGTAGTAGTCCGGACCGCCAGGGACCGGCAAATGGAACCAGTATTTGCCGCTAATGACGTCGCATTACTGGATCAATCGCCGGCGGTCAGGAGCGAAATTCACGCGGATTCGCTTTATGTACTCAAACGAGGCGATCAGGGACTTATTAGACGGCTTCGGCTTGTGGCAAACTCGCTCTATATTGTTTCTGAAGATTTAGTGCAGCGGCCCGCCGAGTGGGAGCGGATATCCATTGCGAATCTGGAAATATCCCACCTGGTAAGGGCGCGGGTTACTTTCCTCGCGCCTGAGGTGGAGTGGCGGCGCTAACCCGATTCCGGGCGCCGGCCACATCCTTATAGAGCTCCAGAACCTCAGTTGCCGTGCGATGCCAACTGAACTGCTTCACCTGTTCGAAGCCACTCTTGATTAACCGGTTCCGAAGAGAATCGTCCAGCAAAACTTCGCGAATGCCTCTGGCAATGTCGAAGACGTTGTCTGGATTGATGATCATGGCAGCCTCAGCCACCGCTTCGGATAACGAACCGGCGTTTGAAGTGATCACGGGCGTGCCGGAAGCCATGGCTTCAAGTGGCGGCAAGCCAAAACCTTCATACAGCGATGGGAAAATGAAAGCGGCCGCAGCCGTGTAGAAGACCTTCAGAGTATTAAAAGGCACAAATCCGAGAAAGCGGACACAGTGCTGCATGCGGGTCTGGATCACCGTGCGGCGAACTTCTGGATGCCGGGAGATTTCGTCTCCTATTATGATCAGGCGCAGATCTCCATAGACAGGATGCCCCTCCAGCTCGCCCCGGAGCACCGCGAACGCTTCTACCAACCTGGGGATGTTCTTATGTGGGACAATCCTGCCGGAGTATAAAAGAAAAGGGTAGTTGATCTGATATCGTTCCAGCAGGCGACGTTTTTCCTCTTCCCAAGCGTTCGGACCTGTTGTGTCATTTGTTAACTGGAGACCGTGATTGAGAAACTTGGGATCGGGCGCGCTGTAGATCTGCCGGACCCGGTTACCGGGGATTCCCAGCATATGCTCCACATCCCGGCGGGTGGCCTCGGAAACCGCGATCACTCGATCGGCACGCAGCAGGCCGCGTCGAAACTTGTAAAGACGGAAGTTCTCCCGTAATCCCTTCCGGTCGCCAAAGAGAAGACTGCTCATGTCGTGAATGGTGACGACGTAGGGCTTCCGCATGAAGAAGGGAATCTGGTTCAGAGGCATATGAACCAAATCCGCCGCGAGATTCCGGACAAACATCGGATAAGCGATGTGGTCGATCCTCTCAGAATCCTGATGGTGATAAGCGACGGGTTCGAAGTTCGGCGGAAGACCGGCAAGCTCATCGATATCGTCCGGCAGAACCGTCAGGCAATAGTGGTTCTCAGTATCCACCTGGCCAAGAGCAACCAGCAGATTCCGAATGTAGGTGCCAATTCCAAAGTCCTTAATATGCCGGACATCAATGACGATGCGCAGCGGCATTGATGTGGCCTAAGCGCCGACCGTGTTGAATTTCCAGCTATAGAGCGGGAATTTATCGGTCAGCACCTTGACCCGGCTTCGGACAGCAGCGAGATTTTCTTCCGACGCCGGCTCGCGGAGCACCTGCGCGATACAGGCCGCAACCTCAGACATTTCAGTTTCGCCAAAGCCGCGCGTAGTGACAGCGGGACTGCCCAGCCGGATACCGCTTGGGTTCAGCGGAGGATTTACGTCGAATGGGATCCCATTCTTATTGGCCGTGATGTGGGCTTTGTCCAACGCAAATTCAGCCTCTTTTCCGCGCACGCCTTTTGCGAATACGTCCACCAAAACCAGATGCGAATCGGTGCCGCCCGAAACCACGCGGAAGCCTTCGCTGGAGAGGCCGGCCGCCATGGCCTGTGCGTTCACCACCACCTGCTTCTGATACGCGGCGAACTCGGGTGTCATGGCTTCCAGGAAACAGACTGCCTTAGCGGCAATGATGTGAACCAGTGGGCCGCCCTGCGTGCCGGGAAACACGGTCTTGTCGATTGCCGGACCAAACTTCTCGCGGGCGAGGATCATACCCGAACGCGGGCCGCGCAGGGTCTTGTGCGTAGTAGTCGTCACGATGTCGGCATGCTCGCAAGGGTTGGGGTAGACGCCCGCGGCGACCAGGCCCGAGAAATGAGCCATGTCCACCAGCAAGAGCGCGCCGACGGAATCCGCAATTTCGCGAAACCGTTTGAAGTCGATGATCCGCGAATAGGCGCTGGCGCCGGCGATGATCATCTTGGGTTTGTTTTCTTCGGCAAGCCTCGCGAGTTCGCCGTAATCGATTCGCTCGTCGTCTTTGCGCACGCCGTATGGAACCACTTTGTACGTTTTGCCGGAAAAGTTCAGCGGGTGACCGTGAGTGAGATGCCCTCCATGGGCAAGATTCATTCCGAGAATGGTGTCGCACGGTTGAAGGACCGCGGCATAGGCTGCTTGATTGGCCTGTGAACCGGAGTGCGGCTGTACGTTCACGTACTCGGCGTTGAACAGTTTTTTAGCGCGATCGCGAGCGAGATTTTCGACAATATCCGCATACTCGCATCCGCCATAATAACGCCTGCCCGGATAGCCTTCCGCATATTTATTGGTGAAGACGCTGCCGGCCGCCTCCAGAATGGCCTCTGACGTGAAGTTTTCACTCGCGATCAGTTCAAGGCGGGAATTCTGGCGCTCTAGCTCATGGCGAATCGCTTCATAGACCTGCGGGTCGGCTTCGGCGAGAGGCCTCGCCATTCTCTGTTGTTCACTCATCATCTACTGATTTTTTCCTCGTGAGCCAAGCGGTCGAGCTCAGCTATTTTGGCAATGCGCCGGACGTGGCGGGCACCACCATCGAAATTGGTGCTAAAAAATATGTCCACCAGCTCGAGCGCTTCCACAGGGCTGGTGAATCGTGCGCCGAGCGTCAGGATATTAGCGTCATTATGCTGCCGCGCGACGCGCACTTCTTCTGGATTGGTTCCAAGTGCCGCGCGGATGCCGGCGATTTTGTTCGCGGCGATCGACATGCCAACGCCGCTGCTGCACACCAGAATCCCTCGCTCGGCGTCACCGCCGGCGACGCTGTGGGCCACGGCGGCGGCATAATCGGGATAGTCGGTCGATACATCGCTATCTGCCCCATAATCGGTCACCTGGTGGCCTTCCGCGCGCAATGCATCGCGCAGGATCTCTTTGAGAGAAAACCCAGCGTGATCTGCGGCGATAGCGATTTCCATGGGGATTCTCTGCAATTCTAGCATGCTACAATTGATCCTTCATCCGGCAATTCCCTCGAGAATCCCTAATGCTTTGGAGTAAATTATTTATCCCCACTCTGCGTGACAATCCGGCGGAGGCAGAGGTAGTTAGTCATCAGTTATTGTTGCGGGCCGGTTATGTGCGGCAATTGTCCGCGGGCATCTATAGTTACCTTTTTCTTGCACAACGTTCGCTGCTGAAAATTGAAGCGATTGTTAGAGAGGAAATGGACGCCATCGGCGGGCAGGAGATGCTGCTGCCTGCGTTACATCCGGCTGAAATCTGGCAGGAATCGGGCCGCTGGGATGTGATGGGCGACAACATGTTCCGGCTGAAGGACCGCTGGAAACGCGACCTGTGCTTGGGCATGACGCATGAGGAAGTGATGACCTCGATTGCGCGCGGCGAGCTACGCAGCTACAAGCAGCTTCCGCAAATCTGGTATCAGATTCAAACGAAATTTCGCGATGAGCCGCGGCCGAAATCGGGTCTGCTCCGTGTGAGGCAGTTCATTATGAAGGATTCGTATTCCTTCGATATGGACGCGGCCGGTTTAGATGCAGCGTACGAGAAACATTATCGGGCGTACTGCCGGATTTTCGATCGTTGCGGGCTGAAGTACATGGTGGTGGAAGCGCACTCGGGCGCGATGGGTGGAAGTCAATCGCATGAGTTCATGGTGGCTTCCGATGCCGGCGAAGATTTTGTGGTGAACTGCCCGGCGACGGGCTACGCCGCCAATCTGGAAAAGGCGGTTTCGCGTTCAGCACCGGCGCTTCATCCGGATCCCGAAGGCGACCTGACGCCGGAAGAGTTCCATACGCCTGGCCGGAAGACGATTGCGGAAATAGCGGAGTTCACCGGCTTGCCCGAGACTTCGCAGATGAAGAGCCTTGTGATGGCTGCGGACGGAAAACTGGTTCTGGTTCTGTTGAGGGGCGACCACTCTCTGAGCGAGACTAAGTTCGCTTCGGCGGTTGGCGCGGCGGAGGTCCGCCAAGCGCATCCGGAAGAGATTCGGGAAGCATTCGGAGCCGATCCGGGGTCGCTTGGGCCGGTTGGTTTGAAAAAGCTGACGATTCTAGCGGATTCGGCTTTGCAGGGCCGCCGCAACATGATCGCAGGGGCTAATAAGGACGATTATCATCTACGCCATGTGACGCCGGGCGAAGATTTTCAAGCCGTGTTTCACGATCTGCGGCAGGTTGCCGCGGGCGACACCAGCCTGGACACTGGCGATCCTCTTGAAGTGATCAAGACGGTGGAGATCGGGCATATTTTCAAGCTCGGGTACAAGTATTCCGATTCGATGGGCCTGAAGGTGTTGGACGAATCCGGCAAAGAAGTGAGGGTGATTATGGGATCGTACGGAATCGGAATCGAACGGATTCTTTCCGCCGCCATTGAGCTGTTCCACGACAAGGATGGCATGACGATGCCCGTCGCCATCGCGCCGTTCCATGTTGTGATTACTCCGGTGAACGCGGGGGATACGGGGCAGAAGGAAGCGGCGCTGAAACTGTACGAGGAGTGCAAGTCCGCTGGCCTTGATGTGCTGTTTGACGATCGCGATGAGAGGCCGGGGGTGAAGTTCAAGGATGCCGATTTGATCGGGATCCCATACCGCATCACGCTTGGGAAAAAGCTGCCGCAGGGATTGGTGGAAGTGGTGGAACGGCGGACGAAGCAGTCGCTCGACGTGCCCGTGGGTGAGGCTGTGGCGTTCGTGCGCGGCAAAGTTTATGGCGGCTGATTGGGCGAAAACTCGATCTGAATTCCCGGCGCTCCGAAACTGGACCCATCTCAATACGGCAGCTTTCGGGCAACTGCCTAAATGTGCAACAGAAGCCGTCCGGCGGCATTTCGAGCACCGGGATGACCTGGCGTGCTCGGACTTTCTCGCTTGGTTTGACGACATGGATTGCGTGCGGGAGTTACTAGCGCGGCTGATCCATTGCTCCGCCGAGGACATTGCGTTTGTGCCTAATGCGTCGTCAGCGCTTGCGATTCTGATGAACGGCCTGGAGTGGAAGACCGGCGGCCGCATCGTCTCGCTTGCGGGCGAATTCCCCAACAATAGCTACTACCCGGCGCTGCTACGGGAACGCGGCGTGGAGTTCGTTGAGACATCGTGGGAGCGGTTCTATTCGGAAATTACGCCTGCAACGCGTCTGGTGCCGATGAGCACCGTGAACTATACAAGCGGCTTTCGGCCACCCCTGGCGGAGATCGGCCGGTATCTGCGGGAACGCGGCGTGCTCTTTTATCTGGATGGAACGCAGAGCGTGGGTGCGCTGGAATTTGATGCGGGAGACATACAACCGGATATGCTGGCGGTGCATGGCTACAAATGGCTGCTATCGCCGAA
This sequence comes from Bryobacterales bacterium, assembly GCA_038200305.1. Classification (GTDB taxonomy): domain Bacteria; phylum Acidobacteriota; class Terriglobia; order Bryobacterales; family Bryobacteraceae; genus JANXXV01. Next base: position 73,192 of record JBBPYD010000104.1, read on the forward strand.
TGGGGCTGGGTTCGTCTATGTGCGGCCGGAACTGCGGAAGACGCTGGCGCCGAACGTGGTCGGGTGGCGAAGCGATCGGGGTTGGCGGGGCGTCGATGAATTGAATCACGGCGCTCCGGAGCTTTCGGATAAAGCAGAGAAGTATGAAGGCGGCGGCTTGAACTTTTCAGCGATCTACGCCATGGGCGCGTCGGTGGCGATGATGCTGGAGATCGGGCCGGCTGTGATTGAGCGGCGGGTGCTGGATCTCGCGGAGACTACGTGCAAGATGCTGCGGGAAGCTGGTGCATCGATTGTGCAGGAAGGATCGCAGATTATTGCGGCGCGTTTCGATGGCGTGGATGCATCGGCTCTGGCGCTGTCATTGCGGGAACGGCGGATTTTGGTATCGGCCCGGCATGGGAATTTGCGGGTCTCGGTGCATTTCTACAACGACGAAACAGATATCGACCGGTTGCGGCGTGGATTGACGGCGCTGCTTCATTCGACCAGTCTCAGCTCGGCGGCACTTTAGGCAGCACCTTCAAGCAACGACACGCCGGCCGGTTCGCAGTGCTTGCATCGCCATGCAGAGGACGCGATTGGTGGATTGGCCCATCTCTACCGTTGCGTTCGGGTCTTTGCGAGTCGCCGTGCATTCCAAAAAATTGCGGATGTGCGACCGCGTCGCCGAGTCGAAGCTCCCGGGTACACGCTTCTGAATCGACGGCTTCATATCCAGATCATTGCTCTCAGGGTACAGAGCATAGCCTTCGCGGCCAAGATCAAAGCGAGCCTTCGATCCGTGGAATTGCGTTAATTGGTCGTTCACCGGGTTATAGTGCATTGCTTTGTAGCCCACGATAAAGTTCGCAAGATAGTTCTCGGGGTATTCGATCGTCATGCATGTGGTTTCTGGAACTTCGGCTCCGATCAGATTCACCTGCCCACCGGCACACGTTACTGCCGTGGGCTTGGTGGAGTTCATGAACCAATGGATAGCATCGATGACGTGCGCTGCCTGACCCACCATTAGACCGCCTGAGTAATCCCAAAAGTAATACCAGTTGAAGAACAACTTGGGATCGACCGGTTTCTTCGGCGCAGTGCCAAGCCACTGGTTCCAATCGAGCTTGCCTTCCAGTTTGCGATCCGACAGCAACTTCTGATTGTTCACCCACCATCCATTCACCAGACGAACGTCGCCCAGCACGCCCGTGTCCACGATCTGTTTCGCTTCTTGAAATACCGGATAGCTGCGGCGCTGCATGCCGACTTGCACCACGCGCTTTGTGCGTCGAACGGCCTTGACGATGCGGTCGCCATCTTCAATGGTGTGGGCCATCGGCTTCTCGACGTAAACATCTTTGCCAGCCTCCACGGCATCGACAACCATCTGCGCATGCCAGTGGTCCGGTGTCGCAATGACTACCACGCCGATATCTTTTTGATCGAGCAGACGCTTGTAGTTGTCGTAAGGCTTGGCGCCGGTAGACGCTGCCTTCAGCCCTGCCTGCAGGTTGGGTTCGTAAACGTCGCACACGGCAGCCATTTCGGCGCCAACTTCCTTAAAGTTCGCGGTAAGGAACCGGCCACGGCCACCGCTGCCGATGATACCCGCACGAATCTTATCGCCCGCTCCAAGCACAGCGGTGGCGGATGCGGCTGCAAGGAAACTGCGGCGCCCGATCATTCCGCCAGCCCCTCATCGCGAAGATCTCCCAGCAGCTCGCCGGATGCATTGCGCGGATAGCCGAAGTCCCAAAATGGATTCGCGCCGCCGCTTTCCCAGACCCGCACCTTCCGCTGCGTGAGAAGCGATTCGAACTCGGTATCGGCTTCACGCACCTCGCCGTCCAGCCCGACCATCGCGATAATTCCGCGTAGATCCAGATCGTTGCGGTAATCCTCAAGGCCGAATTTATAACCGTTCCTGACGTCCTCGACGAATTTGTTCCAGCGGTCAAGCAGACCGCGGCGGCCCGCCTTGACCACATGTTCTGGGTACCCGTTCTCACGGAGGTACATGATCATTTCAGTGTCGGTCATCGTTCTGCCTGCCTTCGAAAATAGCGTTCTCCCTGGTTGGGGATAAAGAATGTGCGGATGGTGCCATCGGCATTGTAAGCGCCAAAATATCCTCTTCGCTGGTCGAACCTGGTGATCACCGCGCCTTTGCGAGCCTCAAGGATAGGTCCGCCGGCGGGTGCGTCACGAAGTTCCTGCGCCAAGTGCAGATATGCACCTTGTGAAATACGGCCGAACTCGGAACCATGTTTTTGGAAGTGATCGTCAAATTGCCGACGGCTGCGGAAGCCGGGTCCGGATGCGAATAACAGCAGCGCAAAGCAGGAGCAGAGAAGTAGCCGGAGGGTCTTCATGTTCGTAATTTCACTCCTGGATTCGCGCCGTACTCGATGACGGCTTCACGTGCATGGTTCAGCAGTGAAAGGCGGCCAGCCTCCATGACGAGTTCGTTGTACCGGCTGTTTGCAGGCGTGGCGAGAACTCCGTCGTCATCGAGCCGTTTCAGAAACAGCCGTGGGTCTGCCGCGGATTCCGCTTCAATGCACTTTTTGATAATGAACTCGACTGATCGGTAGCCGTAGCCGACGGGTTGCAGGCCGGGTCCGCCCAGGTCTACATATTGGAAGTAATCCGGACTCGGTTCGGCGTACTGTGGCGGATCCGTGTAGCAGTACTGTAGCCCGCGATATTGATCGGAGTGCTGGATAAGCCCGCCAACATTGCCTCCGGAGCAATACATGGTGAGACCCTGCGTGTTCGTACCGGGGGCAGCATCCGGAAAACTTAGCGAGTTTTGCACATTCAGGCACGCGCCATTCTGCCAAATGACACGCGCGTCGGTCCAGAGGTAGCCTTCATTGCCATTCGGGTACTTGTCTTTGATTCCGTAAACGCTGACGGATGCGGGAAGCAGGCCGGTGATGAAGTGAACCAGGTCCACATAATGGCAACCGATGTAGGAGAACGCATCCGAATTCTCGGTAGTACACCAGTTCTGGAAATTGGATTCGCGATAATACCACTTCTCCATTAAGACCGCCGAACCGAGGCGGAATTCGCCGAAGAGACCCTGCCGGTATTTCTGTCGAGCCATCAGACTCCGGTCATCGAATCGTTTGTGATATTCGACGCCGACCACCAGATCCCGGTTACGAGCCTCCCGCTCAATGAGAATCGATTCGCTGGCCTTCAGCACTAGCGGTTTGACGCAGCAGACGTGCTGGTTGTGCCGCAGAGCTGTCATGACTACATCGAAATGAAGCTGATCGGGAATAGCGGCAACCACGATGTTACGCGGGGGCAGTTTTGCGATCACGTCCTTGTAAAGATCGGGTTGCGGCGCATCGCCCGACTCAGGATACGCGCGGAACGATTGGCCCGGGAACGCGGCGGCGAAAACATCGGATTCCATCAGCTTGCGAACGGTGCGGCTGTGCTGCGCGCAAATGCCGATCTGGCCAATCACTCCGTTTCGTTGAAGCTGGTAAAGCGACGGCAGGATCTGATCGTTGGTGATCATGCCGCCCCCTACGACAAGAACTTCCGGCTTCACGCAATCGCCTCATAAACGGCTTCTTCAAACGCATCCAGGCTCTCCGTCATGGCTTCTTCATTAATGACCAGAGGCGGGCAGATCTTGACAGTGCCGCCGCCGAGACCAACAGGGCTAAACAGCAGGACCCCCTTGCGGATGCATCGCTCCACGATGTCCCAGGCGAGGTCGCCATCGGGTTCCTTTGATCCTGGCCGGACACAGGCAACACCAGCTACAAGCCCCTTACCATCGACAGATCCGAACTGAGGAAACTCACTCTTCATCTGGTGCAGCCGTGAATGCAAAAGACCGCCCATGTTCTTCGAGTTAGACGCGAGATCTTCTTTCAACACCAGATCGATAGACGCGAGCGCGGCCGCGCAACAGACCGGATTACCTGTATGAGTGGAGGTCATGCTGCCCGCTGGGTGCAGGTCCATTACATCCGCCCGGCCAATCACCGCGGCCAATGGTAGAGAACTCGAAATCCCCTTCCCCCAGGTGGTGAGGTCCGGCACGATGCCGTAGTGTTCATAACCCCACAGCGTACCCGTGCGGCCGAACCCTGCCTGCACTTCATCGCACACAAGAAGCACGTTGTGCTTGTCGCACCAGCTTCGCAACGCCTTCATGTAAGCAACGGGAGCAAATGCCGCGCTGCCTCCCTGATACGTTTCCATGATGACTCCGGCGACGTTTTCCGCTTGCACGCCGTGTTCACACAGACGCTGCAGAAAGAACTCAAACGATGTGTCTTCCGTGCGGAAACCGTCCGGAAACGGAACCTGAACGAAGCCGGGGTCCGCGTTCACTATCCACTCTTTCAGCGCCGGAATGCCGCCGGCCTGCTGCGAGCCGAGAGTTCGGCCGTGGAATGCTTTCTCGTAAGAGACGATGACGTGCTTCGGACGGCCTCCCACTTTCACGCCGTGAGTCCGGCAGAGCTTGATGGCGCACTCCACCGTTTCCGAACCAGTGGTGAGAAGGAACACCTTCTTCAACGGTTCAGGAAACAGCGATGCCAACTTTTCGACAAGCTGAGCGCGAATCTCACTAGGGAAGCAGTAGTTCGTCAAAAGTTTGGATTGTGCCTGACGGACGATGGCATCGACGAT
>JBBPYD010000105.1:0-28531 GCA_038200305.1 Bryobacterales bacterium
CGTGGGCCTGTGCTGTGTTGCGCGTTGCGGCGATTGGCCGCGATTTGTGCTGGTGACGCCATGTGCTGCTCTCCTTTAGGTCCGGCAAACGCTTGCTTACGCGCGCGGCTCGGCTACTTAGGATTTAGCATGCGGCGGGGACGGAAAATTTGATTATGGACGGAAGTGGTTTGTTTTGAATGAAAGAAAGTTGAAAAAAGTTGTGACTCGATATCAAGGTTGGGTCAGTAGAACCGTGCCGGATGGGGATTGACGGCGGTAATGACGTATATGGTAGTGTCAAGCGTTTTGTGTGAGGGTGTTCTGTCGCAACCTCGAATCGCTTCCCACCGGACCCGCCCGCCGTGTCTGCGGATAGCACGAAGCTGCCCTTGGCGGTAGCATGAAATGATCGACATGCTGCTCGCTCGGGGAGCCGATATCAACGCGGTAGATGCCGAGAGTAGGTCGCAGGCACGAGGCGAACTCGTCCTGGTGCGCTGACCTGCTGTGTATCCTACTGCCTGTTATTGTGGTGGAAAATAGTTTCAAAAAGATACCGCACCTGTCGATCTGGCTGCTGGCCGTTCGATATGGAAGTAGAGCCTGAAGGCGGCTTCGCACTTCAACCAAACGGAGATTACTACAACGATGCGATTCATGATGATGATCAAGGCCGATAAAAAGACCGAGGCGGGAGTTCTTCCCAGTGAAGAACTCCTTACCGCGATGGGCGCGTTCAACGAGGAGATGGTGAAGGCGGGCGTGATGCTGGCGGGCGAGGGGCTGCAGCCGAGCTCGAAGGGGGCGCGCGTCAAGTTCTCTGGTGGAAAGCGCACCGTGATCGACGGTCCTTTCGCTGAGACGAAGGAGTTGGTGGCCGGCTTTTGGATGATCCAGGTGAAGTCGAAGGAAGAGGCGATTGAATGGGCAAAGCGGGTCCCAGATCCTCTGGGGGAAGGAATGGAGGCTGAGATCGAGATTCGTCAGGTGTTCGAGGCTTCGGACTTCGGCGCTGAGTTCACTCCCGAACTTAGGGAGGCAGAGGAACGAATGCGCGAACATATTAATAAGTCCGGCAAGCAGCTGGGCCGGAAGCTGTAGGGAGCAGCACAGCGTTTTAATTATAAATTAACAAGAGGAGCACATCATGAAAGTGAACCCTTATCTTCTGTTCAACGGCCAGTGCGAGACAGCGTTCCAGTTCTATGAGCGGTGTCTTGGCGGCAAAATCGACGCAATGATTACCCATGCGGGTACGCCAGCGGAGGAGCATGTGCCGCCTGAATGGCGCAACAAGATCCTTCACGCCCACCTTACCGTAGGTGATGAGGTCTTGATGGGATCTGACGCTCCGCCCGGCCGCTATGAAAAGCCAGGAGGATTTTCCGTGTCGCTCGGCATCGGCGACCCGGCGGAGGCAGAACGCGTCTTCCACGCATTGGCGGAAAACGGAACGGTTCGGATGCCGTTCGGAGAGACCTTTTGGGCGCTCCGTTTTGGCATGCTGGTGGATCAATTCGGCATACCGTGGATGATTAACTGCGAGAAGGCTGCCGCGTAATCCTTCGTTTCAGTGGACGCCCACTTGCCGGCGTCCACTGAACTGAGGTGTCTACTTCGTCATGGTATGGAATTTGAAACTAACTTCCGTTGCGATGTTCCTGTTGCTGACGAACGGCTATGGCCCCTCTGCACGGCGGCTTGACTTCGTTTGGAACGATACTCTCACGGATGAGGACATGATTCGGGACGCTCCGATTATCCTCATCGGGAAGGTGAATTCAGTAAAGTTGGCCGGCCCCGTTCGTGTAGGAATTCTCCCTTTGGTCCGCGTTCGTTCCACGGTCGAGAACGTGATCCGGGGTGACGTGAACACCGCCAAACTCGATTTCTACTACTACTTTCCTAATTACGTGTTTTCCGGCGACACGAACTCGCCAGTACCGGAGGGCCGCTCCTCTTGTTCTTGACGAGGGCGGGAGGCGTATTCCGGGCCGTTCGAGACATATGGCGAACTAACATTCAGGTTTACAGCGGTAAGCACGCGGGTTTTCCTTTATCGCCGGACCGGCCGTTGCCGGAGCGTATTGCAAGCTTATTGCTGACGCCCGGAGATGAACTAAACCCAAGTTCGTTCGGTGTTGGCTTATTACACGGGTCCTATTTTGCGGCCGTGCATCTGGGGCGCTGGCGCGTGGCGAATATGTTGAAGGCGCTGCTCTCTAATCTGCACCAGGCGATAAGGATGGGTGCTTGTGAGGAATTAACCCTGCATTTCAGAGGGCAAGATGAATGTTGGGACACATTGGATGGGGGTGACGGCAGCGATCTTCGATCCCGGTATGGTGTCATTCCGCCAATGGTTGGAAGAAAAGGCCGCCGATACATCAAAAGGAAACGGAAGACCCTGAGAAATGGTGGCGCATGGCGCAGCGTTCCTTCCCCGAAAGGGAACTGTTGGATGAATTGAGGTTGTTAACGACCGATAAGGACGAGCGGACACGGCGAACGTTCTGCGGACTGCTGCACGAGAAGTATCCTCATGAAACGGATTCCGGATGCGGTGTGCAACAGAGATGACGAGGGCGGAGCGGTGATAACGTCATAATGAAATGTGCAGGAATATCAAAACCCTCTTCAACTTCGATCCGCCCGTCACTGACGACGAGATTCGCGCTGCTTCGCTCCAGTTCGTGAGAAAGATCAGTGGTTTTAACAATCCGTCGAAGGCAAACGAAGGCTTGTTCCTGGCTGCCGTGGATGAAATAGCCGGCGTTTCGGCTCGTCTCCTCCGTTCACTCAAAACGGATACAGTGCCGAAGAATCGAGAAGAAGAAGCCATAAAGGCGAAAGCTCGGGCGGCAGAGAGATTCGGGGGTGGGTGACCGCAAGCCGGTTAGAGATGAGTGTTATGCTCGCACCGTGTTGTTGTTGTTGCTGATGGTGGGGCTGTGCGTATCGATCCTTGGTTTGGCGCAGGTCCGGACTCCCGCACCGCTCGTGACAATTGATTCTGGCACTATCGAGGGTTTGAGCTTTAACGGGGAACCGGTCTTTCTTGGGATTCCGTTTGCCGCGGCCCCGACCGGCGAGCGCAGATGGATGCCTCCACAGCCTCTGCCGGCATGGCGAGGCGTGCGCCAGGCGGCGGGCGTGGCAGGTTTTCAGAAGACCTTTCGTGAGATCGCACCGGCGCAGCCCTATTACCGGGACTTCCACCTGAACGAAGATTGCCTTTACCTGAACGTTTGGACCAATCACCCCGGCGCGCCAGCCCGGTTGCCGGTGATGGTCTGGATTCACGGCAGTAGCAACATCGGCGGCACAGGTGCTTATCCTCCTTTTGGGCCTGGTCTTGCGCGCCAGGGTACCGTGTTAGTCAGCATCAACTACCGGCTTGGCGCGCTCGGATTTCTTGCTCATCCCGCGCTAAGTGCCGAATCGCCCCACCACGCTTCTGGAAACTACGGCCTTCTGGACCAAATTGCCGCGCTACGGTGGGTTCAACGCAATATCGCGCAGTTTGGCGGAGATCCGAACAACGTCACCGTCTTCGGCGAGTCGGCTGGCGGCACGATGATTTGCTATCTGATGGCCTCCCCGCAAGCGCGCGGCCTCTTTCAGCGAGCCATTCTGCAGAGCTGTACCTGCCGTGACTATCTGTCGCCGGAACTTAAGCGGCCGATCCGGTATTTTTCGGGTAGAGGATCGGCAGAAGAGACGGGTCTCCGGCTTCAGCGAGACCTGGGCATCGCACCCGGGCCGGAGGCTCTGCGGAAGTTGCGGGCGCAATCGGCAGAGGCGGTCGTGAGAGCCTCAGAACAGGATAAGGAGGTTCTCTCCTTCCTCTATGCAGGCGGGACGGTGGACGGGTGGGTTCTGGTGGAACAACCTGCAGTGACCTTCGGCGCAGGCCGTCAGGCAGGCATTCCGGTGCTTCTCGGCAGCAACGCTGATGAAGGGACGGTAACGCTCGGGCAGCTCGGTAAACCAACACTCGCAAACTACCGGGCTTGGTTGAGGACCCAATTCGACGAGCATGCCGATGAGGTGCTGCAAGTCTACCCGTCTAGAACCGATGCAGAGGTTCGGCCGGCCTACCTGGCTCTGACCGCCGATTATCAGCGAGGCCAGGCAGTGCGGTCGCTCGCCAGAGATATGGTTCGCGCCGGACAGAAGGCGTATCTCTACTATTTCAATTACCCGGCAAAAGGAGAGTACGCGCGCGAGGGTCTTGGCGCGTTCCATGGGCTGGATCAGTCTTTCGTTGGGGGAGGGTTCTTTAGAAAGAGCCGGTGGGGCGAGCCGGATGCGAAAGACTGCCGAACGGTCAAGCTGATGACCGGGTATTGGACTCAGTTTGCCGCGACGGGAGATCCCAACGGACCGGGTCGGCCGGGATGGCCAGCGTATGATCCCAGAACCGACTTGGCCATGGAACTGGGCACGATCGTAAGGCCGATAGCTGTACCTCATGCCAGCCGGTTCTCCATCCTTGAGCGCGTTTTCGGTGTCCGGCTTAGGGAAATTAAGAGCGTGAGGAAAAGTTTTTACGACGCAACGGGAAGCCATTGAGAACGCCCGAAAACACCTTACCGGTTTGGGTGGGCAGATTGTTATTCATTAGGCGGACGGGAAGATCGATAAAATCACGATGACGGCATCTGAAGGTTTCAAGCCTTCATCAAAGATTTTGGTGACCAATTTATCTCCGGGGAGCATGTCCCAGAACGCCACCCATGTATCGACGCCCTTGGCTCGAAGCCGTTCGGCGAAAGGTCGAACAAATCGTTCTCTAATCTTCCCCGGCATAGCTGATGAATACCTTTGGATTGTCGGCCATAAGATTGCTTAAAACATATCTTACCGCTGCTGTTTTGGATCTGTCTGGAGTACGAAACCTACCCATCCGTAGGAACACACCAAATCTCCGTGGACTTTGGAAGCCAATTGAACCGACTTCTATTCAGTCATTCCGGTCTCCTCGACGGCCATAAGCCTTTCTACACACCGGAGAGTGTAATCGCATCCATTCGGGTGCGATCTTGTGCGGCCACCCCAAGCCTTCGAGGTTTCGCAGAAATGATTCGGCCCTGGTGGGCACATATTCGATCAGGGCAACCACGTCGGGATCGTGAGCAATGATTCGGTCAGCAATCCTGGGTTTTCTTGAACCGCCGCCTTGCTGGAGATTCCAGGCAAGAATTCGCATCAAACTACGACGGTACAGGACACCTGCGGTCGCCGCCGTTGTACCAACTTTCAAGAGCGCCATCGTCTTTTGCCTTCGGAACTAGCGGTGTAAAAGTCACTTTCAAAGATGGGCACGATCCGTGTCTATGAAGGAGCGGAACTCTTAGAAGCTCTCGCTATCCTGAATCACTGGACACCGCCGACAGCCTAAACCGGATTAGGCGTGCCCTTCGGCAGATCTGAAGGAAACGCCAACGTGGAATATTTAAGAAACATCAAACCGCACACGTTTGAGATGGGACCGATGCATACCTGCCAAGAACGACTTCACGGGAATTCTACTGAAGCAACTTCGCTTTGGCAGCTTTGAATTCTTCGTCCGTCAGGAGACCTTTAGAGTGGAGATCAGCCAGCCTTTGGAGCTTCAGCGTGAAGTCCTCGTCCAGAGCGTCTTGGGATGCTATTGACTTGGGGGGGTGGCTGGCCGCTGATGTCGCTACACCAACCTTGGCTTGTTTTGAATTTCCCTGCTCGAGGGCTTTGAGGAGATGGCTGGCTACCTGCTTGGCAACGTTGGAGCTTACGCTTCGCGAACCGAAGTAGGAAGGCGTAGCTTCATCGGTCCAGAGAACTTGCTTGGACTTGCCGACCAAGCGCACGACAAGGTTGGCGTGATACATGGTACCGCCCGAAGCTGAACCGCCGTAAGTACCCTCGTTCGCCTGATACCGGACCCCCTTGCTCGTTTCGGCCAAACCAAGCAGCGTCGCATCGGCGTCTTCCGGGGAATCCACAATGCTCACCTTGCCAGATTTGATTAACTGAACGATCAGCTTTTCCCTGATGAGATCGGAGCCATCCACTGTGCCTAGCGATGCAACGTAAAGTTTTTTCACTTCCGAAATTCTCTGAACAGGACCTTCGGCCAAACAAACTGCGGTTGCGATTACGCACATAAGTCCGAACGAATGACTCACCTTGGCCATTGCATTAGCTCCTTTTTACTGATGTGATGTTAGTCTACACCGAGCGTCGGCCTTGTATTAACGCTAGTGGATGACCGAACGAACGACCTCTTGACGAAGATCGTTACCGATTTTCGACTGTCCGTTTTTTGATATGTTACTCACTTCTAAGAAGTGCTGAAGGAAACCCTCAACCGTCGCGTGCGAGGATGTGAACTCAATAAGCATCGGTGTCAGGAGTGACAGTATGAACCAGTGCCCGTCAATAGTGGTCCAGAATGCATTGATCAACATTGTCTCATTGGGAGCATCGAAATACGTCGCTTGTAGATTGTTACCGTCAGGGGCTAAAACGCCTACCACTCCGAAGGGGTTAGCATGAGAGTGCCGAGAACACTCATCATATACTTCTTTCAAGCCAGATAGTTCAGGGTCCTTTCCAAATCGACTTCCAAATCGATTCTGAAAGTCTCTATGCTCATCATCGCCATCCGTAGAGTGAAGCCAGACCGGAATTAAGTGTTGGTGGCGGTAGCCCTTGTTCGCATAGCAAGCAGCTTCAATCGCCACTCGTACGAATTGGTAACTATCGGTGTAGTGACCTTTTAGAAGTCGGTCCATTCCTACTACAAACCCGCGCTGACATCCGCCAACGAGTGAAATGAGAAAGTTAAATGTATTGCTCGGTAGAGCAGGTGCGAAATGATTTCTGATGGACTCAAACAGAATCCGATACATGCGCGTGGTTAAATCAGCACCCTCTAGAACAGCTCCTAACGCGGCAACATTTCGAGCCATATTTTGCCTCTCGCAGGCAAGAATTGTGTCAAGCTCTTGGACGAATAGGAATGAACGTTCCGCCTTGTTAGATAAGGGCATAGTGCTTCAGCATACAGCTTTCTCGCCTGAGTTGCGATGAATCTCTTGCCAGGACACGGGGGCAGCCGCCGACCCAAATGTCTGTGCTCGGTCCTTGAAGCGGTGTATTAGCGGAGCCAAATGATCTGGAAATCGCACGATCTCGACGCTCTGCGATGAACTGGGGTTGCAGCCCACGGTGTTCTACCGCTGGCAGAAGGAGTTCTTCGAGAACGGGGCGGCTGCCTTCGAGCAGAAGAGGCCAACCAACCATTCCGCGGATCAGGAGCGGATCGCCTACCTGGAAAAGAAGATCCAAATGAAGGACGAGGTCCTGGATGAGCTGATGGCCGAGCACGTAGCCTTAAAAAAATGCTTGGGGAACTCAACCAGGTGAACGTCCGTGTGCCGAGTGGCCTTGCGCGGGACCGGCCGCTCCGGTGCGTTTGAACTACCTCGGAAGATCGAGCAACGAAGTCACCATCGGGGTGCAGTGAAACTCGGCCGCTGACGTTGCCAGCGTTGGTCTGGAGGCTTGCCGAAAACTCACGATAACCGGCTTTCCGGAAACTGGCCCACACGGGCCGGAAGTCGCCTGGTGGGAAGTTGACCGTCGGCGTACACCACTGGCAGACGAACGCGGTATCCAAGGCGCCTCTGGAAGCAACCTCACGGATACCGTCGCCGATCTTCCTGAATCTACGCCCACAACGTTCACCAGTGTCTGAGCGTTCATGCCTGATTGATTCCTTTCCTAGCCCGTTTCGTTTTGCGCCCGCGCGCCTGTGTGAATTGAGAACCATCCGATGTGATTTCCTTCCGAAACCAGTTGCAGTTTCAGCCGCCACCCGATCCACCAGCACCCGGTTGAGCATTGCCCGTATGGGCGAAGCTGGCCCGTCGAAAATGGCGTTATACTCGCTAGTCGGGAACCCTAACTCTCCATTTCACGCTGAACCAGCACAATTCTCGATTGTGAGCAATATCGTTACAGGGATTTCATTTCCGATATCGCCGGGCAGGATATTCATGCCTACGGAACCGACCCAAACCGTGCCATTACCGAGGTACGAGACTGGCTGGCATCGAAGGGATCTCCGCTGCCGGGCGGCGCTGCGATTCAGGAACATTACGCACGGTTCGTCGCGATGCTTCCTGCCATGTGCAAGGCATCGGAACTGGACCCGAGCGCACTTACGTTCAACGATTTATCGTGGATCGTCACCAACTGGCTCATTTCAGCGCGATAGCTTGGAGAATCGGGAAGCAATCGCCGCAAGCACTAAGCTCGCGCCGCGGAACCCGCCGACGTGCGGAAGGCCCCATTGCACATAGAGAGTTTTCTGAAAAGTGATGTAGAGAGCGGCATCGTATTTGCACCTTCGCCGGCTGCTCAAGCAGATGGGCGAAGGCGAGACCCTGAAGCAATGCAACTAAGAGAATCGTCGCGAACCGCAAGGATTTCAGCGTCATGTTGTGCCTTCAACCGGACGATTCAGTGTACTCCGGCGGCGTTCGGCGGCATGTCTCGTGGGCACCCCGGCCCGCGGGACATGCCGCTTCCGCCACATGGGATATAATCCTCTTAAGTTCGCTAGACAAGTCTTCTGGGAGGTTCTTCCTTGTTGAAATCTGTTGCGTTATTTGCGCTGTTGAGTGCAATGTGCCTTCCTGTTCCGGCGCAGGTCGCTTCCGCCGAATTGAATGGCACGGTCGTCGATACTACCGGGGCCGGCGTTCCCAATGCCAAAGTAACGCTTTCAAACACCGCCACCAATGTCGCTCGCGATACGGTAACCGGAAGCACCGGGCACTACATTGTTTCCCTGCTTCCGCCCGGCGACTACGTAATCACCGTCGAGGCAGTTGGTTTTCGCAAACTCGTCCAGAGAGGCCTGAGCCTACAGATCAACCAGCAAGCGCAACTCGACTTAACGCTCCAGGTGGGCGAGGTAGCGGAATCGATGGAGGTGAGCGCGCAGGCTCCCCTGCTTCAATCCGAATCGTCTTCACTGGGTACTGTGGTCAACGAAAAACTTGTCAATCAACTGCCGCTGAACGGACGCAACTTTATTCAACTGGCGACGTTGAGCCCGGGAGTCACTGGCGTGGGGTACGCGGCCACCGGAACTATTATGAGCGGCGCCCGGCCGGACGATCGCCGCCCCGGCACCGAGATCTTTTCGAATGGGAATCGCGAAGGCTCGAACAATTTCCTCTACGACGGCATCGACGATAACGAACGGCTCACGCTGTCGATTGTGCTGCGTCCCGCAGTGGAGGCTGTCAGGGAATTCAAGATTCAAACCAACCTGTATAGCGCCGACATCGGCCGCAACTCGGGCGCGGTGGTGGACGTTATCACGAAATCGGGCACCAACCAGTTGCACGGCAGCGCGTTTGAATTCCTGCGCAATTCGGCCATGGATGCCCGGAATTTCTTTAGTCCGAAAGGCACGGCCTTCCCGTCGTTTCGACTGAATCAATTCGGGGGATCGTTTGGCGGACCCGTTCTGATACCGAAGATATATAACGGCAAAGATCGCACGTTCTTCTTTGTGGATTTTGAAGGCTACCGGAGGGACTCGCAAAGTCTCGCGCTGGGCAACGTGCCGACGGTTGCTATGCGCAACGGCGATTTCAGCCAGACCGCTCCTATTTACGACCCGCTGACGACGCGGGCGAATCCCAATGGTTCGGGTTTCATCCGGGATCAGTTCCCGAACAACCAGATTCCGGCGAACCGCTGGGATCCGATCACGGCGAAACTGATCAACGCTTACCCGGCGCCGACGAATGCCGGCCGTTTCAATAATTACCTTGCCAATCTGATCCAACACCAGACTTGGAATCAGGGTGACGTCCGGGTGGATCACCAAGCCACGCCGAAAGACAATTTCTTCGCCCGCTGGTCGATTCAAAATACGGAAACCAGGGTTCCCAGCACCTTTCCACCAGTCACCATTCCCGGATTGTCGCAACCGGTAAACCTGGGCGATGAAGGTTCGTTTGCAGGCACCTCCTTTCAACCGGCGCAGCACGCAGTGGCGAGTTACGTGAGAGTCATCAGCCCACGGCTGGTGAATGAATTTAGAGTGGGTTTCAGCAGGTTCCGCGTGGATTACACCGCGGATCAATATGCGCCTGGCAATGCGCTTGGGAACAAACTGGGAATCGCAAACTCGAACGTAACTCCGAATGAGCAGAATCTCCCGATTTTTTCGCCGTCGAATTATTTTGGCATCGGGCAAACCCGCTCTCTGCCAATCTTCCGGCGAGAGAACACGTTCCAATACGTGGATAACATGAGCTCGACGGTGGGTAAGCACACGTTAAAGTGGGGCGCCGATTTCCGCCGCCGCCAACTCACCATCTATCAGACCAATCAGGGCAATGGCCGCTTCAACTTCTCGCCCGCTTTCACGGATTCCCGGCAGCCAGCAGGATCGGGCGGGGACACGATGGCGAGTTTCCTGCTCGGCTACCCGACGGCTACTGTCCACGACTATACATTCAACTGGCCCGGCGAACGGGGCAGTGAGATCGGCCTGTACTTTGCCGACGACTGGCGGATTACGCGCAAGCTGACTCTCAATCTTGGTTTGCGGTGGGACTATTACAGCCCATTTAGCGAGGTTGCCAACCGCTGGGCCAACTTCAATGTGGTGACCGCCAAGCTCGACATCGCGGGACAGAATGGCGTGGATAAGTACGCGGGCGTTAAGCCGTATTACAAGAACTTTGGACCTCGCTTCGGATTCGCTTATCAACTTCTTTCCCATACCGTGGTTCGCGGCGGCTTCGGTGTTTTCTATAATCCCGCCGGCAATGAGGGGAGCAGCTTGCGTCTGTTCCGGAACCTTCCGTTTGGGTCCACGATCAGTGTCACTCCCGGCGACATCAACGTGGGCTTGCGGGTCAGCGATGGCTTTTTACCGCTTCAGCCAATCGACTTTTCAGTCGCAAATCATCCATTCGGATCTATGTTTGCCGTCGCTCCCAATTTCCGTCCTTCGTACGCGGAGCAATTCAATGTGACGGTGGAACACGAAATTGCACCCTGGTCGCTGGTGATCAAGGCGGCGGCGGTGGGCAATTTAGGCCGCCATCTGTATAACACGTACGACGCGAATCAGCCGGTCCCGGGGCCGGCGGCGTTGAACACCCGGCGCCCCTATTATCCGGTCAATCCGGACCTGACCGGCATCAGCTACTTCACGTCGGACGGGTTGAGCGACTACTACGCAGGCCAGTTGACCGTGGACAAACGGTTCAGCAAAGGACTGAGTATATTGGCGGGATACTCGTGGTCGCACGCGATCGACAACGTGGTTCTGGAGTTTGGGGGCGGCGCCGCCGGACCCCAGCCGCAAGATCCGCGCAACCTGCGGGCCGAACGTGGCAACTCCATCATCGACCTGCGGCATCGTTTGACCTTGAGTTATTTGTGGGAACTGCCTTTCGGCAAAGGCAAGGCGATGCTGAATCAGGGTGGATTCTTTAACTTTGTCCTGGGCGGATGGCAAACCAATGGGATCCTTACGGTGCAAAGCGGCCAGCCGTTCTCTCCGGTGTTACAAACTTCAACGACAAACGGAACGGGTAGCCGTCCCGATGTGGTTGGTACCGTCTCCTATCCACGCACCTTGCAGCGCTGGTTTGATCCCAGTGCGTTTGCCACGCCTGCGCCGTACACCTACGGCAACGCGGCCCGGAACAGCCTGTTTGGGCCGGGCCGTACAAACTGGGATGCATCTCTGTTCAAGAACTTTGTGATTCGCGAACAGATGCGGTTTGAGTTTCGGGCCGAGGCATTCAACGTATTGAACCATCCGCAGTTCGGTTTGCCAAACCAGAATATCGGCAACGCCCAGGTGGGTTCGATTACGAGTATCGTGGGAAACCCGCGGCAGTTGCAGATGGGGTTGCGCTTCCAGTTTTAGGCGGTTGGCGTTCGTGGGGTGGTTGGGGACGGAGTAGCGGCAGATGCTTTCCTTCGTTTCGATCAACGTGCGGTTCAGTTCCTGATACGCCGGAACCCGGCGATCTCACGCTCGGCCTTACGCTGCGCAGCCGGGTTCGGAAAGCTCTCGGTTACGGTCTTGCCCTGCACCTTGGAAGTGAGCCGCGAGTTCGAGGTAAGTGAGCCGCAAGTTCGGGCCATGGCCGGCCTCGGCCCTCGCACCGCGTCGAACAGCGCATCGATCTGGCGGAAAAGATTGCACGCTATCCGTCGAAGGCGGGCCGGACGCGACCGCGGTGGTGAAGATCCTCGTTGGACCATGCAAACTTGGGGCGCGGCCTTCGTCGAGGTTCGCGTGGACGAAGATTTCATGATCCCCCGCGTCACGCGGCTGATGGCATCGTATAGCGCGGGTAGAATCATCAATCCGAAGCTAGCGCGCAGCCAGTTGATTGGCGGTGTCATCTAGGGCATAGGGCAGGCCCTGTTGGAGCATTCTACAATGGATCACGCGCTCGGCCGCTATCTCTCTAAGAATCTGGCCGGCTACCTGGTACCGGTAAACGTGCGGTGTCGGCGCGGCAGTCGCGAACGCCGTCTGGCACGGGACGGGAATTCGCGTACGGGATCTGCCAATTCGGCCCGAACAACTGATGCGGCGGTAGGTCTCTGGATGTATTCGGCGCGCCCCCTGTGAGCATCAGGCATGGCGATTGTTCCATCGACCCGGCCGTCAATCTTTTAGGGGCCGTAATACCCGTAATACCCGTAATACAGGGCCGCAGCTTTACAATTGCATCTTATGCTAAACTGCTTTGATCGCAATCACGATATAAAAAAAAATTAATGTTCTATACTGCGTCCATTGGCGTTACGCGGGCCGCAGCGCTGCGGGGGAAATCCCCCGATGGATAGGTTCATAACAAATGCCGCCTCCTCAGGATGAAAGACCGCCGGTACTGGCGCATCGGCGCTTCCAGGCGGAAGCGGATGAGATGCGTGGACTGGATCTGAAACAAGCGTTTACGCATATCTACAAAACTAATCTCTGGGGCAGCGAGCGGTCGCGCTCCGGGTTGGGTTCCGGCGGCGAAGAGACCGGCCACTTGCGAGGCGCCATTCCGTCTCTGCTGAAGGAACTAGGCGCGAGCACGTTGCTGGACATCCCTTGCGGCGACTTCGGCTGGCTTAGTAAGGCAGACCTGCATGAGGTGGACTACACGGGCGCGGACATTGTTGGGGAGCTGGTGGCGCGTAACCGCGCTCTGTATTTGAGTACCGCGAGGCGGTTTGCGCACCTCGATCTGACGTGCGATGCGCTCCCGCGCGCCGACGTAGTATTGTGCCGTGATTGCCTGGTGCATCTTTCGTTTGAAAACATCCAGCGGGCCCTGGCCAATATCCGGCGTAGCGGTTCCACCTACCTGCTGACCACTACGTTCACCAGCCATGAAACCAATTTGGACATTGAAGATTGCGACTGGCGGCTGCTCAATTTAGAGTGTGCGCCCTTCCAGTTCCCGAAGCCGGTGGCCACCATCGTCGAAGGATGTACCGAAGGAGACGGAGCCTACGCGGATAAAAGTCTGGGGCTCTGGAGAGTGGCGGACCTGCCGTTGTGAAACGCTACGGAGTCAGACGGACCGCCTGACGGCCAACCATTTGCCAGCCTTGCGGACCCTTCATCCAGACATGCAGGATATCCAGATTCGCCGTCGTGCTCTTCCCTGCCGTATTGTTGCGGATGTCTACTTTCCCTTTCACCAAAGCGGTTTTGCCGTAGACGCGCACCGTCGTATTTGAGAAATCAATCGCCTCAACAGTAGAGGGGCCGGTGGTTACCGATTTCAGTACATCGGCCTTGGTCTCATTCTTTCCGCTGGAATGAGTGTAGGTGAGATCCGGATGCAGCAGCTTTTCCAGCGCCGCTCCGTCTTTCTTTATCGTCGCCTGCTTCCAGGCATCCATCGCGGCCAGGACTTCCTTTTCCTCACTGCCGCCGGTCACCGCCGCCGAAAGAACGGCCGCGGACAAAAGCACGCCAATCCATATAGTCATAGCTTCTCAGCATATAGCAGATCGGAGCCGGACGGGCGGGTGTACACTGCTATCAGCATCCAGGAGACATTTGGTGAACTATTCGCGCAGAGATTTGAGCCTTCTTCTTCCCGCACTGGCTGCGGCCAACGCCGCGGCGCAGAGTCCAGCATTGCCTTCAAAGACGTACCGGTTTGAGGATCTTCCGGTCCGGACAAATGGCGCGAACCGTTCGCGCGCGGTGCTGAAAGGCGAAACGCACACGGGATTTCCCATTGAGATGCACATGACCGAATTAGGTCCGGGTGAGGCTCCGCATCCTCCACATCATCACCCGCACGAAGAAATGATCATGATCCATGAAGGGACGCTGGAGGTAACTATCTCCGGGCACAGCACGAACATCGGACCGGGCTCGACGGCATTTGTGGCTTCGGGTGAAGAACACGGCTGGCGGAACGTGGGAACCAACCGCGCATTGTACTTCGTGGTGGCGTTCGGACAAGGCAAGGGATAATTCGAATCCTGGGGCCGGAGCGTGGGAAAATGGTGTCAGGTGATTTCGATGCGAATCTGGATTGCTACAGTGATTGCGTTCGTCGCGCTTGGCGTTTCCGCCTGCACGCGCCAGAAGACCGATTCCGAGGCTCGCGAGGCTGGCCGCGACGCGCACAGATCGGCTGAAGAACTGAAAAACGAGACAGACTCCGCGGCGCACAAAGCAGGGGAAGTGGCACACAAGGTGGCGGACGCGACCGAAAAGGCCGCCAAGCAGGCCGGACGGAAAATCCAAGAGGCAGCTAAGGAAGCTCACGAAGGTTGGAAAGATGCTGACCGTGAAAAGGCCAGGAAATAGCCTGCGCCGGTTTAACCTGGAGACATGGGTTCCAACCGCGTATTTGCCTCCGCCGCCGGCATTGGAGTAGTTGCCGGTCTTCGTTCGATGACAGCACCCGCCGTGGTTAGCTGGGCCGGACCTGCTCCGAATTCGCCGTTGCAATTTTTGAAATCCGAGACTGCCGGCAAGGTATTCTCCGCGCTCGCCGCTGGAGAACTGTTTCTGGATAAGCTGCCTTCCACGCCAAATAGAACCAAGCCCGCTCTACTGATTGGAAGGATCGCATCCGGTGCTTTCTGCGGCGCTGCGCTGTGCTCCTCAGCCAGGCGCTCGGTTGCTTTGGGCGCCGCGCTAGGCGGCTTGGGAGCAATTGCAGGAACTTTCGCCGGCTATCACCTGCGGCGCCGGATACACCAGCGATTTCACATGCCGGATACTGCAATTGCATTGGTGGAGGACGCGATTGCTATTGAGGCCGGCTACGCGGTTGTTTCCCATGTCTCAGCTCATGCCTTAAGCTAGGTCAGCAGCCGTTTGGTGAATTCGCCTTCGCCGTGAACGTCGGTCAAGCGCATGTCGCGGCCCTGGTAAGAGTACGTTAGTCTTGTGTGATCCAGGCCCAGCAGGCGCAGAATGGTGGCGTTCGCGTCGTGTGCGTCCAAAGGATTTTCAATGGCCCGCAGCCCGAATTCATCCGTTGCGCCGATCACCTGGCCGCCCTTGATTCCGCCGCCCGCCATCCACATGGTGAATCCATACGGGTGATGATCGCGGCCGTTCTGGCCTTGTGAAAGCGGAGTACGCCCGAATTCGCAGCCCCAAACGACCAGGGTGGAATCGAGCAGGCCGCGAGATTTCAGATCTGCCAGCAGTCCCGCGATCGGCTTGTCGGTTTTCTTTGCCATCTTGGTATGCGATCCAACCAGATCCGTGTGTGCGTTGTCCCAGTCGTCGCCTACCTGCGTGCCCGAATATAGCTGGATGAAGCGAACTCCACGCTCCACCAATCGTCGCGACAGAAGGCACTTTTGCCCGAAGTCTTCGGTAGCTGGATCGTCGATGCCGTAGAGCTTCCGGGTAGCTTCCGTTTCTTTTGTAAGATCGACGGCGCCCGGGGCTTCGCTCTGCATCCGGTAGGCAAGCTCGTAACTCGCGATGCGCGCTTCCAGGTTGGAATCGCCGCCCCTGGTGGAGAGGTTGCTCCGATCCATCTTCTGAATGAAATTGAGCGTCTCACGTTGCGCTTCCCTGGTGACGCCGGTTGGAGACGACAGATTCAGCATCGGGTTCGCCGCACTGCGGAATACGGTGCCTTGATACAGAGTGGGCAGGAAGCCGGCGGAATACGCCGGAGGTCCGCTCTTGGTGGAGCCGTCCGTCATCACGACAAATGCCGGAAGATTCTCGTTCTCCGAGCCGAGTCCATAGGTGACCCACGAGCCTAAGCAGGGCCGGCCTGGAAACTGGGAGCCCGAATTTCGCAGATAGATGGCAGGGGCATGGTCGAACACGTCTCCGTAGCATGAGCGAATCACGGCAATCTCGTCGATGTGCGCGCCCACGTTGGCGTAGAGTTCGGAAACCTCAATGCCAGACTTTCCGCGATGTTCAAATTTCCATGGACTGCCGCGAAGCAGCGCCTTCGTGGGATCGTGGATAAAGCTGGTTTTCAGGCCCTTTGCCGCTTCCGCCGAAATAGGCTGACCGCTGCGGCGAGTCAACTCCGGCTTCGGATCGAAGGTATCCACGTGACTTGCGCCACCGTGCATGAAGAGATAAATGACGCTCTTGGCTTTCGCCGGCTGATGAGGAGCCTTGGGCGCAAGTGGATTATTGGTTGCGCCTTGTAGCATGGCAGCGAGCGCCGCCGCCCCGAAGCCGTGTCCACTGCGGAGCAGGAAATCGCGTCTAGTCGACATAGAGGAACTCGTTGAAATTGAAAAGACTTCTTGTAAGCTCTTGCAGCGCCGCGGACTCGGAGCCGAGATTCTTTTGCTGGCGATCCAGAAATTGCTCCGCCGCACTGCGCTCCTCAGCGGTCGGCGAACGGCTTAGAACATGCTGCCAGGCATTGCCGATCCGGTTGGCCGCAGGTTCTTTCTCCAGTTTCGCCGCAAGCGATTTCGCTTGTTCCACAGTGAAGCGTCCATTCAACATGGTCAACGACTGCGGCGCAATTGTGCTCGATTCGCGCCGTGAGCACGACATGATGCCGTCGGGACTATCGAACAGCTCGAACATGGGCGCCCGGAATGTCCTGCGGCTTAGGAGATAAACACTCCGGCGCGTGTGTTCGCGCGCATCGGAAGTCACCGCCCAGGCGCTGTTCGGGTCGCCAATGATCCCGTACAGTTCGTCTTTGTCCAGCGGCGGAACCACCGGGATACCTTCCATCTTGAGGTTCAGATCGCCAGAAGCGGCGAGAATCGAATCGCGAAGCTCTTCCGATTCCAGCCTGCGGCGGTTCATATGAGAGAGAAGAATATTCTCCGGGTCTTGCTGCGCGGCCACTTGCGGCCCATTCGAACTCTGACGATAAGTGCTGGAAGTCATGATGAGCTTGTGCATCTGCTTCATGGACCAGCCGCGCGCGACAAATTCATTGGCCAGCCAGTCAAGCAGTTCCGGATGGGACGGTGCGGAACCGCGAGTACCGTAATCGCTGGGCGTGGCGACAATTCCCCGGCCCATGTGGAATTGCCAAATGCGATTCACCATCACGCGAGCAGTCAGCGGGTTCTCCGAGCTGGCAATCCATTCCGCCAAGGCTTTCCTGCGGCCGGTTGTAACCGCGTCTTCCGCCGGCTCTTTTATATCGCCGCCACCGAGAGCGCTGAGAAAGCCAGGTTCCACGCGTTCCGCGCGAACAGCGGGATTGCCACGCACGGCAACATAGGTGCGGGGGGCTTCGCGCCCAACGTCCATAATTCCCGGCGCCATGGGTGGAGGTTTGTATCCGGCATAGATCGACACCAGACGTTTTTCAATCGCATGAAGCCGCTCGGCCTCCGTCTGCGTGAGCCCGGCGCGGATTTCATCGTCGCTGACCCTAATGGTCTTTTTGTGTGCCTCCACCAGTTCCTGCTGTTCTGGCGTGCGCTTCGATTCGTCGGTTTTGAAGGCTGCGCGAACGGCTTCCGGAACGTTGGCAAGCTTCGAATCGAGTGCACGCTTTTTCGATGCCGACTGGAGCCGGTCAATCTCCTCCCCGATCTGCCGCAACCGCACCTGCCGTCCGTTCTCGGCGAGATCGTAATTGCGGGCGGGATTGTAATCCAGGAAGACGCGCGTCTTTACCGCGGGCGCGAAGATGGCCTGCATCCGGTAATAATCGCGCTGCGGAATAGGGTCGAATTTGTGATCGTGACAGCGCGCGCAGCCGACGCTGAGACCTAAAAACACCGACGACGTGGTATCGACGAAATCGGTCAATGTCTCAATCCGGTTCTGGTCTTCCACCTTAAAGAGCATGTCGCGATTCGGCCCCACGCAGAAGTATCCGGTGCCGGTGCAAGCTTCCGGATTTTCCGGCCAAAGCTCATCGGCAGCAAGCTGCTCTTTCACAAAGCGGTCGTAGGGCTTGTCCTGGTTGATAGATTTGATGACCCAATCGCGGAATCGCCAAGCCTCCAGGTTGTACGGGTCTTGCTCAAAGCCGCTGGTGTCTCCGTAGCGGACCAGATCGAGCCAGTGCCGTCCCCATTTCTCGCCATAACGCGGAGAAGCCAACAGACTGTCGATCATTTTGCCGTATGCATCGGGGGCCGGATCGTTCACGAAAGTTCTGACTTGTTCGGCAGTGGGCGGAAGGCCGTGCAGGTCGTAGTAGGCGCGGCGAATCAATGTGAAGCGATCGGCTTCCGGCGCGGGCGTTAGAGATTTTGACGGAAGCTTCGCAAGAATGAAGGCGTCAATCGGATTCGACGCGCCTTGTATTGCCGGAACTGTTGGATGTTTCGGTTTCTGAAAAGCCCACCACTGCGTTTTCGGCGCCGCAGTTAACTGCTCCGGCCATTTTGCGCCGCCGTCGATCCATTCTTTCAGGGCTGCGATTTCTTCCGCGGCGAGTGTTTTCCCAGGCGGCATCGCGGGTTGAACCGCGTTCGTGATTGCCTGAAACAGACGGCTCTTTGCGGCATCGCCGGGTTGGACCGCCGGCCCGCGTTTGCCGCCCTTCAGCAAAGCCTCCCGCGAGTTCAGGCGCAGGCCCGACATCTCCATGGAATCGCCGTGGCACGTTTGACAACGCTGCTGAAGAATGCCAACCGCCCGTTGCGGCGCCGTTTGCGCGATGCAGTAAGCGGAAATCGACAAAGCCGCAAGGGTGACAAAAATCGGTTGGACTCGAAACATCTTGACGTCAGTCTATCAGGTGCGGGGATCCGATGGCTGGTAGGAAACAGCCGGCATGGTGGAGGGTTACCTGAGGATGCCGGCTGCTTCAAACGCCCATTCGCGTGAGCGAATGGAACTCGTTGCAGACTCGCGCTAGGGTTGCACGGTCAGGGATGACAAATGGACACGATTCCCGGAATCCGAGCCCGTAACCGTGACTTTGAGGGTGTTTCCGGTAGATCCGTTCAGCATCCGGCTGGGCATATTCGAATCAGACTGTAGTTGCTGCCGGATTTGGGCGTTGCTCGCTTCGTCGAAGAATCGAACCTGTCCGTTGGCGTAAATGGCAAAACTGGCCGTTGTGGAGGTCACACGGCATGCAGTGTAACGGGAACTGTCCGCCGAATCCGTCCGGCTGCGATTGCCGGTGGACTGTGCTGTTTTTGCCCTTGAGGCTGATGATCCGGTTGGCGATATCGATGTACCCGGCGATGTGCCGGAGCCCGATGGTCTCTGTGAATTGAGATCGGGACAAGATGCATCGAGAAGCGGGCCGCTCCAGGTTTTTGCTGTGCTAGTACCTGTTTTGGTTTGGGAACCGGTCTGTGTTTGAGCGGCAAGCGCAACATTACATATGACAAGGAGGATTATATTTTTGGCCGTCATAAGAGTCTCCAATCCGGTCTCCGCTCGTGAGACTCCGGAGCCGGGGTGTTTGGGTCAAGCACAAATCTTGACACGGTTACACAGGCTCAACCACCACGGCGGTGCCGTAGGCGAGCACTTCGGTGACGCCGTCCATCACCTCCGTGGCGTCGTAACGCATAGCAATAATCGCATTCGCGCCCATACCAGCCGCGTGAGCCAACATCAGCTCAAACGCTTCCAGCCGCGTTTTCTCGCAGAGCTCCGTGAACAGGCTGATATTGCCGCCAACAATGGTTTGGAGCGCTCCACCCAGCGTTCCGAAAATGGACCGGGAGCGGACGGTGATGCCGCGCACAATTCCAAGTGTGCGGACCACACGAAAGCCTTCCAGTTGAAGTGCAGTGGTCACCATTGCGTTTACCAGAGTTGGGAGAGATTGCTCGCTGAAGTTTTCCATAGCGTGGCTTCACTTTAGCGTAATGGGTTGTGCCGCTCAAGATCCGCGAGGTCATTCGCCTACCCAATTGCGCTTTTCATATCGCACGCGCGAATAAGTGGCTTG
This sequence comes from Bryobacterales bacterium, assembly GCA_038200305.1. GTDB lineage: Bacteria > Acidobacteriota > Terriglobia > Bryobacterales > Bryobacteraceae > JANXXV01. The sequence continues at coordinate 20,382 of JBBPYD010000105.1, forward strand.
ACAACCAGTTTGTATCTGCTAAGGTTTTGTAATAAGTAATTAAGGAGATTTAGCGGGTATGCCCCCTACAATTGAGCATCTTGTTGTGCTCATGCTTGAGAATCGCTCGTTCGATCACATGCTGGGATACCTGAAGAGCCCCAATTATCCCATTGATGGACTGGATGGCACGCAGGCAAATATAGATTCGGCGGGAATAGAAGTCCTGACGACGAACGACGCCGATTACGCAGGCGATTATAATCCCGATCCAGGCCACGATTTTCTTGATGTAAACGAACAAATATTCGGCAACTCGGATGCCTCTCCGGGCCTTGCTCCGCCCATGTCCGGGTTTGTGAAGAATTACGGACGGAAGACGAGTAAAGCCGCAAAATCGCATAACGTAATGAAGTGCTTCAAGCCGGAAAAGATACCGGTCTTGACCACGCTTGCGCGGCAATTTGCCGTGTGCGACCGGTGGTTTTCCTCCGTGCCTGGCCCAACGCTGCCGAATCGCGCCTATGCGCATGCAGCTACCTCAATCGGCCATGTCGATATGACCATCAACTGGTGGAAGGAATCGAAAACCATCTACGAGTTACTCGACGAGCACAATAAGGACGCCAGAATTTACTTCCATGACAGCAGCATGGCGCAGACCTTCGGCGGCTTGATGGATAAGCAGGATCGATTCTTCGGCACCGGGATCGAAGACTTCTTCGATGCCTGCAAGAACAACACGCTCCCCGCGTACAGCTTTGTGGAGCCGCGATACAACGCTTCCACCAACGGAGATCCGGTAGCCGCAAGCGATCAGCATCCCGATCACGATGTGTTTGAGGGTGAGACGCTGATCAAGGATGTGTATAACGCGGTCCGCTCCAATCCGAAGGTTTGGAACAACACCATTCTGGTCGTCGTGTATGACGAGCATGGCGGTTTGTACGATCACGTGATGCCGCCGGTGGCGATGAGTCCGGATGGCAAGCCTTCGGTGAACCCTTCTTTCGCGTTCGACCGGCTGGGCGTGCGAGTGCCCGCGATCGTGATCTCTCCTTATATAGAAGCGGGAACCATTGACAGCACTGTGTACGACCATGCTTCCCTGGCAGCCACCGCGCGAAAGCTTTTCGTTCCTAACTGGCAGAATATCTTTCTGACCGAGCGGGACAGGAATGCCAACACGTTCGACGGGCTACTCACTCGCGACACCCCGCGCAAGGCCGGCGAGGTGGATATCTCAGGTAAGCACAACGCTGCTGTCGTGGGGCACCCGCTGACACTGGCGCAGAGGGCGGAGGCTCAGGCGGCTGCCCCATTGACGGATCACCAGAAGGTGATGGTTCAGAACACCGCGGAACTCGATAAGACACTTCCGGCCGGGCTACGGTCCGGCATGGATCCAATGGCCATTCGGACCCAACAGCAGGCATCAGATTTCCATGCACAAGTGAACGCGAATATCCGGGAGGCAGCGGCAAGCAGGAAGACGGGCGCCGCTGCTCCGTAGGGAGGGACCAACGATGAACAGATTGGCGATCACAGGCGGCATCCTGCTGGCCGGAATATTCGCAGTGACACCCGCGTGGACTGCGGAATGGAAAGACCTGGTAAACGATTGCGGCAGCGTAAAAGATAAATTTGGCTTTGCATCCCTGAAGACGTGCACCGTCGATCTGTTCACCGCGCACCCGTTTCACCTAGGAGTGGAATCCATTGTGCCGGGCGGGGGCACCGGAATCGGCGGCGTCTACACGCACCGGTTCGATCGTGGAAAATGGCAGCGGGATTTGACGCTGACGGCGGCTAGTTCTTTTCGGAAATTCTGGATCGCTAATGCGCAATTGACAGCCTTACATCCAAAGCTGGGCGGCGAATGGAACACGGCCCGCGATTCGCTGAAGCTGGAGTTTTACACGCGCGCGCGAGGTCTGCCGCGTATGACGTATTACGGCATTGGACCGGATGTGCCGCAAGCGAATCTCACCAACTTTCGGGAGCGTGACCTAACGGTGGGTGGAAGCGTATTTAATCCGATCACAAAGTGGCTGGCTGCGGGTGGCGCGTTTGAGAGCTTGTGGCCGGACGTAAGCGGGGTCAGCGATGCGGGAGAGCGCTCCATTGAAACAGTGTTCAATGAATCCAGTGCGCCGGGCCTGACGCGTCAGCCGAATCTTCTGCATTATGAGGTGTTCGCAAATCCACGCTATAAAGCCGCCGCGTTTGAAGCAAGCTACCGGATCGGCTACAACTTCTATCAGGATCACAACACGGGGCATTATTCGTTCCGGCGCTTCCGTGCGGACCTTCAACACACAATCTATGTAGAACGGACCCATGGGCATCCGCGCCCGGACAGCATGCTGCTGATTCACGGACTGTACTCGGCCGCAAACACCAGCGCGGGAAACGCAGTGCCTTTCTATTTGCAGGAAACTCTGGGCGGGTCTGACATCAACGGCGATCCCACGCTGCGCGGTTTTCGAGACTACCGTTTCCGTGGACCGAATGTGTTGTTACTGCAAGGCGAGGCAGACCGGCGCATTTGGAAATTCATCGGGTTGATGGCATTCTATGACACGGGTAAAGTGGCGGCGCGAACGGGCCAGTTGAATTTTGGAAATCTGCGTCACAGTTATGGTTTTGGAACCACGTTCTGGGCCGGCGGCAAAGTGGTTTTTCGCGCTTATGTGGGATTCGGAAGCGGTGAAGGGTATCACCCGTTCTTTGGCGTGGCGAACTTATTGTGAACCGGAAAACATTCCATGCAGCATCCCTTTCAACAGTTGTGTTCCTACACGGTCAGCTTACTGATGCCTCCTGAGGTCACTGGGCCAGTTCCCGAAGATCCGCGTACACTTCTACTTGACCGGTGGACGGGTGGAGGGAGAACGCCTGAAAGGAGCTGTGCTGCCGGTCGGGGCGGACTGGTTATTGATACGCCGTGACGGCATCGGGGTGGTGGATGTTCGAGCCACCATGAAGACCGATGACGGAGCGTTACTGTACGTCTCCTATGGAGGCCTGCTTGATCTGGGGCCGGACGGTTACGAAAAGTTCTTGCGCGGAGAACTGCCGCCGGAAATTCCCATCCGGACAGCACCGCGCTTTCAAACCAGCCATCCGGATTATCTCTGGCTCAATCGTCTGCAATGCTTTGGAGCCGGGGTGGTTGAGCCAGCCAAAGGTCTTGTGTCCTATGACTTGTATGCCTGAGGTGATCCTTACACTGAACCGGCGCCACAACACTTCTTGTACTTCTTGCCGCTGCCGCACGGGCAGGCATCGTTCCGTCCAATTTTGACGGGACCCGCAGGTGCCACAACTGGAGCGTCCAAAGCGGCCGGTTCGGCATCCGGGAAAAACACGGGAGCGTGGCCATGCAGTGTCAACCGCTCATCAAGAGCTAGTTGCACCAGTTCGCCTTCGCCTTCCGATAGCCCGCCGGCCTGCTCTTCAATTTTGCGGTACAGCGCACGGATGCGAGCCTTTGAAATCTCATGCCGGGCAGAAAGCGCGTAAGCGAACAGTGCGTCCGCGCGGTACTCGTCTTCTTCAAAAAACTTCGTGAGCTTTTCCGCGCTGGCGTAGATGCCCAGATACCCCACACCCCAAATCGCCTGGCGGCGCGTCTCCGGATCGGCGTCGTCCAAGTGCTGCGGGAAGTATTCCGCGAATGAGCGGTCCAGCGAGCGCCACATCGCCTCCATCGCCTTTGCTCGCGTTTCCGTGCTTTGATAGAACTCTTCGGCGAACGTCCGGACATCGGCTTCACCCGCTTGCAGTGCGAGGCCAATCAAGGCGCCGCAGCGTTCCTCAACTGGCGCACTACGGTCGGACAACCGTTCGAACATCAAATTCCTGATGTGAGAATTATCGAGTTCATCGGACAACGCTTCCCATGCATTGGCACGGACCATCGCATCGGGATCGGATTTCGCCAGCTCGAAAATGCGCTTCCGAACGGGCTCGGAGAGTTCACGATTCACGAAACTCGACAGAGCTTCCGCACGTACTTCGGCAGAGTTGCTGCCCAGCATGGCTATGCGGTCTGCTTCGTCAAGCAATTCGAAATGCGGGCCGGCTTTTTCAGGATACTCGTCCCAAAGATCAAACTCGATGGGCGCTTCTTCCACGGGACGGCCCAACTGCTCCACCGCATCGGCAATGTCGCGGCGAATCCCCTGCTCGGCCGGGTCGACTTCGGCCAGCATTTTCTCCAGCGCTGGTTTCGCGGCCGGATCTCCGTAGAGTCCAAGACAAATGGCGCCATCGGCGGCATCGTATTCCAGCCGGTCCAGCAGCATCTCAAGAATCCGCGGATCGCGGATGCGGAACGATGCGAGAATGAACGCGGCTTCCCCGCCCTGGTCTTCTTCGAGCTCACCGTAGAGCTTGATTAGCGGCTCCACCGCCTGCTGGCGAACTTCGTACAGAGCGCCAACCAGATCGTCCGGTACGTCTTCGGGGTGCAGCCGGATGCAATGCACGTAGAACGGAATCGTTTCCGGCGTGCGAAGGTGGCGGAAGATGGCGATCAGGTCTTCTTCCAGATCGATGGGATCTTCCTGATGATCGACCAGTCCCCATTTCATTAGATCGGGAATGGCGGCTTCCCCGCGGTCAACAATGGCGTGGAGCAAACGGTGGTCGAAACCGATATGACCCCGGGCCGCAGCCTGAAGCAGATCATAAACCGGGGTGGAGGCGTACTGTTCTGGATTCAGCAAAGTTTTACGAGACTCGTTTCAATAGGTAGCACGGCCGCCGCTTGCGTCATAGCACTGGCCTGTGACAAAGCTACAATCGGGGCTCGCCAGAAAATGCACCACCGCGGCGATCTCTTCCGGCCGTCCGGTGCGCCGCATCGGGATCTTGTCCGTCATATAGGCGACCGCTTGCGGAGTAAGCTGGTCCAGAATTTTGGTCTGCACCACTGCCGGAGCGACGGCGTTCACGCAAATATTCTCGGTCGCCACTTCCTTAGCGACGGATTTCGTGAATCCGATTACGGCGGCCTTCGTCGCCGAATAGGCGCTCATATTCGGATTGCCTTCTTTACCGGCAATAGAGGCGATACTGACCACGCGGCCGTAGCCCTGCTTACGCAGCAGAGGCATTACCGCGCGAGTGCAAAGGAAAACGCCGATGAGGTTGATGTCCACCACCCGGCGCCATTCTTCCTCTGTTTGATCGACGAGCGGGGCGGCCTTGCCCGCTGTGCCGGCATTGTTCACCAGGATATCAATCTTCCCGTTACGGGCGACTACCGCGTCTATCGCTTTTGCCACCGACGCCGCGCTGGCGATGTCCAAATGAAGCGGAAATGCGTTAGGAATTCCGGCAGCGGTTTGCGCCGCCGCAGCCTCATCGATATCGGCAACGGCGACAGACGCGCCTGCCGCTGACAGGCGCCTCGCGATTGCTTCACCGATTCCGGTGGCTGCTCCGGTCACAATGGCAGTTTGGCCAGTGAGGTCGAAGAAACCCATTATTCCGCGGCTACGTTGACTGTAATTTCAGCCGTTACATCTTTGTGCAATCTGACTGGGATCTTGTATTCCCCCACCTGCTTGATGGGGTCTTCAAGCTGGATCTTGCGGCGATCGATGGTGTAGTTCTGCTTCTCCAGCGCGTCCGCAATGTCCTTTGAGTTGACCGAACCGAAGAGATGTCCTTCTTCGCCGGCCTTCTGCTTGATGGTGACGACGACGGCCGACAGGAGCTTTGCCAAGTCCGACGCTTCCGACTGGAGTTTTGCTTCCCGGCGGAGATGCGCGTCGCGTTCCTGATCGACAATCTTTTTGTTGGATGCGTTAGCCACCACTGCCATGCGTTTCGGCAACAGGAAGTTACGCGCGTAGCCCGATGCGACCTTAACGACTTCGCCGCGGACTCCAAGCTTTTCAATGTCTTCTCTAAGAATTATTTCCATTATCGTTTCCTCTGGCTAAATGGGCGATGCGAACGGAATCAGGCAGATATTGCGAGCCTGCTTGATGGATTCCGCCAGCCGCCGCTGATGGGGAGCACATACGCCGGAGATGCGGCGGGGAGTGATCTTGCCGCGTTCAGAGATGAACGCCGCCAGGAGACGCGTGTCTTTATAATTGATGTCGTCAATCTTCTCGACACAGAATCGGCAAAGCTTCTTGCGCCGGAAGTACTGCTTCTTGGTTGCGATCGCCTTGTCCCCACCAGTGGGGCGCATGGATCCGCTGATCGGTCTTCCGCCTCGTTGTTCGGCCATATTAACTCTCCTTCTCCGCTACCGGCTCGGCTGGCGCAGGTGCGGCAGGCCCGGGTGCCGCAGGGGCGGGGTGTGCAGCGGGTTCGCCGGGCATGGCCGGGGTTCCCATCATCTGCTGCTCGGCGGTCGGCATGGAAGGCGCGGCAGCTACGGGCGCGGGCTTTCTGTGCGCGCGCTTTTCACGGGCTTTCTTCCGCTTCTCAAGACGCTTCAGCTTCTCATCAATCCGGACGGTGATGAACTTCATCACAGCGTCGGAGACGCGCAGACGGCGCTCAATTTCGTGAACGGTTTGCGCTCCAGCGGTAAATTGAATCAGAACGTAGTAGCCTTCGTTGCGCTTTTGAACCTTATAGGCAAGCTTGCGGACGCCCCACTTCTCTTCCTTGTCGATGGTTCCGCCGGCATGGGCGACGGTTGACTTCACCTGGTCGATGATTACATCGACTTCTTCCTCGGTGATGTCGGGTCTAACTATGAACAGCTCTTCGTAGATCCTCATTCTTCCTCTTTGATTAAGCCTCGGGCGCGACGATTGAATTTCGTCATGGACTTTTCGACGCCTTCAGCGATTATGGACTCGACTGCCCGCGATGCATGATCGAGCAACTCATCCAAGTCTTGCATTTGTGCCTTCTTAAACGGCCCCAGCACAAACCTTGCTCCGTCCCCAACCTTTTGGCCGGGGTTGATCCCAAGGCGAACCCTGGGAAAATCCATTGTTCCTAAACTTCTTATCACGGATTCTACTCCGTGATGGCCGGCTGCGGAGCCTCCCGGCTTGATTCGCAGGCCCGTCCACGGCAGATCCAATTCGTCGTAAACAAGAATCAGATTGGCCGCAGCCACCTGGTGTTTATCCATCAGTGCCTTCACCGATGGACCGCTTACGTTCATAAACGTTTGCGGCTTGGCGAGCAGCACTTGCTTCCCGCTCAACTCGCCTACACCGAGCAGCGCTTTCGAGTCCTTCCGATCCACCCGAATCCGGTTCGATTCAGCCAAGCGGTCGATGGTAAGGAAACCCAGATTATGCGGCGTCCGCTCGTATTCCGGGCCGGGGTTTCCGAGTCCGGCCACCAGCCATGGAGCAGTTGCGGCTTCCAATACAGATTACTTCTTCTTGCCCTTTTCTTCCGGTGCGGCTTCCTCTTCCTTCTTGCCCTTCTTCACCACTTCGGGCTCGGGAACGGCGGGTGCAACCTCTTCAACGACTGCTTCAGCCTTCATTGAAACCACGTGAGAAATCACGGCATCGGCGGGGCTCAACAGCTTCATGGAACCGGTCAACGGAATTTCGCTGGCACGAATACTCTGGCCGATGGACAACTCGGTCACATCCACGGTGAAGCCTTCGGGGATGTCTTCCGGAAGGCATTCGATTTCGATTTCACGGGTAACCACCTCATGCAATCCGCCCTGCAGTTTCACGCCCTTCGGATCGCCCTGCGTATGTACTGGAACCTTCACGACGATGCGCTTGGTAAGATCGATGCGCTTGAGGTCGACGTGGAGCAACTTGCCCCGGATGGGATCGTGCTGCCAGTCCACCACCATCACCGGCGACGAGGCACCCTGGATATCTACATTGAAAATCGTGTTATGGCCCGAGGCGCTTCGCAGAATGGCGTTGACTTCCTTCGGGTTCACCGCAACGGCTACCGGGTCGATTCCCGCTCCATAAACAATCGCCGGGGAGAAGCCCTTCACACGAAGGCGGCGCGCTTCGTTCTTTCCGCGCGTCTCGCGAGGCTCGGCGGTAATGGTGATATCTTTTCTCATCTAAAACTCCTCTAGATCCTTAAACAAATAGCTTGCTGATGGAACCACCCTCATGAATCGACTGGATGGCACGCGCCAATAAAGGAGCCACGGACAGCGTGCGGATGCGCGAGCACGCCAGGGCTTCCTCCTTGAG
>JBBPYD010000106.1:0-26482 GCA_038200305.1 Bryobacterales bacterium
ATCGAACGGATCGTAGAGCGGCACCACCCCGGCGGCGTTGGTATAGCGCCGGAAATCTCCGTTGCGGAAATCCTGAATTGGCAAGCTGATCAGGCCCGCATTCGACAGGTCCTTGGCTCGTGAGCGCTCACCGGAAAAGAAGAAGAACGCTTTGTTCCGTCCGTCGAAAACCTTTGGAATCCAGACGGGTCCGCCAATCGTCGCAGCTTCCAGGTTTTGACGATGAACCGTATACGAAGGATTCGAGTAGAAGAAGCCCTGGGCGTTGAGGTCCTCATTCCGGAGTCCAACAAAAGCCGTCCCATGAAATTCGTTCGTGCCCGATTTCGTTGTGTAGTTCAGAACACCGTTAGACGTGCGGCCGAACTCCGCTGAATAGCCGCCGGATTGCACCTTAAATTCCTCAATGCCTTCCGCGCTCACCACGCGCATGGCAGGGTCGTTTCTACGTTCACTCATGGCCTCGCCGCCATCGAGCAGCATGCTATTGCCAAAGGCCTGGCCGCCTGCGATTCTCGGCGCGCCTCCGGTAGTGTCCGGGTCTCCAGTGATGCTCGCATTTGCACCCGGAGTGAGCAGGGAGAAGGCTATGTTGCTTCGCAAGCCGCCATTCATGAACAGCGGGAGATCCTGAATCTGCTTGTTCGTGATTACCTTGCCCAGGTCGCCCTTTTCCGTTTGAAGCAGTGGAGCCTGAGACTGAACGTTGATGGACTCGGCCTGAGTGCCAACCTCCAGATGGAAGTCGAGACGGGACTCTGTGCTGACGTTGACTTGCACGTTCGCCGCATCCGCTTTCCGAAAACCCTCTTTCTCGACGGTTACGCCGTATGTGCCGGCGGAGAGGTAGAGAAAGGTGTAATGTCCGTCGGCTGCCGAAGTGACCGTTTGGGTCAAGCCAGTAGTGGGTTGTTTCAGAACGACGGATGCCGCTGGCACAGCACTTCCCGAAGCATCGGTGACAGTGCCGGAAATTGTTCCGCGATCCTGCGCAGAGGCGGCAACAGCGCTCAAGAGAAAGCCCAACACCATGAAATGCAGACGAGAAAACAAAGTAACCTCCCTAAAGCTCAAATAAACTTACGTCATCATACACGAGATACCCGGCCTTGAAAGGTGAGTGGAAAGATGCCGAAAATTGGGACGGTCCGGAGTTGTAGTGTTTCTTACCGGTTGCTCTTATTCTACCCCGCGTTTCCGGCGAACGCCGCTCGCAAGTGGCGAAGAAACACTCGATCGAAAGCCCAGTGACGTGGAAAGCTGGCGGCCGGCCGACATTACCGCTTCGGTCAATTTCGGCAAATTCCCGCCTCCGACCCGATAAATAGGACCGGCGATGCTCAGCGCGGCGATCACTTCGCCGGCATGATTGAAAACCGGGGCGCCAATGCAACGCAGGTCTTCTTCCAGTTCTTCGTTGTCGATCGCGTAGCCGCATTTGCGGATGCGGCCGAGTTCCTCGGCTAGACTCGACTTCTTGGTGATAGTGTGCCGCGTCCACTGCTTGAACTGCAGCGACTGTATGAGCTCCGCTGCGGCCGCGGGCGGCGAAAACGCCAGAATCACCTTCCCCTGCGAGGTGCAGTAGAGCGGCGAGCGCCTGCCCACCGTAGCGGGCAACCGCAGGTTGCGATCAGCCTCCACGCTGACGATGGAAATCAGTTCTCCACTGCTCATGATGCCGAGGTGCGCGGTCTCGCAGGTCTTCTTGACCAAGGCTTCCAGATACGGCCGCGCGAGGCTGTAGAGGTCCACACGGGAAACCGCGAGCGTCCCCAGTTCGAAGAGCCGCCAACCGAGTTTATACTTTGCGTTCTTTTGATTTTTCTCTACGAAGCGGTTTCGCTCCAACGCCACGAGGAGCCGATGTACTGTGCTCTTGTGAAGTTGCAGTTTCCCCGCGAGGTCCGTGGCTCCCATCTCACCCTTGGCCTCTGCCAGCAGGTCCAGAATGTGAAACACACGATCCACAACTTGCACCCGATAAAGCGGCTTCGAGGCTGTGGCCAGCACGGGCATCACTTTACCACAAGAGTTTGAGACCGAATTGCAGCTGCCGCCCCACTGTTTGTGAACCGGATAGCTTTCCAAATGCCGCGTTGCCAACGGTGAGCACGGCGCTGCGTGCATTCGGCAAAGTGAATGTGGGTGTATTGGTGAGGTTGAATGCCTCTGCCCGGAACTGCAACCGTATACGCTCCGTAAACCGGAACTCCTTGAACAGCGACGCATCCAGATTCTTCGAACCTGGAGCGCGCAGGATGGATCGGCCCGCATTGCCGAACGTTTGGATGGGAGCGCCGGTCACACTCGGCACAGTGCGGGGTATGGCAAAGGCAGCCGGGTTGAAGTACTGATCGAAGCCGGGATTCGCAACCAATGTGGATTGGCCGAGGACCACGTCTGGGCGATTGACGGTTGCGAATACCGGAGGCAGTCTGCCGACCAGCGCATCGGTGGGCAGCCCGGAACGCAACGTCACAATCCCGTTGACTTGCCAATCGCCAATAATGGCGTTGACAAGCGTGCGGTGGCCATCGACAGTCTTCCCCTTTCCAACAGGAAGCGCATAATCCGCGCTCATGACGAATTTTTGCGGTAAGTCGAGTGGCGAAACGCCGCGTTCGCGGCTTAGGTCGTAGGTATTCATCGCGCGGGTGTTGCCTTGGTTCGATAACGTGCTGATCCCGGAATTTCCGGAATCTGTAGAGTGCGAGACGGTGTAGTTGGCAAGCAACACCAGACCGTGAGAATAGCGTTTCTCCACCCGCAAGTTGAAGGAGTTGTACCAGGTGTTGACGTTCGCGGTATCGAGACCGACGGAGCTCGCAAGGAACGGATAAGGCCGGTTCGCCTGTGTGTTGATACCCTGCAGGGCATAGGAGAACGGCACTTGGTTGAGGTCAACGCGCTGAACCCAGTGGATTCCACGAGAGCCTGCGTAGCTGCCTTCGACCAGCAGATTGGGGATCAGCTCATACTCCATGGAGAGATTGTATTGCTGCACCGCCGGAAATTTGGAAAAAGTAATATCTGCTCCATTGAACGATCCGCTATCTGAGCTAAGCGGCTTCGCTGTGCTGAACGCACTCAGTTGTGCGTCGATCAACGAATTTACGCGTAACGGCGTGGTGAAAGTAAACGTTGGGGTGACGCTGGTCTGCGCGGATCCGACGGGCATGTCGATGTTGCGGAAGTTTAAGAGAGATAGCGCCATGTCGGTGGTCTGATCGTTTTGTTCCCGGTTGCTGTAAAACAAGCCCCAACCGCCGCGCACAACCAATTTTTGCAGCGCTTGGTAGGCGAATCCAAAGCGCGGCGCAAAATTCTTGTGATGGCCTTCGACAATGGCTCGCGAAAATCCTTTCGTTCCTGGAAGAATAATCACTCCGAGGCGGCCGGCGCTGTTCGCCGTATATGGATCGAACATGCCGCCGGTGTTTAAGGCGTCGACGGGCTGCGTATACAGGTCATAGCGGAAGCCCAGGTTCAACGTAAGCCTTGGCGTAACCTTCCAGTCGTCCTGCACAAACGGGCCGAAATAGAGATCTCTCTGGCGTGAATAATCGACCGGGCTGGAGTTGATTACGCTGGTGGGCAGGCCGAGGAGGAAGTCTGCGTAGGGATGCCCGGTGGCTTGGCCGACGCTCGCATTGGAGGTGTAAGTGGGGCCAAAGAAGTAGTTTCCAGCCGGTGGAAAAGCCTGCAGACGATCAAAGCGGAAGCGGCGGAAATCCGCGCCTGCCTTAAAGGTATGATTGCCGCGTATGATGGTGAGATTGTCCGCGTACTGGAATGAATTTTCGAACGAGAAGTTCGAGGTAGCGCCACCGAAAGACGTAAAGATGTTCGTGGACTGAGTGAGCCCGGTGGCGCTCCAATTCACATTAGGAAAGCCGATGATAGGTCCGGATTGGAAACCATTTTTTGCAGCAAAATCGAGCTCCTCTTTGGCCTTGAGCGCTTGACTCGAAGTGTTGGCGCGATTATATCCTGCGCGGAATTCGTTCACTACGGTGGGGCTGAAGAGGTGCGTGTCGCTGATTGCCGCATTGATGGTGTTGAACAGCGGCTGCGTTGGGCTGAATATAAAAACTCCTTGATTGTTCTGCGTCTGGCGAGCTACAGAGAGCCGAACCATCAGGCTGTTGTCTTTTGAGATTCGATGATCGACGCGAGCATCACCCTGATTGCGGCCACTGGTGGCAGGCGACGACCCAAGAAAGTTTCGGGAAGTGGCGGTGGGGCTACCTGTATTTGGCGCAGGGATCAACTTCTGGTATTCGAGGGCTGCCGGATCGAGGCGGTTGGTTGGAATAATATTGCCCGGGAACGGGTCCGCAGTAACTACACCGGTGGCGCCAAGCCGGCGGCTCGCGGGATCGTAGATGAGCGCCGGAGAGCTGGAGAAATTCCCGGAGCGGAATGAGAGTGGCGGTTCGTCGTTGAGAGAAGAACTCGCAGCCTGGCGTACTTGCGTGCCTTCGTAGTCAACGAAGAAGAAGGTGCGGTCTTTACCTTTGGAATACGGAACAATCACTGGGCCGCCAATGCTTGCGCCAAACTGATTCTGGCGGTACTTGGCCCTGGGCTGTCCGGCAAAGTTGGACACAAAGCTGTTCGCGTCGAGCACTTCATTGCGCAAGAACTCCCATGCGTGGCCATGAAAAGCATTCGTTCCGGCTTTGATGGTGGCATTCATCACGTAGCCGGCGGAGTGGCCATACTCGGCCGAAAAGTTGTTGGTTTTTACTTTGAACTCTTCCACTGCATCCACGGAGGGCGTATAGGCGAGACCGGCTCTTCCTACCGAGCCCGCGTAGTTACGCAGGTTGTTATCGACGCCGTCCAGTAGAATGTCATTCGAGTTGTAGCGGCCGCCGCTGGCGACGATGGGAAGATTTGTGTTAAGACCTTGAAATTGCACAGTGCCGCCTGCGAGAACTCCGAGCGCGAATGGATTGCGGCCATTTAGTGGCATGTCGAGGATCTGCTTGTTCTCCACAACTTGTCCGAGGGATGAAATTTGTGAATCGAGGAGCGGCGCCGAGGCCGTTACCTCAACACTGTCGGACACCGCGCCAGGCTTGAGATCAATTGCGACGGCGGCGGTTTGATCTACGCGGAGTTCAATCCCTGTCAGGATTTTCTTTTGAAAACCTTGGAGTTCGGCGGAAATATCATAGATGCCGACGGGAACGGAAGGCGCGTTGAAATCGCCCCGTTCATTGCTGGTGACCGTTCGTTGAAACCCAGTCTTTGTATTGAGAATCAGAACCGAACAGTTCGGCAGTACAGCGCCAGTTGCATCGGAGATGGTCCCGCGGAAATTGCCGGTGGCCACCTGGGCGCTACTGCGCGGCGCGAGGGAAAAAATCAAGAGAAAAGCGGCACAAAGCTTTTTGTTCATACTGACCTCATAAATCCATCTCAAAATGTGAGATGGTGTTTCACCAAATTTGACTTAAGACTCTTTTACTCTCAACCGGAAGCCGTGTCAACAAATTTGTGAGATACGCCCAAATCGTTTTTTGGCGTCTTACATCATGAAACAGTAGTCTCAGATGGATTCTGCGGAATGCATTGATTCTCACAGCATTTCCCGGACGCGAGAAAAAGTTGTTGCCTGTCACCCCTTGCCGCGGTATATACTGAGCGCGGCAATGTTGAGGGAGATCAATTGAAACTGATTCGTACACTCTTTTGGGCGGCCCTGATGAGTAGCTTGGCAGCCGGACAAGAATTGAACTGCGATTTGAGCGGCTATAAAGCGCAGGATGGATTGAAGGCGCAAGTCAAGCCGGGCGCCCTGGAACTGACGTGGAACGGCGAGAGGCACGAGCAACTTCGCGCGATTTTCACCATTCGCGCCGGCCAGCCTGTGGTTCAAGAATTAGCGGCGAAAAGAAACGGAGGAAGCTGGATTATCCTTGGGCAGAATTTGACGCCCGAGTATGAGTTGACGAGCGGCATCCGGCGGCTTTCTCAACAGCAGATGAGCCCTTTGCAGGATCTCAAGGTGCAATTGACTCCAGAAGTCGTTGAGCGCGAAAAATGGAATGCGTTCTGGGATGCTCCCCTGGTGGTGCCGGGGCGCAAGGGCACCAACATGGATTTGCCCCGGAAGCCCGAGGAAATTCGTAAGATTTGGGCGAAGTACAACGTTACAAGCTGCGTGGTGAAGACCGATGGCGCCCGGATCGAAGTAGTGTTTTCGGGCTTCGAGGCGGGAATTTTTTCGGGCTCGCTACAGTACACCGTTTACCGCGGCACTAACCTGCTGCGGCAGGAAGCGATTGCAAAGACGAACGAGCCGTCTGTCGCTTATAAGTATGTGGCCGGATTGAAGGGCTTCCACATTGCCGATGACACCCGGCTGGTCTGGCGCGACACGGCACGCGGATGGCAGCAGTATGAATTCGGTGGCGCGGTGAATCAGCAACCGGTAGGTTTGCAGGCACGGAACCGCCTCGCCATTCTTGAGGCGAAGGGAGGGTCGCTGGCGGTGATGCCGCCGTCGCATAAATTTTTCTGGTCGCGTGAGATCGAAACCAATCTTGGTTACGTGTACTACAGGAAGGATAGTGAGGACGCTTTTTCCATCGGCGCGCGGCAACCGGATCGCGAACTGGGCGCCAAGCCGTGGGGAATTTCGGATGAGGTCTGGACCCGGCGAGTAGGCGAATCGCGCGGACACCTCAACAACTTCGCCTTGTATAATGCGCCTCCGGGAACTCTGCAGCGCATGCCTGTCTATTTCTACTTGAGTCCAAATGACAGCCACGCCACTCAGCAGGCGGTAATGGCGTTCACGCACGACGACGTTTATAAACCGTTACCGGGCTACAAAGTATTGGTCAGCCATTTTCATTTTCACTTCAACGAGCAGCTCACCGACGTAGGGACAATGGATTTCCAGCCAACGTGGCTGCCTGTATTCCGCGAGCTCGGCATCAACATTGCGATCCTGGCCGACTTCCACTCGGATTCCCATCCCAACGACACCGGCAAGCTTAGGCTGAACGAACAGAAGGTATACTTTGACGGGTGCCAGCGGTTCTCCGACCGGGATTTCCTCCTGATTCCCGGTGAGGAACCGGATGCCAACTTCGGCGGGCACTACATGTTCCTGTTCCCGCGGCCAGTTTTCTTTACTCATATCAAGGAACCGGCGAAAGATCCGGAAGGCCACCCGTTTACCGAGAATCTTGCGCCGTTCGGAAAGGTGTATCACACAACCACTGCCGCCACCGAATTAAATCTCCTGAACCAGGAGAAGGGCTTGGTCTGGCAAACGCATCCGCGCACCAAAGGCTCGACTGGTTATCCGGATGTGGTTCGGGAAAAGGATTTTTTTCAAAGCGACCGATTCCTCGGTGGTTCGTTCCAGTCGCTACCGGTCGACCTCTCACAAAAGCGGCTCTGCGAGACGCGCTGTCTGGGGCTGCTGGACGACATGAATAATTGGGCCGGCGCCAAGTACATGATCGCCGAAGGCGACACTTACATGAAGTATCCGGATGACGAGACCTACCCGCAGTTGATCGTGAACTATGTAAAGCTCGACCGTGTTCCGAAGTTCAACGACGGCTGGACACCGGTAATGGACGCGCTGCGTGCCGGCGATTATTTTGTCACCAGCGGCGAAGTACTTCTCCGGAATTCCGGCATTGAAGGTTCCGGCGCCAAGCGAACCTACACCGCGGATGCGGAATGGACATTTCCCCCGGAATTCGCGGAACTCGTCTGGAGCGACGGGAAGACCGTGGACCGGCAGGTGATCGCTATGTCGGAAATGGCTCCCTTCAGCAGCCACAAATTCCGTATTCCATTCGATGCGGCCGGTAAAAAGTGGGTGCGGTTCGCCGTGTGGGACTCGGCCGGCAATGGCGCATTTACGCAGCCTGTACATCTCAAGTGAGAGCAGGATAGGATGGGGAACACTTGTTCAAATCGCTCTACTTCCAGGTTCTGGTAGCCATTGCGCTCGGCGTTCTGATCGGTTTCCTCGACCCAGGCGCTGGCGCGGCGATGAAGCCGCTGGGCGATGGCTTCATCAAGCTGATCAAGATGATCATCGCTCCGGTCATCTTCTGCACGGTGGTGCTGGGCATCGCCGGCGCGGAGGATCTGAAGAAGGTGGGCAGAACCGGCGCGCTTTCATTGCTGTATTTCGAGTTGGTCAGCACACTGGCGTTGATTGTGGGCCTGGTGATTGTGAACGTTGTCCGGCCCGGAGCGGGAATGAATGTCGACGTCCGCACTCTCGATTCCAGCGCGCTCGCCGCGTATACCGGCCCCGGAAAAATGACCGGAATGAAGGATTTCCTACTCGGGGTGATTCCCAGCACCTTTTTCGATGCGTTCGCGAAGGGCGAGGTCCTTCAGGTTCTGCTGTTGGCGGTGCTCTTCGGAATCGCATTGCAGCATACCGGAGGGCGCGAGAACATAGTCTTCCGCCTGATTGAGAACCTTTCGCGGGTTCTGTTTGCAATCGTCGGAATGATTATGAAGACCGCGCCGGTGGGCGCATTTGGCGCGATGGCCTTCACCATCGGCGCTTACGGCTTGGGAAGCCTGGTCCCGCTGGCCAAGCTGATGGGAACATTCTATCTGACCTGCGTGATCTTCATCTTCGCTGTGCTGGGCAGCATTGCCCGCGTGCATGGCTTCAGCATCTGGAAATTGCTGCGCTGCATCAAAGAGGAGTTGCTGATCGTGTTGGCCACCTCCTCTTCGGAATCGGTGTTGCCGCGGATCATGACGAAACTGGAGAGTTTTGGTGCAGGCAAATCGACTGTTGGTCTTGTGATTCCCACCGGCTACTCGTTTAACCTCGACGGCACGGCCATCTATCTAACCATGGCGGCCGTATTCATCAGCCAAGCCACGAATACACCCATGACGCTGATGCAACAGGTCACGTTGTTGGCGGTCCTGCTGCTGACATCGAAAGGAGCAGCCGGCGTGACTGGCAGCGGATTTATTGTTTTGGCCGCGACGCTATCCGCGATCGGTCATCTGCCGGTCGCCGGCCTGGCGCTGATTCTGGGCATCGACCGGTTCATGTCGGAAGCGCGCGCTTTGACAAACATAATCGGCAACAGCGTAGCCACGCTGGTAGTAGCGAACTGGAACCGGCGATTTGGATATTCATCGAATGCAAGAGAGTGTTGGGATATTGAAACCGCCGGGCATTAGTGCGCCTCCCTCTGACTCCTCTATGCGGTCGGTGGGGTCCAGTGGTTTAGGATAGCGAATACTTCCGGCAATTCCTCGCCTTGATAAAGCCGGGTGGTGCCATCTTTAAAACGAACCTCAACACCCTCTACGCCATTCGGACCGGACGTGCCCAAGTAATTCACATCCGCGATTTCGTCTACGTCTATATCCACGTCGATGTCCATTACACAATCTCTGAAATTACTTTGCCATGTACCTCGGTCAACCGCTCTTTGCGGCCCTGGTGCATATAGCTGAGCGCATCCTGGCTCAGCCCAAGCTGATTCAGAATTGTAGTGTGGACATCCCTGAAATGGTAAGGACTCTCCACCGCTTTGAGTCCAATCTCATCCGTCGCGCCCACCACCTGGCCGCCCTTGATACCGCCGCCAGCCATCCACATGCTGAAGCCTAGATTATGGTGATCGCGTCCCTTGCTCCCTTGCGATTCCGGAGACCGCCCGAACTCTCCGCCCCACACCACCAGCGTCGTATCCAGCAGCCCGCGCCGTTTCAGATCCTTCATCAATGCGGCGATCGGCTGGTCCGTCTGCGCCGCCATGCGGAGATGATTCTCCTCAATGTCGTCGTGCGCATCCCATTGCAAAACGCCGGTGCCGCCACCCGAAACCGGACACACAAACCGGACTCCCTTTTCAATCAACCGCCGCGACAGCAGGCAGCGCCGGCCATAATCGTCGGTCACCGGCTTTCCAATGCCGTACATATCCAAAGTTTCCTGCGGCTCGGTGGAGAGATCGAAAACGGCCGGAGCTTCCGTCTGCATCTTGAAGGCGAGATCGTACGCATTGATACGCGCGGCATACTCTGAATCGTCCGGAGCCATATTGGCCTGATTGAGGCCACGGATGAAGTCGAGCGTCTTCTTGCGCTCGGTCATCGAAACGCCCGCCGGCAGATCCAGATTCAGCACGGGCTTATCCCCCGGCCGGAAAAACGTCGGTTGATAGATGGCAGGGAGAAACCCGTTCGCATACATCGGCTGCCCGGCCTCTTGCGCGCCATGCGGATCGGGCATCACCACATACGCGGGCAAGGAATCGCTCTCCGATCCCAGCCCATACAGCGTCCACGAACCCATGCTGGGGAACCCCGGAATCACGCGGCCCGTGAACAACTGATACTGCGCCGCTGAATGGACAACCATGTCGGCGTAGCACGACCGGATCACCGCCATATCGTCTACGCATTCGGCCATGTGCGGAAACAGGTCGGAAACTTCGATGCCGCTCTTGCCATACCGCTTGAAGGTGCGCTTGGTGCCCAGCAGCTTCGCTTCTGAAGTAACAAACTGGTATTTGGCCTCGCCGAAGCTTGCTGGCCGCTTCTGACCGTTCAGCTTGTTTAACAGCGGCTTCGGATCGAAGGTCTCCATATGGCTGGGGCCGCCGGACATAAATAGAAAGACAACGGCCTTCGCCTTCGCTTTGTCCGGCATGTCGGCAGCCTTCGGAGCCAGCGGATTCATGTTCCCAAGCGGCGCAGCCCGCAGCGCCTGCTGCTGCAGCATCGTCCCCAGGGCCAAGGCTCCAAAGCCGCAGAATGCGTCGCACAAGAACTCTCGTCGGTTACGGGTGATTCGGCTATGTTCAGACATGGCTAGTTCACATACAAAAATGCGTTCAGATTCAGCATCGCCAGAGCAAACTCCCGGCGGGACTGCGTCTTGAGAAATGCCAGCGATTGCTGCATCTCTTTCGGGTTCGGAGCCCGGCCTCTCACCAACCGGTATGCCAGATCCACCTGCTTTCGCGGGCCGGGGCCGGCTTCGGTTTCCAGCCTCTTCGCAAGCGCCTCTGCCTGCTGGTTACTCAGTGTGCCGTTCATTAGCTCAAGTGCCTGCGGAGCGTGCGTGCTGGATTCCCGCCGCGGGCAACTCGCCAGCGAATCGGGCGCATCGAACACTTCCATAAACGGCAGATGGAGATTGCGCTTCGAAATCAGATAAATGCTGCGGCGCGAGTATTCCGCCTGGTCCTTGGCAGGGACCCATTGCGATGGCTTGTAAAGAGCCTTCACCAAACCCTTGTCGATCGGGATCATCACGCTGGGGCCGCCGGCTTTCTCGTTGAGCTTGCCCGAAGCCGCCAGCATCGCGTCGCGAATCTCTTCGGCTTCCAAACGCCGGCGGTTAAATTTCCAAAGCAACTTGTTATCCGGATCTTTCTCCGCGGCTGCTGTATTTGCAACGGCGGAGGCTTGCCGGTAAGCATTGCTGGACAAAATCAGGCGATGTATATGCTTCACGCTGAAACCGCTCGCCACAAATTCGTTCGCCAGAAAATCCAGCAGTTCCGGATGGGTGGGATGCTCGCCCATGCGCCCGAAATCATTTGGGGAAGCTACGATTCCCCGTCCAAAGTGCCCCTGCCAGATCCGGTTGACCATCACGCGCGCAGTCAACGGATTGTCTGGATCGGTAATCCATTTCGCAAGCTCGGCGCGCGGCTTCTGAATATCTTGCGCCAATTCCGGAGCAGCGTCGGGAAGCAGCACTCCCAGGGGACGCATACCAACCGCATCTCCCTTATTCTGATAATCTCCACGCGCCAGAAGATGAATGGACGATTTCTGCTGCATATTGTCCACAACAGCCTGTACCGAAGGCAGCGGTTCCGGCATCTTCTCCTGCACTTCCTCCATCTTCTTCAGTAATTGCTCCCGCTGATCCGGCGTACTCCCCTTCATGGAAGAACGGATCTTCTTGATTTCCGCCTCAATCGGTTCGGCTTTCGCTTTCCAGGCCGCCTGCTCTTCCGCGCTCGCCCTGGGAAGGTCCTTGTCCTGCGCCGCTGCAAAGTAGGCCTGAATCCGGTAATAATCGCTCTGGCGGATCGGATCGAACTTATGATCGTGGCATCGTGCGCAGCCTAGTGTTACACCAAGCAGCGCCGAGCCAACCACGTTTGTCATTTCCGTGAGCACTTCATTGCGGCTGCTGGCCACTTCCTGGTTCCCGGCATTCTTCCGCAGCGGCCCCAACCGGTTGAACCCGGATGCGATCAGTGTTTCGTCTTCCTGAGGAGCGACCTCATCGCCGGCAAGCTGCTCGGTTACAAAGCGATCGAAAGGCTTGTCGTTTTGGAACGCGCGAATCACATAATCCCGGTACCGCCAGGCATCCTTTCGTTGCGTGTCGTACTCGAAGCCATCGGTCTCAGCGAAACGGACAACGTCCAGCCAGTGCTGTCCCCATCGCTCTCCGTAATGCGGGCTGTCCAGCAACCGGTCGACCAGTTTCGTGTAGGAGTCCGGCGACTTGTCCGCCACGAACTGCGCCACGTCGCGCGGCGTGGGCGGCAGTCCAGTCAGATCGAAGTACACGCGGCGGATCAACGTTGCGCGATCGGCCGGTGGCGACGGCCGCAAATCTTCTTTCTTCAAGCGGGCCAGAATGAACGCGTCCACTGGAT
This sequence comes from Bryobacterales bacterium, assembly GCA_038200305.1. Classification (GTDB taxonomy): domain Bacteria; phylum Acidobacteriota; class Terriglobia; order Bryobacterales; family Bryobacteraceae; genus JANXXV01. Next base: position 12,657 of record JBBPYD010000106.1, read on the forward strand.
TTCGCGCCCAGGTGCGGTCGGCCGCACTGGCGAACTTCGGAACTTCTGGTTGCGAGCGCTTCACAAACGCCCAATGGCGCCGCTCGGCGGGCTTATAGGTCCCTAACGGAGCAATTGTTTCCGCTGCCAGCAGTGCCGAAAAAACCAACATTCCAGAGAACAGGATTTTTCTCATAGCCCATGACAATTATGGGCTTTTCCACAGCCCGTAACAAGGGGGGGCTTGCCAGATTTTTGAGCGTACAGCCGTTACAGTAGGCCGGTTATCCGGCCCGTGCGCCGCCATTGTTACGCCCATGCCGGACGCTGCTATCCTCGTGCGCGACCAGCACGTGGACCCGCAGTTTCTCAAGGGCCTGCACAAATTCAACCGGAGCGCGTGCATCGGTGATCAGGTATTGAACCCGGTCCAGGCCACACACCTGGGTAAAAGCGATTCGCCCGAACTTACTGTGGTCGGTAACCAAAATCACCTCTCTGGCGCTGTCCAACATAGCTCTCTTGGCTTGCGCTTCTGTGAGATTCGGGCTGGTCAGGCCGCGCCGCAGGTCCAGTCCGTTTGTGGCTAGAAACAGCTTGTCCACATGAAGTCCAGCCAGGGTGGCGCAGGCAATTGGGCCCACCAGTGCGAGCGTGTTGCGCCGTAGTGTTCCGCCTGTGACTGTAACTTCCACCTCACTTGACGACAATTCCCAGGCTATGTTGACTGCATTCGTAACCACTTTGATATTGCGCCGATGCCTGAGTTGCCTGGCAATTTGCAGGGTGGTGGACCCGGCGTCCAGCATCACCGTTTCACCATCCTTGATCAGACTCACGGCGATGCGGGCAATGGCAGCTTTCTCGGTCTTGAACCGATCCTCTTTTTGCACCAGCGAAGCTTCAAAACCAGCCGTCTGATTGGCGCTGGCCCCGCCGTGGGTTCGCTTGAGCAATCCCGCCTCTTCTAGTGCCTGAAGGTCCCGGCGGATACTCGCCTGCGATGCATCGAGCATGTTCTGCAGATCCGAAGCCCGTACGAACTGTTCGGTGCGCAAGATTTCCAGGATTTTCTGCTGCCGTTGCTCAGAAAACATGGTGGGTTGTAGTTGATCGACCGTGATCAGTGTAGGCGCGATGGCGGGATTCTGTCAAGCGGGATTGATTAGTCCCTAATCCGCCGGTAAGGATTTCTGCAGGCGTACTAGACCACCTAGTACACCTGATCGATTCTTCCTCTTGACCTGTTACGTTATGCCGGAACCATCGCCGGTGTTTGCATCCTCTTATACACCCATGCCGCCACGGCCCCAAACACCATATGTGTGAAGATCGTGACCGGACTACGCGCCATGGCGAACCACGGGAATACGGCAGTAAAGCCGTAGAAATTAACGAAATAGAGAATCAATCCGAAGGCTAAGCCGATCCCGATTGCGATTCCCATCTCGAACCCTTTTACGACAAAGGCCAAAACGATTCCGAAAACAATCGAAAGGACGAAATGCACCACAAGCGCGGCCAAGAACATACCAAGCGCGAAAGTAGCGGGCGGTGGCAGGACCTCTTTGCCTAGCAGAATCGCGGCGATCATGCGCGGCGGCCCCCACGGACTGCCTCCCTTTACCAGCGGTACAAGCAACATTTCGAGGATCAGGAACACAACTCCCGCAACAATCCCGGCCTTGATGGCCGCTTTCCAGTTTGTGTCCGCTCTTGTCATTGCCGTATTCACCTTTCGCTCTGGATCTATTGGACCGCCAACGTCGCGGTGGCGGGACTAAGCAGATCGCCAACCGCGATTGCGACCGAAGCGGCGCCGGATGGTAACTGATCCGGTACTTTCACTTGGATTTCCATCAATCCCGCGAATAGCCCGGCCGGAACCGTGGTCCGGGATACTGCGGAATCGATCCCACCGATCAGGACATGAATCGGCAGCAGGGGTTTGCCTGTAGGAGCGCTCACGAATTGTCCGTCCACTCCCGGCGGGTCCGTCCGGCCCAGCCCCGTAACATAGAGCTTGACGATGGATCCCCTGGCCGCCGGCTTCGATTGTGAATTCAGCGAACCATCCGCATTCGCGACGATTGCCTGACCCTTGCCCGATCCGTTCATCGTGAATAGCGCCGGCGCGGCGTCGACCACGGACGCGGTCGTCGCGGCAGTGGTCTTTCCGTTGTACTCCACCTGCACACTAGTGGTCTGCTTGCCGGCAACCGAAAAAGGAACCACCGCATTGACCTGGTTGTTTTGCGAATAGAGCAACGGCGCGGCCACGCCATCAAATAGGACACGCGTCCCTGCGAGAGTTGTGCCAATCGCGCCGGAATTCATGGAAAGGAATGCCCCTTGCTGTGGTCCGATACCAAGCCCAAACAGAGTAACGATTTCTCCGGGTGAGACCGCGCCGGCCAGAAAGCTGGCGGAATTCGTGATCCCGGCAGCGGAGATGCACGGCGTTGTTTGCCCTGCGCACGGTTCGGCCACCCGGATGATACCGGTCATCGCGTAGAACTTTTGCGGGCCCAAAGGACTGAAGAATTCGTAGACTCCCGTCTCGGGCGGAGCCTGAAAAACGAAGTACGCATCCTCCTTGGGCTTCACCGGCCCTTTCAGCGCGATCGGGCCCTTCGGCGAGAGAATGGCGAACCCCGCGGGCGGTACGCCGGTGTTAATGATGTGAACGGCGATCTTCTCATTCGTGAACACCGTAAAATTGTCCGGATGGAAACCGAAATCGTGGGTCCGCAACTCGACCACGCGGGCGTCCGGAGGCGGAGAACTCAGCGGCGGCGTCATCGCGGATTCCGGGATGGCCCCCGTATCCACCTGCACCGGGTTGGCCGTAATCACAACGGGCGCCTGCGCCGGCCCCGATTGCGGCAGAGCGAACGCGACGACAGCGTCACCCGGCGCGCTCGGCTGCCCATTCGACCGCAACTGGTGGTTGCCGCCGAACGGCATGATGACAAACTCGCGCCCATTCATCATGTACACGGCGGGACTTCCATCGGCCCCGCCAAATCCCTTTTGATCGCTCTTGAAAGACCAAAGGATTTTGCCGGTCTTGGAATCGGCGGCATCGAACTTGCCGTTTCCTTCGCCGAAGAAAACCAGATCGCCCGCAACGGTCACCCCGGATGCGGTGCGCTCGGGCGTCCGGACTTGCCACGCGATCTTGCCCGAAGTGGTGTCCACGGCATCCACCAGACCGTAATGCTCAATCCCGGGTATCTCGTCTACTCCCGTAGATCCGATACTGTTCACCTGCGGGGGAATGGAATGGTAAATCCATGGTTCATAGCCGCCCGCTCCGATGTAGGCGAACTTGGTCCGCGGGCTATACGCGCCCGGTGGGTAGTTCGGCCCGGCTTCAAAGCCCGGCTGCATGATGAGGGGCTGTTCCTGAGGTGGCGTCCAGAATGCGGCGGATTTCATGCCGGGCGGGGTCTTGTCCACGGAATGTGGAATCAGAACGTCCGTAGCAGGGACTGGTTGGGTTGGTGAAGCATGCTGCCACGCCGGATCCGTCGGCACGCTGACTTCTTTCACATCCACCAGCGGTTTACCATCTCGCCGGTCGAGAAGGAAGTAATATCCGTTCTTGTTCGCATGCCCGATGGCCGGGATTTGTTGACCGCTCTTCTCCAGTGTGAATAGGTGCGCCGGCTGCACGGCATCATAGTCCCAAAGATCGTGATGCACTTCCTGGAAATGCCATTTGCGCTGCCCCGTGTTCAGGTCGAGCGCCACGATCGAGTTCGCGAACAGATTATCGCCGGCCCGCGACGACCCATTCTCGTCGGGAGCCGCATTTCCGGTTGTAATGTAAACGAGTCCGAGCTGCGGATCGGCCACGGGCGTCGACCAGACCGTCGCGCCGCCGGTCTTCCACGAATCGCCGGCCCACGTATTATTGCCGAATTCTCCGGTCGCGGGCACGGTGTAGAACCGCCAAAGCATTTTCCCCGTATCGGCATCGTAGGCCGAAACGTGACCCCGCCTCAGAAATTCCCCTCCGGACGCGCCGATAATGACCTTGCCATCGACATAGAGCGGCGCCATGGCTTCGGTCCACTTCTCCTGCCACTTGTCAACTGCGGTCTTCCACACCATCTTGCCGGTCGCCGCGTCTAAGGCCACCAGATTCGCGTCCAACTGCCCGATAAACACTTTCCCCTTGCCTACCGCCACGCCGCGATTGGATGGCCCGCAGCAGATTGCCAGCTTCGAGAGCGGCGGCATTTCGGGATTGTAAGTCCAGAGAATCGCGCCTGTCGCCGCATTCAGCGCGAACACATGGTCGTGAGGCGAACTGAGATACACCACCCCTCCTACAACGATGGGCTGCCCCTCGAACGATGTGTCTTCGTTGAAGACGTTGGTATGGAAAGTCCACACGGGCGCAAGCGTAGAAACGTTCCCGGGCGTGATCTGGTCGATATCGACGTACCGCATGCCCCCCAAATCGTTGCTGTAATATGGCCAGTCGATGTTGGTAGTCTGAGCTAAAAGGGCGGGAATAGACGCGCCGATTGCCAAGGCGGCCCTGGTCCAACCTGTAAATATTTTTTTCATTTGAGGCCCAACCTATGCGAAATCCTTCGCGCCCGCCGGGCAAACAGCGCCAATCCCGCCAAACCTGCTCCTAGCAGCATCGTCGTCCCGGGCTCCGGGACCGGCGAGGGTCCCTCCGTGACGGCGATACGGGCAACCTCGTATCCAGGGGATTTAAAGTTGGCGTTCGCGAACATCGGATCGTCCAGAATGCCACCACTGGCTTTCGGCTTGAAACCGGGATGAATCGTCACCACTCCGCCTTCCGGTGTACCCGTGTTTGGCGCCATTTGACCAAAGAACGCCGTATTGGCCGGGAGTTCATCGTTAACTTCGCTACCGGCGTCCATCACCTGGGTTCCGAGGATAATGAAGTTCGCTCCGAAAAACATTCCCGAGCTATTAAAGATTTGCCGCGCGAGCGGATTATCATTGGAAACAAAAGCATCATTACTCGGTATCACCATGGAGGCGTAACTGAAGTAGCGATTGCTCGCCGCCATGTTGTCCAAAGTGAATGTCATCGAGGAACTTTCACCGGGCGCAATGGCTCCGGGCATCGCCGGTCCGAACAGCGTTCCGTCGATCCCGCCGTGGGATGCGGCAAACGCGCCAAACAAGGCACTTGTCTGGGTGGTTGTACCGTCCTCCACCAGCCTTTCGAAACTAGGGGAGACGGCTGCCCCGCTGTTGAACAGGTCGAATGTTCCGTCGTGGAAACCCACCCACAACGGCGTCAGAAACGTACCGTTGGACGGCGCAAGATTCTTAATGGTCACGGTGACTGAAATTGGCGCGGCATACACGGACGAAGCGGTCAGTCCCAAGGTCCAAAGGGCACAAAGCGGCCCCAGGCGGAATACTCTCCAAGCTACCATTGTTGTAATTGTCTCCTTTGTCCGTAATCCGTCAAGTCACCGTTTCTCTCAAACGTGTGGTTAAATCCATCTAACAGGCGTTAAGGGTCTAAACCATACAAGACGGTCAAGCTCGGTCTCTACCGTACGAACCTTAGAGCCAACACCGATACATTTTGTTTCCGACATTACTGTGAGAGCAAGGTACTGCTGGTTAGAGTTAGACGCCGAATGCTGGGGCACGATTCGTTACCGGCTGCAAGCGGGCGAAATGTGATTAGTCGGGAGCGATTAGTCGGGTCGCCCGGTTGGCGGGGGGTCGGCGGCGGAACGGACCCGTCAGCCGATGTGCTCTGCCAGCTCGATGACGATCCCCTCGGGGCCGCGGACGTAGCAGAGCCGGTAGCTGTCCTCGTAGCGCTCCAGCTCGCCGACGAGCTCAGCGCCGCGGGCTCGCAGGCCGGCGTCGATGTTTCGACGGCGAATGCGACATGGCGGATGCCCGGTGTGTTCGCCGGCGCGTGCCGGTTGCCGCCCTGGGTCGACGGCGTGTGGAATTTCGTCAGTTCGAGTCGTCCATGGCCGTCCGGGGTCTGCAGGAACGCGATCTCTGCCCGGACGCCGTCGAGCCCCCCGACGCGGTCCACCCAGCGGCCCTCGACCGGCCCCTCTCCCTGCAGCTCGAGTCCAAGTTCGACGAAGAACCCGGTTGCGGCCGCGAGGTCGTCAACCACGATGCCGACGTGCTACATCCGTTGGATCGTCATGTGCTCTATGGTAACGACTCCAGGTTCGAGCCACAATGCCAGGCGCCGGAAAGGACGCGCTCCAGCAGGGAAATCTTCTTCGAGTCCGAAGAACGCGATATCAATCACACGGGCGCGCACGCCACAGCAACACCGTGCGCTCAGCCGTTACATGCTGAAGGGCCGCCCACTGGCGCCCCTTCGCGCTCACAGATATTGGCCAGGACCTCTAGTCGAGCCGTAAAGGAGTTGCTAGGATAGAAAGTTGCTTCGGTATGGCTGGCCGAAGAATACACCTACCTCTATGGGAGCGGTCCCGCATTATTCCAGGAGCACTTACCCGCCGAGCACACCAGCAATACGTCCGGGCAAGTGGTAGGACCCGACGGAGCACCGTTGCAACTCAGAATGGCCGGAACAATTTGGCGCTGCCCATCCGGTGTCAGCTCCAGCTTCATGATCTGCTTTTGTCCGTCCACCAGTTTATTTGTGGAAGCGGTGACTTGGGCCGACAAATTCCCCACCAACGCCGTCACAAGACCCGACAGGGTAGTAAACTCATTCGCGACGTGATTGTCAACATTGGTAACGTGGGTGTCCAGCGCTGTAAATTCAGTTGTAATTTGATTGTTAACGGTTGTGAGATGGCCGTCCACAGTGGTGAGATGGCTATCAATGGTGTTCGCCGTGCCCTGAACCGCGGCGAGATCGTTGTGGATGTGATCGAGGCGCGCGTAGTTGGTGTCGATCACGGCTCCGGTCAGGTCGTCATCGCAAAAGTGGATTCCTTCGTCCACGGCCTTCGCCACGATCCAGACGGTATCTACAATGATGCATGCCAGACTCGTGTTGCCGCCCTCACCAAGAATAACCGCTTCTTGTTTACAGGCATCTTGCGCAAACTCTCTCACGCCGTCTGCGATGAAGAAAACGACATCCGCCGCGATCACGACACCCGTGGGTATTCTCTTCACATCGGTGCCATTGGCGCTTGAGCAAGTTCCGGAGGCGTTCGGAAATCCCGCCGTGTCCCGCTGTGCCCCGCCGGTGACCTTCGTGGCCGCAGCTGTTTTACGGTAGTCCGCCACCGCCGTCCGGGCCAACTGAAGCCGGTTGTGCAGCTTGGAAGGACTGATTCCCTGTCGAAGAGCATTCAGGTATTGGGGCGGCATCTGCTGAATTTGAACTCTGGCTTCCTGCAGACTATCGGAGTCTACAAGATCGGGAGGAGCTAAGTCGGCGAACTCCTGAACGCTGTCGGAGAGGTTCAGCAGTTCCGCCCGCAATTCCTCCAGGGCCTGCGTGGGATATTGGCCCGACGGAACCTGCTCCGCCGCGGTTGGCGCGAGACCCGCGACCGCCTGCCTCCTTGACGCGGAGCGAGGCGCTTTGGTGGAAACTTGGGCGCTCAATGGTTGCAGGACGCCGCCCGCAAAACACAAAGCTACCGCAATTGTCAAAATCTTGCTTCTCATTTTTTCTCCATTTCTATGGTTTAATGCCAGGCTTATTCGTTCTTCGACGGCCTTGTTTAAGAGGCCGGTGGTGTTTTGCGTGACCTTCGAGCTTAGATGTGGACTGCAACCAGACGGCACCCGTGTCACTCTGGCAGTCCGGAACCGGGTGCTGTCTTATTACTTAGCTCTTTGGTACGTCCAAGCGTACGCTTTTGGCCGTAGAAGTCAAGAAATAAATCGGCATTTTGCCGAAAAGAATTTTTAAAAATGAAAAGTGACTGCGGGATTAGCTGGAAAAACCAAGTTGAGTATCCCGGTTATGCAACCGTGGGCTGCGACAATCCGAAGTCGGACCACGGCGTCGCTCCATGAATCGCCTCATTAACGGCCCGGATATTCTTCACCCCTTCCTCCGCCAGCCAGTCTTCCAGCGCGGACCGTCCGAGTTTCGCGTAAACGGGAATCGCTTCCCGCCACGTCGCGCGTCCGCAAAGTACGCCGGAAAACCTGGCGCCCGCTTCCGTAGCCATCCGCAAGGATTCCGTAAACTCCCGGTGCCCCACCGCGGCGCTCAGATAGATGAACGGCCGCGTCCCCACGCTGGCAGCCCGCCGAAAGAGCGCCAGCGCTTCCGCGTAAGAATACGCCTTCTGCCCCTTGTAAACGCAACTGCCTTCCACAAACTCCGCATTTACCGGCACCTGCACTTTCATTACGTCCACCCGGTAAATATCTTTTGAGAACTCCTGCATGCTGCGTATCACGATTTCGGGCTTAATCTTGGCGAATTCCAGACCGCTCTCATCGCCGCCAAGGTGGTCATAGCCGACAAATTCCAGAAAGAATGGGAGCCCCGCTCCGGCGCATTCGTTGCCGATCCGCTCGATCATGGCGTGTTTCTCGTCGTTGACCCGCACGTCGTCGAAAGGCGTGTAGGACAGCAATATCTTTACGCCATTTGCGCCCCACTCCTTAATGCGCTGCCCGGAAACATGCGGCATCAGGGCAAGCATGCGGTTCGGCCGCGGATTCTCAAATCCATCCGCCTCATACGTCAGCAGCAGTCCGGTGCCGGGTGCGCGAGCCTCGGCCGCTTTCAGCCCGTATTCGGGATCCAAAAGAATCGCGCTGGCAAACGGACTCAGAATCCTTGTGACGGCAGTCTTGAATTCCCCAAGCATGTCGTCCGTTATGGACTCCGGCGCTACCCCGCGAAACGCCGCGATAGGCTTTCGAAGGCTCTTCCGTTGATCCATGGCCAGCGCCGCAATCACGCCATCCCCGGTAGAGAGCGCTCTCATATGCTTGATCTTGTCAGCGGATAGATACAAGTTTCCTCCAGTGTTACCGGGCCGCGGCCATCAGACCACTAGAAATTCAGCTTGAATCCTAACTGCACCTGCCGGGGAATGTTATTCTGCCCCAGCGGGATCAGCCCGAAGTCGGACCGGATAGGATCGGTAATTGGGCCGCCCCGTATGGGCGAATTGAACACGTTGAACGCCTCCAGCCGCGCCTGCACATTGAACCGCTCAGAGAGGTAAACCTTCTTGTTGAATGACATGTCCCACGTGGGCCGCGTCGGGTTGCGAAGCGAGCCAACGCGGAACGGAATCGTCCGCAGGGTATTTGGCGCCCTCAGTTGCCAGGCGGGATTTGAGCAGGCCGCAGTTCCCGCCACGCTGGCCACGCAGTTGTTAAACCAACTGGTGAAATTCTGATTGCTGACCGTTGGATTGCCGATAAAATCGACGTTGCCCGGCAAATCGAACGGCGTGCCCGATTGAATGGTGCCGATGAAGTTGTATTCCCATCCGGCCGCAAGCATATTCCACCCGCGGCTCATATTCTTTCCAATCGCCTTGCCGCGCCCAAAGGGCAATTCGTAGACGCCGCTGAGCACCAGCCGTTGTGGACGGTCGTTCGAAGTCAGGTTCTTCACCGGAGCCCCATCCTGCGGGTTCAGGAAGTTAACCTGTTCCAGATTCTTAGACCAGGTGTAAGCAAGCACCAACACCAAACCCTGCGTATATCTCTTCTCAACGCTTACCTGAAGCGAGTCGTACCAAATCTTCCCGATCGACTCCTGCCCTTCAAGAACCGTATTGAACTGCGGAAACGGTTTTAACAATTGCGAGCGGGGAACCGTTGCGCCATTCAAATTCGTCCCGGGCAGCAAACCTACAAACGGATTCGGCACCGTCTGGGTCAAGTAACTCGGACTCAGCCGCGCCTGTGCCAACTGTGCCGCGCTATTCACGTTGAGATTGCGCGCGCCGCCCGACTGGTTATCGTTGGTGTTAATGTCATACGTCCGGCTCCCCACATAGGAAGCTTCCAGCTTGACGCTCCAGGGCAATTGATGCTCAATCCCGGCCGAGAACTGATTGGCGTGGGGAATCGCCCGGTTTGGATTATTGAAAATCACGCTGTTAGATCCCGTAAATGTGTTCAGTCCTTGCGAAGATCCAACCGGGCTGAACAGACCGCCCGGAAACGGGTTGCTCAGCGTATTAGCCGGAATGTATTGGCTGGCGCCGCCGCCGGTGGTAGCGACAAACGGGGTGTCCACCGCGAAGCCGGCAACTCCGCCGAAAGCCGCTTCAGGCAGGTAGAACACGCCGAAGCCGGCGCGAACTACGGTGTTGACCGCAAGCCTGTAAGCGGCGCCGATGCGCGGTTGCCAGTGATCGTAGTTCGTGCTGAACGCTTCACGGGGATTGCCATTCACCCCGGCGAAAAGCAGTCCGCCCGTCAGATTCGCGCACGCCGGGCAGTCCGACGAATTCGCGGTTTTCGCAGCCGCCGCAAGCGGACTGGCCGTAGCAAAATTCCAGCCTCGATTCATCCGGTTGTAGCGCTCGGTAGGCGAGCCTTCCACATCCCACCGCAAGCCCACATTCACCGTCAGACGCGAAGTCAATCGAATGTCGTCCTGGAAATAGATGCCGTAATAGCCCCAACGATAGGCCAGTGCCGGCGTGTACTGGACCACTCCGGAATCGGGCGCTCCCAGCAACAGCGATGCCGCCGCCGAACCGGATGCCGATTCGGATATCCCCGGAAACCGCGTGGTGATGTCCCGATTGAAGTGGAACTGTCCACCGCCATAAACAAAGGAGCCGCTCGCCGTATTGACGCGAATGTCGCGGATATCGCTGCCGAACTTGATCGAATGCCGTCCCTTGATCAGCGAGAGGCTGGGTTGAAAGCTCAACGTATTGCTCACGTTGTACCGCTGATTACGTGTCCCGAAATCGGTGCCATACTGTTCAAGCTGAATGCGTGGCGGAATCGGGTCCGGACGCGCGGCCGAAAACGCCGCCGGGAATCCGAGCTGCGTGGCGTCGAATCCATACACGTGTCTTCGGAACGCTTGCTCGATGTAACGGCTGAACCCGCCGCGCAGATCCAGAATCATCGTCGGACTCAGCACCGTCACGGAATCCACCACCGCTGTATCGTTCACGCGAAGCAACGGATCTTGGGCATCGAAGCCGATTCCCGGAAATACAGCGGTACCCTGATCGAACTGCTCCCGCCGGTTATGCGCATATCGGAAAAAGAGTCTCTCCCTCTCGCTGAGGTTTTCGTCGACGCGCCCAAAGTGGTTGCGGAACTTGTCTAAACTCAAATTCGGGCTGGAAAGATAATTATTAAACCGCAAACTCGCATCGCCCACGTTAGGCGCGGGATAAGCGTTCGCGATATTACGGCCCACCGTATTCAAACGGTTCTGTGGAATCACATTGTTCGGGAACTGGTCGCGAATGTACGGCGCATTGGTCGGCCCCTGCGGTTTTGTCGAATCGAAGGCCGGATTAGCCCGCGTAGTGAAGGGATCGTAAACCGTGACTCCGCTCTTCGAGAAGTCGCCGGAGCGCTCGGCCAGCGTCGGAACGGACGTCAAACCGGGGCTGGGCGTCGATTCCCTGTAGTTCTCAAACGCAAAAGAGAAGAACGTCTTGTCCTTCGCGTTGAATATTTTCGGAATACTCGCCGGCCCGCCCACCTGTAGGCCGTATTGGTCGAGTTTGTGCCCGCCCAGATTTTCATGTGTGACCGGATCCACCGCGTAGATCGGACGCCCCGCTGCATTCGCCGCGATATTGTTTGCATCCCACTGGTAGCGCCGGAGGAAGTCGTAAAGAGTGCCGTGATACTGGTTCGTTCCGGACTTTGTGGAAACGCTGATGATGCCGCCACCCGTGCGCCCATACTGCGCATCGTAGAAATTCGTGATGATCTTGAATTCCTGCGTTGCATCCACGGTCGGAATGTAGGCGATGTTCTGGTTCGCATGCGAGCGGTCGCCCGCTGTATCCGTAACCGCATTGTCCGGCGTGCCATCGATCAGAAATTCATTTGTCTGCCGCAGCCCGCCATTGATCGAAAAGTTGGCGTTGTCGCCATTATCGAAAGGACGCGTAAATTGCGGGTTACCTGCAAACACCACCCCCGGCGTCAGATTCGACAACATAAACGGGTTGCGTCCGTTCAGTGGCAATTCAGTCACCCGAAGATTCTCAATCACGCCGCCTCGCGTCGCCGTCGACTCATCCAGCATCGGTGGTGCCGCGGTGACGTTCACCGTCTCCTGCACCTGGCCAACATCGAGCCCGAAATCGACCGTTGTTTTCGTATTCACGAACAGTTGGATATTGTCGCGGACCGCCGTCTTAAACCCAGCGGCTTCGGCGCTGATTTTATACGTGCCGGGTTTTAAGAACGGGATCGTGTAATCGCCCTCAGCTCCCGTAGCCGCCGTGGACTGTTCATTGGTTTCCACGTTAGTTGCAGTCACTTTCGCGTTCGGCGCGCCTGCTCCGCTCGGGTCGGTGACACGCCCTGTAATGGAGGCGCGGAATTCTTGTCCACTTAAAAACATCGCGCAACATGTTGTTAAAAAGATGAATTTTAGAAGACGGCTAATTGGCATAGGTTAAACTCCCTTTCGATCCTCTTGCGCCGGAATGATCGTTTGTGACGATCTCTTTTGGCGATTATGAGGATCTGTGATCGCTTATGATGACTGTATCTTTCGGCGCGAGCGCTGTCAAGCGAAATTTATATAAATGAGGTCCTCCCGATGAGAGTTGAAACGTTCGGCAACAGCGGCCCGGCTGTCCTTTGTTCCGGCAGTATTATTTTCGACATTCTGGTCCGGCCGGTAGACAACGCGCAGTGGGGCGCCACCACATTGGTCGAGTCGGTTGAATATCATCTGGGAGGGAACGGCGCGAACACGTCGACGGCACTGGCTCGATTAGGCGTGCCCGTCCGGTTAATAGGAGTGGCCGGAGACGACGATCAGGGGCGCGGCGCTCTCGAAACTCTCAAGTCGCGCGGCGTGGATACCAGCCACGTCAGCCGTTGCGGCGCGCCCACCGCAACCACGGTAGTGATCGTGAACAGCGCAGGCGACCGCCAGTTCCTGCACCGCCTCGGCGCAAGTGAACAGGCGTTTCCAGAGCCTCTTGAGTTCAATTCGGCGCTCGTGCAAGGCGCATCCCACTATCATCTCGCCAGCCTGTTCATCCTTCCTCGATTGCGCGCGCACGCGCCCCAGACATTGGCCCGCGCACGGGCCGCCGGACTCACCACATCGTTAGACACCAACTGGGATGCGGAGAATCGCTGGATGCGTGACCTGGAATCGTGCTTACCCCATCTCGACATTCTGTTCATGAACGAAGATGAGGCCCGCATGATCACTGGCGCCTCCGATCCCTCGGCCGCCGCCGGCGTGGTCCTCGCAAAAGGTGTCCGCACGGCTGTCATGAAGTTGAGCAATCGCGGATGCGCCATCTATACCAAGGATCGCGATGTCGTCTGCCCGGCATTCGATGTCGAAGTGAAGGACACCACAGGCGCGGGCGACTGCTTCGTTGCCGGTTTCCTTGCAGCCATGCTCCGCGGCGAATCCCACACGCAAGCGGGAACTTTCGGTAACGCCGTTGCAGCCCTCAGCGTGCAAAAAATAGGCGCGGTAGCAGGCGTACCGCCACGCGAAGAGATCGAAACGTGGATGCGGTCGGCCCGTTTGCGCACCAGTTAACCGGCCTTTTTCGTTCCATCGCTCCAATCCGCGTTGCTCTGAAAACAATCTCTCATGTTAGTCCGGTCGAGTGGGTTCGGTAAGCCAACGGTGCAGACAGTTGAGGCGTCTGGTGTGGTGACGGATCAGTCTGCGGGCATCACGGGGCGGCATGGCGGTCGGTGGTGGA